>WOYY01000050.1 GCA_011620555.1 Anaerolineaceae bacterium | reverse complement strand
AACCCGGGAGGCTAAGCCCCGGGTTTTTGGTGATACAGGTCACGCGCCGCGCAGCCGCTTAGGTGGTTTACGGCTCGTGTTTTTAAGACAGAGGTCGGTCATGCATGGTGAGGCCGAAAGGCCGAACCTGCGTGACTTTTTTATGCCATTATGACACCGTTGGTGGGTTGCCACCCGCCCTACACCTCACGAGATCGCCCACACCTCGGAGGGCTTCTTTGGGAAGAGGGCGTTGATCAGGTTGGCCGTTTCCTCGTTTTGGGCCGCGCAATCCATGTGGATCTCGCGCAGCTCTTCCACCGTGCGGTGGCCGAAGACCAGGTGCAGAAAGGTCAGGGGAAATGGTGGGACAGAGCAAATAAAAAAGCCCCGGGCATTTGGGCCGGGGCTGTGTGAGACTTGTTGGCTTAGTCCATGTTTTCCAGGGTGGTGACCATTTCGTCAATCACGTCATAGCCGCCCTGCCAGAACTCGGCGGTGGTGACGTCAATCCCGGCGTTGGCCAGCAGCTGCACCGGGGCAATCGAGCCGCCCGCCGCCAGGATCTGCATATAGCGGGGTTTGAAGGACTCGCCCTCCGCCTGGTATTGCTTGTAGAGCGAGAGCACCAGCAGTTGGCCGAAGGCGTAGGCGTAGACATAGAAGGGCATGCCGTAGAAGTGGGGGATCATCACCCATTCCCAGCGGAACTCATCGGAGATCTCGACGGCGTCGCCGAATTCGCTCTTGAGGTTTTCCAGGTAGGCATCCGCGATGTCGTTCACCTGGGCGCCTTTGGCGATCAGGTCGTGGGCGGTCTGCTCGAACATCGAGAAGTAGGTCTGCCGCAGGATGGTGGCAAAGGCATCGTCCATCTGGCGATAAAGCAGGTCCCGCCGGACAGCTTCGTCGGTCTCTTCCTTGAGGAGTTTATCCACCAGCATCATCTCTGCGAAGGTCGAAGCGGTTTCGGCCAGCGGCAAGCAGGCGTGCTGCGTGAACGCGGTGTGGTCCTGCGCCATCAGGGAGTGGATCCCGTGTCCCAGTTCGTGCGCCATGGTGGCGACATCATCCGGGCGGCCCTGGTAGTTGAGCAAAACCCAGGGAGTCAGGTCCGGCGTGATGGTGGCGCAGAAAGCGCCGCTCATCTTGCCCTTGCGGATCTCGCTGTCGATGTGGTTGGCATCCAGGATCTGCTGGGCCAGGCCCGCGAACTTGGGATGGAACTCGTTGAAGGACTCCAGAACGATCTTCGCGGCCTCGTCATAGCTGTAGGTCTTATCGGATTGTGCGACCGGGGCGTAGATGTCGTAGCGGCGAAGCTTTGCCATGCCGAGCCTTTTGGCTTTGAGCTGGAAAAAGCGCTGGAAGTGCTTGGTGTTCTGGCGGGTGACATCGAGCAGGGTCTCAATCACTGAGTCGGGGATGTCGTTGGCCAGGTTGCGGACTGCCACCGGCGATTTGAAGCCGCGCAGGGTGATGTTCTCGTTGCGCCAGTCCCGGGCGATGGCCTGATAGATCTGGCCGAGGATTGGGGCGTCGGCTTCATAGACCCGGAAGAGCTCCTGATAGGCTTTGGCCCGCAGGTCGGGGTTGGCATCGCGCACCAGTGCGGAGACCTCGCCGCGGGTCATTTCTACCTCTTCGCCGTCCACGGTCAGCTTGAAGACATAGCGGTTGGTAATCGAGTCGTAGAGCATGTTCAGGGCGTTGGAGCCGGTCACGTCCTTGATGTTGACGATCTTCTCTTCTGGTTCGCTCAGGGTGAAATCCTTGAAATTGCGGATCGTTTCCAGCCAGTAGCGGTAATCGCCGGAGGCGTCCAGCAGCGGTTGGGCGTCCTGATCTTCCAGGGATTTCCACCAGAGGTTGAAGAAAAGGGTCTTGTTGGAGGCTTCGGCCTGGAATTGGGTGACCCGGGCGACCAGCGCCTGGGCGTTCTGGTCTTGGGTGTCGGCGGAGAATTTCAGCTCGGCGAAGCCGCCGAGCTGGAGCATCTTGCGAAAGATCTGTTCGTAGGTTTTGATGATCTCCATGAAGCGGTCGGTGCTGATCTTGGGGGTGAGCTGCTCCCGATAAGTCTCGAAGGCATCCAGGCCTCGGTTGATCTCGTCAAAGGTGGTTTCGATCTTGGGGTCATCCACACCGGAGAAGAGGTCGCTGAGGTCCCAGGGAGATTGAGTGTAGGTTTTGTCTGCCATTGATTTTTCCTTTTGATAGGGTCCGGTTTGGGCGATGGGTTCAGGCTGCCCCTGCCGGTTTGATTTCTTGGGAGGTTTGCTGCCGGATGCGTTCCCGCAGGACGTCGATCGGTTTGCGCTCCTGGGTTTCCTCATCCAGGTAATACCATAGTTTCCAGCCGTTGCCCGGGCCGCTGCGGATCTCTTTGGCGATCTTGTGGATCGAGCCGCGGTGCCCGTTGAAGGCCAGCTGACCATCCGCCAGCACCTGGGCGGTTTCTTCGCCGCTCTGGCCGTAATAGAGGATCTGGCCGGGCTGGAGCAGACCATCTTCCACCAGCCGCCCGAAGGGGATCCGCTGCCGGTGGCGCGGATTGGGGGTGACGTAGATCGGCGGATCGAACTCCAATTGGACCACATCGTGGACCCTCTGGCTGGCCAGCCGGGCATATTTTTCGTCCACTTCGATGCCGATGAAATGCCGGTGGAGCTTGCGGGCGACCGCACCCGTGGTGCCCGTGCCGAAGAAGGGGTCGAGGACCACATCGCCGACATTCGAACTGGAGAGGATCACCCGGTAGAGCAAAGCCTCCGGCTTCTGAGTCGGGTGGGCTTTTTCGCCGTCCTCATCCTTCAGGCGTTCGCCGCCAGTGCAGATCGGGAAATACCAGTCGCTGCGCATCTGGAGGTCATCGTTCAGGCCTTTCATGGCATGGTAATTGAAGGTGTATTTGGCGCCTTTTTCCTTCTGCACCCAGAGCAGGGTCTCATGGGCGTTGGTGTAGCGCACGCCGCGGAAATTCGGCATGGGGTTGGCCTTGACCCAGACCACATCGTTCAGGACCCAGAATTTGAGGTCTTGCAGGATCTTCCCCACCCGGTAGATGTTGTGGTAAGACCCAATCACCCAGAGCGTGCCGGTGGGCTTGAGCACTCGCCGGCAGGCCGTCAGCCATTCCCGCGTGAACTGGTCATATTGATTGAAACTCTCGAACTGGTCCCAATCATCATCCACCGCGTCCACCTTGGTCAGGTTGGGGCGCCAAAGCTCGCCCTCCAGCTGGAGGTTGTAGGGCGGGTCGGCAAAGATCAGGTCGACGGAGTCTTCGGGCAGGTCGGCCAGGATCTGCCGGCAGTCGCCGACCAACACCTGGTCCAATGGGAGGGAGGGGTCCAATTTAGTCATAAGTGTACCTATTTTAACGGCTTTTACGCGCTTTGGGGGCGCAATGTGGGGTAATGGGGGACACTCACAAAAAATATGGATATTGCAAATTACCACTTTGCTTTGATGCGAGAATAGAATGATTGTTGGGCACGTAAACTTGCTCTTATGGGTTGAAATAGTTTGTAGGGTCGCCCCTCTGTGGGCGACCACAATATCATGAGCTGGTATTGTTTATTACTTCCAAGATGACAAGCTTTCGAATACGATTGTCGCTTAGGGGGCATTATATTGGAGCGCACAATGACGGCATGGCCACATGCCGCGTAGCGCATCTGACCTACAGGGGGCTTTTGGGGGTGAATTGTTGGGTAACGAGGAAAATCTGGCGCGGGAGGGGATTAAGGAGACAAAGGCGCTTACGCCATCGGGTATAATCCCTCTATCACTTGAATTTATTCTTGCCAGAAAGCCGCCTTATGCCAACTGCCACCGAACATCGCCCTCTGCCAAAACGCTGGCGGGTGCAGCACCCCATCCCAAACGATATCTCCCAGGAACTCAGTGATTTTTCACCTCTGCTGCGGCAGCTGCTCTATAACCGCGGCTATGAAAACCGGGAGTCGGCAGCCGCTTTCATTGACGGCCGGGTCAACTTTGATACGGACCCCTTCCTGTTGAAGGGCATGGCGCTCGCGGTGGAGAGGCTGCACGATGCTGTTGAGAAGGGCGAGAAGGTCGCGGTCTATGGCGATTACGACGTGGACGGGGTCACCTCGACCGCGCTGATGGTGGAATTCCTGACTCAACTGGGCGTGGAAGTGCGGCCGTATATCCCGGACCGTTTTGACGAGGGGTATGGCTTGAACGATGAGGCCATGCGCAAACTGGCCGCTGAAAAGGTGAGCCTGGTGATCACCGTGGACTGCGGCGTGCGTGCGATCGGTGAAGTGAAATTGGCGAATGAGTTAGGCATGGACGTGATCGTCAGCGATCACCATCACCCCGGCGCGCAGCTGCCCCCGGCGGTCGCCGTGATTGACCCCAAGCAGGGGGATGACCTTTATCCGGAGAAATATCTGGCGGGGGTGGGTCTGGCCTATAAGCTGGTTCAGGCCTATCTTGGTAAGTATCCGGTGAGCGGGGTGGATGCGGAAGGCTGGGTGGACCTGGTCGCGCTCGGCACTGTGGTGGACCTGGCCCCGCTGAAAGGCGAGAACCGGATGCTGGTGCGCAAAGGTCTGGCGAAGATCTGCAAAACCCCGCGGCAGGGTCTCTATTCCCTGGCGCAGGTGGCGCGGGTGGATATTTCCAAATGCGACGCGGGCAACCTCGGCTTTCAGCTGGGGCCGCGCCTGAACGCCGCGGGGCGGCTGGAATCGGCCCGGACAGCCTTTGAACTGCTGGTCTCCAATACTGCTTTTGAGGCGGGCCGCCTGGCCCAGCAGCTGGACACCGTCAACAGCGAACGGCAAGACATGACCAGCGAGATCCGCGAGCTGGCCGCCGAGCGGGTGCTGGCTGAGGACCCGGAAGCGATGCTGTTCTTTGCGGCTGACCCGCGCTTCAATGAAGGCGTGGTGGGGCTGGCAGCCTCCCGGCTGGTGGAATCCTATTACCGCCCGTCAATCGTGGCGCACCAGGGTGAGGTATTCACCGTGGCCTCCTGCCGTTCGATCCCCGAATTTCACATCACCCAGGCGCTGGATGCCTGCGCGGATTTGCTGGTCCGGCATGGCGGCCATTCCGCCGCGGCGGGCTTCACCGTGCGCAATGAGGATGTGGACGCTTTGGTGGCACGGATGCGGCAGATGGTGGCCGAGCAATTGGGCGAGCTGGAACTGCTGCCGGAGCTGGTGATCGACCGGGAGATTAAGCTGGAGAATCTGGAGCCCAAGTATATCCCCGGCATTTTAGAGGATCTGCACAAGCTGGAGCCGACCGGACGGGAGAACCCCGAACCGGTATTTGTCGCTCGGAATGTGATCGTCCGCAGCGTGCGGACGGTGGGGCGGGAGGCCAGCCATCTCAAGCTGTTCCTGCAGGCGGGCGACTATAGCTATGACGCGATTGCCTTCCGCCAGGGCTATTGGCTGGCGGATATGCCGGAGAAGGTGGATATCGCCTTCCGCTTCGAGGTCAACGAGTTTAACGGGCGCAGCACTTTGCAATTGAACGTGAAGGAGATCAAGGCTTCTGAAAAATAATGTCAGTTACTGCGAGAAAAGCTGTGCAATCCCGTATTTATCACGTTGGAAGGCTATACAAGGGTGGGTTGGCACCCCCAAAAAAGAAAACCAAAGATTGCCGAGTCTCTGAAAAGGGACTCGCCATGATAAGCTCTCATTGATAAATCGTCTATCATTTTCCCTATGCTACTCTCAATCCTTCTCTCCACGGCCACGGTCGGCTTTTCCGCGCGCCTGTGGTAAATTCTGACTTTTGCCCCAGGGTTTGATTTTTCAGAGTTTTCAGGGTGGTTCAATTGGATATCGATCAATTTGTTTCAAAGGAAACGCAACACAGACTAATTGAGGCCGCCAGGGAGATGCGGCAATTCCCAACTCAGGCTGAGGCATTGCTTTGGGAAGAATTACGAAGAAAGCAGCTTACGGGTTATAAGTTGCGCAGACAACATATCGTTTACTTGTTCATTGTGGGTTTTTACTGTCCGAAGGCAAAATGGATCATAGAGATTGACGGGGAAATCCACCTGACACAGACAGATTATGATCGGTTTCGCGAGGACACCTGGGCAGCATTGGGGTATATGGTCTTGCGATTTTCGAATGAGCAAGTGTTGGGTGAAATGTCTGAGGTGTTGGATGAGATTGGGGAAAAACTTAAAGAAGAGCAACCCCTTTCCTGGCCCTTTCCCTTGAAAGGGGAAGGGAATCTGCGAAGCAGGGGGTAGGGGGAAGTTTAGAGGATTTCCACCTCACAACTTTCTTCATTTCGGGAGGTTTTTGTTATATTGATGCTCCCCCATGCCGTTGATGACTCCTTCCCTTCCCAAAGTGAAGGCTCCTGCTCGGCGGCAGGTTGCCCCCTAAGGTTGAATGTGGGCTGGCTTCCCCCTACTCAGATGTGGTAAACTTCCAGAACTTCGCCCAACAGCTTTTTAAGGAATCTCATGTTTCCAACCGCCAAACTCAAAGCCATCGAGCGGGCCAGGCAGATTCTGGCCTATGACCCCATCTTCATCGACACCGAGACCACCGGCTTTTCGGCGAAGGATGTGGTGATCGAGATTGGCGTAGCGGACCTGCATGGCAAGGTCCTTTACCAATCCCTCTTCAAACCCGGCATCCCGATTCCGCCGGATGCGGTGGCGATCCACCATATCACCGAGGAGATGGTGGCGGGCGCGCCTTCGTGGAAGGACGCCTGGGCGGAGCTGGAACCTGTGCTCAAAGGCCGCCTGGTGGGGATGTACAATGCGGATTTTGACCTGCGGATGATGAAGCAGACCCATGAGCGTTACTGGCTGGATTGGCCGCTGGACGACCGCCATTTCTTTTGCGTGATGAAGCTCTATGCCGCCTTTTATGGCGAGCTGAGCACCCGCAGTCGGGGCTACCGGATGCATAAGCTCGAGGCGGCCGGCGCGGCCTGTGGCATTGCCCTGCCCAACTCGCACCGGGCCGCGGACGATGCCCTGCTGACGGCGGAACTTTTCCGCTACATTGCCAATTACGGCGGAGCCCCGTCGCTCTCAGCAGGGGGAATGCCCCCTGCGATGAAAACCCCGCCCGCCTGTTGAGAGACCTAAGTGATGCGCATCCCCGCATTGTTTAAGCTCTTTCAGGCGCGAGAATAGAACTTAAACGAGCAAATTTCCGGGGTTTGACGTAGGCTAACCTGCAATGAATGATGACGATTTAGGTTCTGATAGATATTTGAAAACCATTCCCAGCCTGGGAATGGTCTTTTTTTTCATGCTTTAATGATTAGACATGCCGGAAGGCAATCATGGTGATCAAAGATTTCAATAATATTGACGAAGTGCTTGAACTGATCCGGCAAGCGGTTTTGGAGGAAGTAGGCCACCGAGGATATCCACCGCCTGGGCGGTGTTCCCAAAGAGCAGCCGGTGGACGTGCGTCTCCATTCGACGATGAAGACAAGGCTGCCCTGGCTGGTGTTGAACCTGCTGACCGCGCTGAGCTCCTCAGCGGTGTTGAGCATCTTTGAAGATACGATCGCCCAGGTTGCTGTGATTGCGGCTTTTTTCCCGATTGTGGCGGGTGTCAGCGGCAGTGCGGCCACCCAAAACCCTCACGGTGACGGTGCGCGGGCTGGCCCTGGGCCGCGAACTGCTGCTGGGGCTGGTGAACGGCGTCAGGATCGGCCTGATCGTGGCTGTGATCGCTAGGCTCTGGAAGGGCACCCGGCTGCTGGCCCTGTTCGTCGGCGACTTCTGTCAGGAAGAAGGCGCTGAGTTCCGGGCGGTAGGGGCTAATTCTGATTAAGGTTTAACAAAACGGCTGGAAAACCACATTGCAGCATTCCCGGGGACACATGCCCAGGGAGAGCTTGACAAAGCAGCCTTATGGCTTATAATACATGAGTATGTGCTCATATAATCAAGGATTTGCGATGGACGCAGTAAAAGAAATCCAACTTAAATTAAATGGTGAAACATTAAGCGATGAGGCCATTCAAACCATGGCGGAGAGCTTCAAAGCCCTGGCGGACCCCACCCGGCTGCGCATCCTGGCCCTGCTTTCCGAGGGCGAGTGCAGCGTGGGCGATCTGGCCGGGCATCTGGACGTCTCGCAGAGCGCCGTCTCGCACCAATTGCGGTTGCTGCGCAGTCTGGACATTGTACGCTACCGCAAGGATGGCCGCGAGGTCTATTACGCCCTGGCCGATGACCATGTCCGGGATGTTTTGTGTCGAGCACTGGAACATATTCTTTACGATTGAGGTTGAATACTGGTATGGCTGATTTGACATTGAAAATTACAGGTTTGGACTGTGTGGATTGCGCCAAAGGGCTGGAAGGCTCGATTGCCTCCCTGCCGGGCGTGGAGAAAGCCGAGCTTATCTTCTTTGATGGCACGCTGACCGTCAAAGGCGCGGCCTCCGAGGAGGAGGTCCGCAAGATGGTCGCCCGCCTGGGCTACGGCGTGGCGGAGGATCAGCCGCAGGCGAACCCACCCGCGCAGGAACCCAACGCCGTGCTGGGCTTTTGGCGCTATCTGCTGCAGAGCAAGGAGACCCGCTTTGCTCTAATCGCGGGCGGCGTGGTGCTGCTCTCGCTGCTATTGGGCCGGCTGGGCCTGCCCGGCTGGGTGTCAATTACCTTGCAGATTGCCGCCCTGATTTTGGCGGGCTGGCCGATCGCCCGCAACGGGGTGATGAACCTCTGGATCAACCATACCTTTAATATCAATTTCCTGATGACCCTGGCCGGGATTGGAGCCGTGGTGATCGGCGAATATGCCGAGGCGGCTTCCCTGATCCTGCTTTTTGACCTCGCGGAAGCCCTGGAAGGTTTCACCAACGAGCGCGCCCGCGGTACCCTTTCCAATCTGAAGGAGCTTTCCCCCACCCATGCGATCAAGCTGCATGAGGATCACGAATATCTGGTGCCGGTGGAGGAGCTGGTGATTGGCGACCGGATCCTGGTGCGCGCCGGAGACCGCCTCCCCGCGGATGGGGTGATCGCGGAGGGCCAGAGCGATATCAACCAGGCGCCGATCACGGGCGAGAGCATGCCTGTCTGGAAGGCGGGGGGCGAGGAGGTCTTCAGCGGCACGGTGAACGGCAATGGGCAGCTGGTGGTCGAGGTGACCCGGCTGGTGGCCGATAGCACCCTCAACCGGATCGTCCAGATGGTGACGGAAGCCCAAAACCGCCAGTCCAAGAGCCAGAAGTTCATTGACCAATTCGCCAAGTATTACACCCCGGCGATGGTGATCCTGGCGGTGCTGGTGGCTGTGATCCCGCCGCTTTTCTTTGGCGGGACTTTCCTTAACCCGGCCGATGGCTCCCGGGGCTGGCTGCAGCGGGCTCTGGTCCTGCTGGTGATCAGCTGCCCCTGCGCTTTGGTGATCTCCACCCCGGTGACGATGGTCGCCAGCCTGACCCGTGCGGCCAAGGAAGGGGTGCTTTTCAAAGGCGGCATCTTCGTGGAGCAGCTTTCAAAGGTGGGCGCCTTTGCTTTTGACAAGACCGGCACGCTCACTCATGGTGAGCCGCAGGTCGTGGAAAGCCGGGACCTGGACTGCGTGGGCGAGGCGGAGTGCAGCGCCTGCAACGACCTGATGGCCCTGGCTTACGCCCTCGAACGGCACAGCACCCACCCTCTGGCGCAGGCGATCACGGCCGAGGCCGGGAGGCGCGAGGTGCAGAACCGCTACCCGGCGGCCGAACAGCTCAATACCCGCGGCGGGCTGGGATTGGAAGGGCGGGTCAATGGCCGCCTGATGACGATTGGCAGCCTGCGACTCTTTGAAGCTGAACATCAGATCCCGCCGGAGGTGCAGGGCTGGGTCGAAGCGGCCGAGGCGGGCGGCCGTACGACCATGCTGCTCTGCGACGGGGACCACGTGCGCGGGTTCATCGCGGTGGCCGACACCCTGCGGGATGATGCTCAGGGCGTGGTGCGCCAGCTGAATGACATGCACAAACACACCGTCATGCTGACCGGCGATAACGCCACCGTGGCCGCGGTGACGGCGCAGAAAGTCGGGCTGACGGACGTGCGCTCGAACCTGCTGCCCGGCGACAAGCAGGAAGCGATTGCGGCTCTGCGGGAGGAATTTGGCTCTGTAGCGATGATTGGGGATGGGATCAACGACGCCCCGGCGCTGGCCTCCGCGGACCTGGGGATCGCGATGGGCGGCAGCGGCAGCGCTCAGGCGATGGAGACCGCCGATGTGGTGTTGATGGCCGATGACCTCGCTAAACTGCCCTTTGCCATTCAGCTGTCCCGTTTCGCCAACCGGCTGGTGCAGCAGAATATCATCTTCAGCCTGGCGGTGAAAGCCCTGGTGATGGTGATCGCTTTTCTGGGCTATGCGCCGCTCTGGATGGCGGTGATGGCTGATATGGGCGTTTCCCTCCTGGTGACCCTCAACGGCCTGCGGGCGATGCGCTTCAGTCCTCAGGTCTGAGCTGCCGCTTCCTTTATTTCGTCTCTAAAATCCACGACCAGGTCGAGCACCTCGCCCAGCGCGGGGTTGTGCGGCCTGGCCAGACTGTGGAAGCCGTCTACCACTTCCCGCCGGAATGGAGCGGGCAGGGCTGCCCAGTGCATCAGGCGCCTGGCAAGCAGGTTCTCATAGTCCCAGATCAAATTTCCCTCTCAGAATAATCAAATTAAACTCGCAAACAAGCTTTCCCAGTCCGGCGGCCCTTTTGCCTGGCTTTCCACCAGATCAAAAGTCATCCGGGCGCTGGCGGGGCGGGCCAGGGCTTGCAGGCAGGCTTCGGCCAGGTCAGCCCGGCTGATTGTCCCGCTGAGCCGGTCGCCCCGATCGAAGGTCAGTTGGCGGGTGTTGCCGCGGGTATCGGTCAGCCCGCCGGGGCGCAGGATGGTGAAGGCCAGGTTGCTGGCTTCCAGGTGCCTTTCGCCTTCCCGCTTCCAGTGTAGGACCTTACCAAAGCGGTTCAGAGGGTGTTCGGGCTGGGTGACGGCGATGGATGAGATCAGGATGAACCGCGCCACGCCCGCGGCCTGGGCGGCATCCACCAAATTGGCGACGCTCTCGTAGTCCACGCGTCGGGGACAGTTGAGACCGACCGGCGTGCGCGAGCCGATCGCGCAGATCACCCCCTGGGGCAACAGTTTCCGGACGATGATCCGCCCGGTCCGTCCCGTCCCGCCGGCCACGAGAATATTTTGAGTTATGCTGTTGCTTTTGGCTGCCAATAAAAAGGGAAACGATTTAGCTGCCGGCTTCTCCGCTGATCTGATCAATAATCTTCAGAATCTCAACATTTTCAGGGATATCCGACATGGAATTTGAATAATGGGCGTAAACCACGATCCCGGCCTTGTCGATGACGATCTGGGCGGGCATCCGGCCCAGCTTGAAGAGGTTGATTTCCTGTTCGTAGCGGCGGGCGGCGGTCTGTTCCGGGTCGGCCAGGCCGATGAAGGGCAGATCGTTCTCCTGCCAGTAATCCTTGAATTTGCTGAGCGAGTCGGGGCCGACCGCGATCACGGCCACATTCCGCGCTTCAAATTGGGCATAATCCTGGCGCAACTGCGCCATGTGCCGGCGGCAGAAGGGTCAGGAAAAGCCGCGGTTGAAGATCAGATAAACGACTTGCCGGCCTTCAATATCAGAAAGGCGGGTGAAACGCCCCTGGGTGTCTTCGAGCGTGAAATCCCGGGCATGTTCGCCGATTGTAATCCTGCTTGTGCTCATAAGTTTTGTTCCCATCCTTTTCGAAACGGCCTGTGAAAGCCGTCAAATGTTGGGTTGATTGGATGAGGTCATTATAGACCGGCGTCTAGGGGAATACAAGCTGAAAGGATTTACAGAGTGGAGGATGGACCTTTGGGCAGCGCGATCTGCCCAGCACCGGTTTCGCCCAGCAGGTCAATGCGTTCCGGCTCACAGCCCGCCAGCCAGGCCACCAGCGCGGCCGCGAGCGCACTCAGTTCCTCAGTGCTGTGGATGCTTTCGAGCGGCAGGTCCCCCTGCACCAGCTTGAAGCGGGTGATTTCCATGAAGAAGTCCATTGCATCCGGCACGGGCAGGTCCTGGTCGGCGAGGATGAGCTGGCGCTGGAGCCGGCCTTCCAGTGAATCCGGCAGGGGCAGCCTGCCGCCCAGCAGCCGCCAGAAGACCGCGTCTGCACGGGTTTCCAGGCAGAGCCGGTCCGCCTCAGGGTTCGGAAAGGGGGCATAGCCGAAGGCATCCAGCTGGCGGAAGAGGTCGAAGCCTTCCTTCATCCAGCGGGGACAGCCCTTCAGCGTGCCGGGGGTGGTCTCCAGCGGGAAGCCAGCTTCCACCAGTTGTGCCTCAGCTTTTTCCGCCGGGCCGGTTTTGAGGCTGCGCGGGGCGCAGACAGCCGCGACCGCGGCGGCCTGGCCGCCCAGATAGGCCAACACTTCGTCCTGATCCCCCTGGCCGATTGCCAACAGTTCCCGGTCCGCATCCAGGGCGGCGTAGACATAGGCCTTGCGCAGGCGGCCTGCGCTGTGCAGGATTTCAACACCGATGAAGACGGGGTTTTTGCTGGACATGGTATTAGTTTAATGAAAACGCGCGGGGAATGCAAACGACTGGCGCGTTTTGGGATGGATAGGTCTTTGCGGGGTCCTGGGGGATGAGGACGGCGAGAGAAAAACCCCATTGAATGAAGCGCCTGATCGTGCCGTCTTGCTGGTTAATCCAGGGAGATTTGGACAGAGGAGCCTCAAATGACAACTCGATCTTTTCCTTCTGATTCTTCCCTGCTTTCCAAAGATGTCCTGGATGGGCTGCTGGATTCCGACCCGGCGATCCGCTGGCAGGTGTTGCGAGACCTGCGTGTGTTGAAATGGGCTGCGCGTTTTGCTTCCCTAAGGCCTGATGAAAAATTCCTCTCCCTGCTTGCGGGGAGGGACACAGGGGTGGGGCAAGACCGCCATTCGCCTCATCCCGCACTCATTTCCCAAAATTGAAACGTGATACAATCTGGACATAACCAAACTTTTACCCAACAACTGAGGAGGAATCAATTCCTATGGCTCAAGAATCGTCGTTTAAGCTCACTTATGCGACCATGTTCAACCCGCCCGAAGAATTACACACTCACTTTGCCGAGGCGATGGAAACCCTGAAGGGAAAACTGGGGCAGGAACATCCGATGTTTATCAACGGTGAGGAACGCTTCACCGAGGAGAAATACCGGGAGGTCTCACCGATCAACACCGACCTGCACCTGGCCACCTTCCAGAAGGGCGGCATCAAGGACGCCGAAGATGCCATCGCGGCGGCCCGGGCGGCCTTCCCCAAGTGGAGCCGCATGAACTGGGATGAGCGCGTCTACCTGCTGCGCAAAGCGGCCGATATTATCGACCAGCGCTTGTTCGAGATCGGCGCGGTGATCACGCTCGAAGTCGGCAAGAACCGGATGGAAGCCCTCGGCGATGTGGCCGAGGCCGCGGAACTGATCCGCTATGCCTGCAGCCAGATGGAAGCCGCCCAGGGCTACCACGCCAAGATGGGCAGGGACCCGCTGCAGGGCTATGTTTCCACCAATACCTCCGTGCTCAAACCCTACGGCGTTTGGGTCGTGATCAGCCCCTTCAACTTCCCCGCAGCTCTGACAATCGGCCCTTCCGGCGCGGCGCTGACTGCCGGCAACACACTGGTGGTCAAACCGGCGTCTATCACCACCTGGACCACGGCTTTGCTGGTGGACTGCTTCCGCCAGGCCGGCATCCCGGATGGCGTGGTGAACTTTGTTTCCGGCCCCGGCTCCACCGTTGGCAATGCCCTGGTGGAAAGCAAGGACGTGGATGGGATCACTTTCACCGGTTCCCTGGAAGTTGGCCTGGGCATCTACCGCAGTTTCGCCAAAGGTGACTACATCCGCCCGACGATCCTCGAACTGGGTGGCAAAAACCCGGCGATTGTCTCCCGAAATGCGGATATCGAAGATGCCGCGTTGGGCATCGTCCGTTCGGCCTTCGGCCTGCAGGGGCAAAAATGCTCGGCCTGCTCCCGGGTTTTTGTTGAAGAGGA
This sequence comes from Anaerolineaceae bacterium, assembly GCA_011620555.1. GTDB lineage: Bacteria > Chloroflexota > Anaerolineae > Anaerolineales > Anaerolineaceae > Brevifilum. The sequence goes on along the minus strand of WOYY01000050.1, from coordinate 11,768 downwards.
AGTCTATGACCAGCTGGTGGAACGGGTGGTTGCGCTGACCCAGGACCTCAAGATCGGCGATCCGGTCGAGCGGGATACCTATATGGGGCCTGTGGTGACCCAATCCGCCTACCGGGATTTTCAGGGTTTTTGCGAAGAACTCCGAGCCTCCGGCACGATCCTGACCGGCGGCAAGGTGCTGACAGAGGGCGACTTCGCCAAGGGTTACTTCTGCGAGCCGACCGTGGTGGTTGATGTCCCGATCACGCATAAGCTCTGGCAGCAGGAAATGTTTGTCCCGATCACGATGATCCACCCGGTGAAGAGTCTTACGGAAGCGATGGAACTGGCCAACAACACCAAGTATGGGCTGACGGCCGGCTTCTATGGCACGGAAGAGGAAGTGGGCTGGTTCTTCGATAATATTGAGGCGGGCGTGGTCTATGCCAATCGGCCGCAGGGCGCAACCACCGGCGCCTGGCCCGGCTTCCAGCCTTTTGGCGGGTGGAAGGGCTCCGGCGCTAGCGGCAAGAATTCCGGCGGTCTCTATTACCTGCCGCTCTACATGCACGAACAAAGCCAGACCTTGGTCCAAAGGGCCTAGGACAAGAACTATTTGAAATCCAGAACCGGGTGGCGAGTCCGTCTGCCATCCGGTTTGACCCTTATTGATGATCCGATACTTGTTTTCCCGCTTGGGCTTGCTGCTGTGGCTGGTTGGCGCCATCGTTTTGGGCGTGGGAATTGCCTCGGAAAGCTCCGGGCACCCTGCCTTCGCCATGGTGGCGGGTGGGATCGCGCTGGTTTTGGCGGGGTTCCTGCTCTGGAACTCTCTGCGACCCAAAGGGCGCAAAAACACCCGTTTTGCGATGCTGCGCCGGGATTCCCGGGAAGACGAGCGGGGAAATGATGATTGGGACCGAAAATGAACTCTAAACTAACTTCTCTGAGTGACGCCATTCACCAATATGTGCACGATGGTGACCTGGTCTATGCTTCCGGGTTCACCCACCTGATCCCCTTCGCCGCCGGGCATGAGATCATCCGGCAGGGCCTCAGGGACCTGGTGCTGGCCCGCGCCACGCCCGATCTGCTCTATGACCAGATGGTGGCGGCAGGCTGCGCCCGCAAGGTGATTTTTTCCTATATGGGCAACCCCGGCGTGGGCTCGCTGCGGCGGATACGCGAGGCGCTGGAGGCCGGTGAACTGGAATGGGAGGAATATTCCCATTTCAGCATGATCAGCCGCTTACAGGCCGGCGCCAGCGGGCTGCCTTTCATGCCGATGAAGCAGACCGGCGCAACCGACCTCGAATCGCAGAATCCGAACTTCAGGCGGGTGGCCGACCCCTACACCGGTGAGGAAGTGGTGGTTGTGCCGCCCTTGATCCCCGATGTGGCGATCGTACACGTGCAGCGGGCGGATGTGAATGGCAATGCCCAGGTCTGGGGCATCCTCGGCGAGCAGCGCCTGGCGGCCTTCGCGGCCAGGAAGGTGATCCTGACGGTGGAAGAGATTGTGGATGAGGCGGTGATCCGCTCCGACCCCAACCGCACCCTGATCCCCGGCCTGGTGGTGGATGCCGTCTGCCATGTCCCCTATTGCGCCCATCCCTCCTACACTCAGGGCTACCACGACCGGGATAATGATTTCTACCTGGCCTGGGACGAGATCAGCAAGACCGAAGAGAGCGTGCAGGCCTATCTGGAGGAGTGGGTTTACGGCCTGCCCGACCGGGCGGCCTACTGGGAGAAACTCGGCCCCGAAGTTCACAAACGTTTGCAGGCTGGCCAGCGGCTTTCTGAACCGGTCAACTACGGCGATTATTGAGGTTGAGGCATCGTCATGGCGGAACTTGAATATAACCCGAAAGAATTGATGGTGGTCAATGCGGCCCGGCTCCTGCGGGACTATGATGTGGTCTTTGTGGGGGTGGGCATCCCGAACCTCGCCTGCAACCTGGCGCGGCGGACGCATGCCCAAAATTTGCAGATGATCTATGAAGCCGGGGTGATCGGCGCGCAGCCCTCGCGGCTCCCGCTTTCGATCGGCGACCCCTCACTGGTCACCGGCTCGACCTCGGTTTGCAGCATGTATGATGTCTTCACGCTTTACCTCCAGCGGGGGAATGTGGATGTGGGCTTCCTGGGCGGCGCGCAGATCGACCAGTTCGGCAATATCAACGCCACCGTGATCGGCGACTATCAGAACCCCAAGGTCAGGCTGCCCGGCTCGGGCGGCTCGATGGAGATCGCGGCCTGGGCTAACCGCTGTTATATCATCACCCCACATCAGAAGCGGCGCTTCCCGGCCAGGGTGGATTTCCAGACCTCGATTGGGTTTCTGGAGGGCGGCGATGCGCGCAAGAGAACAGGCGTGCGCGGGGGCGGGCCGGAAGCTGTGGTGACCAACCTGGGCGTGATGCGGCCGGACGAGAACGGCGAGCTGATCCTGACGGCGATGCACCCCGGCGTGACTTTTGAGCAGGCGGCCGAGAACACCGGCTGGCCGCTGAAGCTGGCCGCGGGTTGCGCCATCACCGAACCGCCGACCGCGGAAGAACTGCGCATCCTGCGTGAGGATCTCGATCCTCAGCGGATCTACATTTAGGCGGATCTATCAGGTAGAATTCAAAGAAAAACGGACGATGCCATGAAAAAAGAAACCCAAATCCTGACCACTTTTGACCTGAATAAGGAACAGCAGGAGCGGCTCCGCAAGGTTGCTGAGGGCGTGAAGCTGACCGTGATCCCCACCAGCGATCCGGCCGCGATCCCTGCAGAGCGCTGGGCGGAAGCCGAAGTCCTCTATACCTGGGATGTGCTGCCCGAGCCGGACCAGGCGCCTAACCTCAAATGGGTGCAGTTCGGCAGCGCGGGCGTGGACCCCTACCTGAGCTCCCCCCTCCTGCAAAGGAAGGACCTGCTGTTCACTTCGATGAGCGGCGCGATCACCAGCCAGATCGCGGAATATGTGCTGATGGCCTTGCTCGCTTTCGGGCATAAGCTGCCCGAGCTGATGCGCAATCAGGCGGAACACCGCTGGCCGGAGCAGAAGACTCTGTGGCAGGATTTCCTGCCGGTGGAGCTGCGGCACAGCACCGTGAGAATTTTGGGCTATGGCAGCATCGGCCGGCAGGTGGCGCGTCTGCTCCAGCCCTTTGGAGCTGAGGTGCTGGCTGCCAAGCGGGATGTGATGAATCCGGAGGACCAGGGTTATACCCCCGAGGGAATGGGCGACCCGCACGGCGATTTCTTCACCCGGCTCTATCCGCTGGAGGCTTTGCACAGCCTGCTTGCCGCCAGCGACTTTGTGGTGGTCGCCCTGCCGCTGACGGAGGAAACCCATCACATCCTGAACGCGGAGGCTTTCGAGGCCATGAAAGCGACCGCCTACCTGGTGAACGTGGGCCGGGGCGCGTTGGTTGATGAGGGTGCCCTGGTGGCGGCTTTGAAGGCCGGGAAGCTGGCCGGCGCGGCTCTGGATGTCTTTGAGCAAGAACCCTTGCCGGAGGGCAGCCCGCTTTGGGATCTGGAAAATCTGATCCTCAGCCCTCATATCTCCGGCCTGAGCCACCACCTCCAGGAGGAGACGCTGATTTTGTTCGAGGAAAACCTGAATCGCTACCTGGCCGGGCTGCCGCTTTATAACCAGGTGGATTTAAAAAAAGGCTATTGAGGCCTGAACTCCAGAGTATTTCTGATGAGTTGCTAGCCTGTGGAATCGGATGGCGATTCCACATTTTCTTTAACCCGGATTCAGGGTCTGCATTGTTAGAGCGTGATTAAGGCTTGTTAATTCATTGATATTGAAGCGCGGGGTATGCTACAATGAAATTGATACCCTTTACGAACAAAATGGGCCAGGGTGGTATCAGAATTTTTCCTTCGATTATTTAAAAAGGAGTTAAAAAATGAAACTCTCAGCCCCTAAAAACATTACCTGGTGGATCGCGGTTGTCATTGGTGTGCTTGGCATCCTGGGACAATTTGTGAGCATCCCCTTCGTCAGCGATTCTGCGTTTTGGTTCGAAGCGGTCGCTTTTGTTCTGTTGGCTCTTGCCACCTACCTTAAAGATCTCTAGTCTTTTCTTGACTTTGTGAATTAGGCCCAGATTCACAGTCGTTTAAAATACGGAGTTCCCGGTTTTCAGAGAACTCTGTATTTTTATTTTGATAGACCTGAGCAGGGAGCCTTGTACGCGAGATGGGGGGTCAATTGAGCGGCCACGGCTCTTTTCAGAGGCAGGCAGGGCAGCGGCTGCAGAGAAGCAAAAGCAGCGAAAGTTCATGGAGGCATTTGCCGGACGCAGGTCACATGCCGTGCGGCGCACTCGTTTCGTGTTCAAACGCACCCAGTGGTGAGGCAATTCAAACAGCTATTTTCCCGAAGGCCTCTCAATTTAAAGACCACCAGCGATACCTTTTCTCCCACCGGATACTCCGTTCCCCTGTGCAGTGTGCAGCATACTATGAGGTGCATACCCTACTAAATGAGATTGCTTCTTTTGGCTGGGTCTTCGTCGCAATGACGGAAAAACAAAAAAAGACCCCCGGTGATCCCGAGGGTCTCAATCTCAATAACCGTTCACCTACACTTTTTCCGCCACCCGATGCTCAGCGCCTTTGTGCAACGCCTCAACATTCCCTTTCAGGAAGCGTTTATGCCGCTCGGGGGTATGGGCCTCCAGGGCCTTTTCCACAGCTTCCATCGGGAGCAGATCCAGGTTGCCCAGCAGGGCGCCGACCACAACCATATTCACCGATCTGCTGCTGCCCAGCGCTTCAGCGATCTCATTGGCGGGCAGGCTCACCACATGGATATCCGTCCGCTCGACGGGCCGGTCGATCATGGAACTATTGACCACCAGCACGCCGCCGGGCGCAACCAGCTGCTCAAACTTATCCAATGAGGGCTTGTTCATTGCGATCACGGCGGTGGGGTTCTTCACGAAGGGCGAACCGATCTCCTCGTCGGAGATCACCACGGTGCAGTTCGCCGTGCCGCCGCGCATCTCGGGGCCGTAGGAGGGGATCCAGGTCACAGCTTTGCCAACTTCCATGGCGGTATACGCCAGGAGCCTACCGGCAAAGAGCACGCCCTGGCCGCCAAATCCGGCAATGATCACTTCTTGTTGCATCCTCATCCCTCCTATTTCATCCATTCCGCAACCGCGGAGGAAATTTTGTAATCGCCCAGCGGGTAGAACGGCAGCATCCGTTCCTCCACCCACTCCCGGGCTTCCACCGGGGTCATCCCCCAGTTGGTGGGGCAGGTGGAAAGCAGTTCCACCAGCGAAAACCCCAAACCGGCTTTCTGCACTTCAAAGGCCGTGCGGATCGCCTGTTTGGCCCGGCGCACTTCCCGGTTGTTGTGCAGGCTGCGGCGCACGACATAGGCTGCGCCTTCCAGTGTGGAGAGCAGTTCCGCCGTCTGGATCGGGTAGCCCTGGCGGGCCACGTCACGGCCGGTGGGCGAGGAGGTGGTCTTCTGGCCGGGGAGCGTCGTGGGGGCCATCTGGCCGCCCGTCATGCCGTAGTTGGCATTGTTGATGAAGATGACCGTGATCTTCTCGCCGCGGGAGGCCGCGCCGACGATCTCGCCCATGCCGATCGAGGCCAGGTCGCCATCGCCCTGATAGGTGAAGACGATGTGATCGGGGTAGACCCGCTTGATGCCGGTGGCCATCGCAGGCGCACGGCCGTGGGCCGCTTCCACAAAGTCCACATTGAAATAGTTATACGCAAATACGGAACAGCCGACGGAGGCCACGCCGATCGTGTCCTCAACGATGCCCATCTCATCCAGCACCTCAGCCACCAGCCGGTGGGCGATGCCGTGGGTGCAACCGGGGCAGTAATGGGTTCCCCGGCACTCGAGGGAATCGGGACGGCTGTAGACAACTTTTGCAGGAACGTCAGTTAATGTCATTATCCACTCCTTATCCAATCGTCTCTGTCAGGCGGGCCAGCCAGCGATCTCGGGGGTGGCCCGCGGTGGTCTGAGGCTCGGTGGCCAGGCGCCTGATCTCGGTCAGGACCTCGTCAGGGAAGGGCACCACACCGCCCATCCGGCCGAAAAATTCCACCGGTTTGCGGCCGCGCACCGCCAGCCGGACATCCTCCAGCATCTGGCCGGTGTTCATCTCCACCACCAAAAAAGCCTTCACCTTTTCGGTCAGCTCGTCGAGGATCTCAGCGGGAAAGGGCGCCAGGGTGATCGGGCGCAGCAGGCCAACCTTGATGCCCTGCTCGCGGGCAGCCCGGACGGCGCTTAGGGCGATCCGCCCGGCTGTGCCGAAGCCGACCACAACATATTCCGCATCGTCGAGGTGATAGCCCTTCCAGCGGACTTCGTTCGCCTCGATCTTCTGCCAGGTGGTCATCAGGCGCAGGTTCATCACTTCCTGGGTGGGCGGGTCGAGGTTGATCGAGGTCAGAACCCTTTTCTCGCCGTCCTTGGCGCCGCGCACGGCCCAAGCGGGGATTTCTTCCTTGAGAGGTTGGAAAGGCGGCAGCTCGGCGGGTTCCATCATCTGGCCGATGCTGCCATCCATCATGATCGTGGTAATTGTGCGGTATTTCTCCGCCAGGTCAAAAGCCAGGGCGGTCAGGTCCACCGCTTCCTGCACGCTGGCCGGGGCAAGGACGATCAGGCGATAGTCGCCGTGCCCGCCGCCGTGGACGATCTGGTTATAGTCACCCTGCGCCGGGGCGATATTGCCCAGGCCGGGGCCGCCGCGGACCACATCCACCAGCACCATCGGAACCTCGGTGCCGGCGATATAGGAAAGGCCTTCCATCATCAGGCTGACACCCGGGCTGGAAGAAGAGGTCATCACCCGCTTGCCTGTGCAGGCCGCGCCGTAAACCATGTTGATCGCGCCCAGCTCCGATTCAGCCTGAACGAAGGCACGCCCCAGTTCGGGCATTCGGGCGGAAAGATGCTCCAGCAGTTCAGTTTGGGGGGTGATGGGATAGCCAAAATAGGCCTCGAGGCCGGCCCTGAGGGCTGCCTCGGCGACGGCGGTGTTGCCTTTGATGAGTTCTTTGGTCATCTCAGACCTCCGCCTTCTGTTGGTCATACCGGTAAACCGTAATCGCGGCATCTGGGCAGACATTAGCGCAGATAACGCACCCCGTGCAGGCTTCCGGATTCACCATGTGCGCCGGATGGTAACCCGTGGGGGTCAGGTGATCCAGATCCAACGCCAATACATCATGGGGGCAATCCGTCACACAGAGTTCACAAGCCTTGCAATACAACTCGTTGACTTCAACATATCCCTTCGCGGGCATTCACGATCCTCCTTATTCAGTTAACGGTTAGAAATGTCCTGGATGGGGCCTTGGTGAGGTTCGCAGGACACGCACTTTTAGTATAACACCAGTTCGGGTTGGGAAAGATTAAGGGGGGTGAATGGTGGATGGTGAATGGTGAATGGCGAATGGTGAGTGGCCAATAGGAAATAGGGATCAGGAATCAGGCTACCGGTATTGAGAAATCAAGGCGTTTAAAAGTGAATCAAACCTCCCGGCAGCAGCGCTTCAAACAAAACCCTTAAATCCTCCCCCATTTCAGGATGACGCCGCACCAGCAAGTCGATATGAGCCGCGCCGCCGCCGTAAAAAGTGACTCGGTTATCAGACGGCTTGACGCCGACATCCAGCTGGGGCAGGTGCACCTAATCCCGCAAGCGGTTAACGTTCCAACGGGCGAAGCCTTCCACCCATTTTTCCCGGATCATGGATGCATAATCCCGCAGGGGAAGCAAGTGTTTTAGACCTTCCCGAATCCGCGTCCCCGCCCCGGGGGTCGTCCTGCGCCAATACCTCCAGGAACGAAGCCTACGTGGTAACAAAGGCCTCGTTGGTAAAGGGGAGTGTACCCCTCCCTCGCACCCTCTGACCAATCCTAGATCAGGAATTGCCCATCCTCTCCGATCGCGATGGGATAATGCCCCTCAAAAGCGGGATGAAACCCGGAGACCTCCCGCTGGAAGTCGACCAGGTCCTGAAGCGCTTTTAGGAATTGCTCAGCCATGCTTTCCCCTTTCTGATCTCGTCATTTTCCAAGTGTAAGGCGCTATGGCCGGGGATTAACAGCCCTTCTCCCTGCGCTTTGAGCTTAATCCGGTTAGACGTGGTTCTCGCCCCGGAACACCCATTTATAGGTCGTCAGCGTTTTCAGCGCCAGCGGCCCGCGGGCATGCAGCCGCCGGGGGCTGATCGTCACCTCCGCGCCTAGGCCCAGCTGCGAGCCATCGGTGAAACGCGTGCTGGCGTTCACAAAGACTGCGGCCGAATCCACGGCCTGCACAAAGCGGTCCGCATTGGCCGCGTCGCGGGTCAGGCTGCCATCGGAAGGGCCCGTGCTGTGGGCCTGGATAGGGTCCAGCGCGCCCTCAAGCCCCTCCACTTCGTTTTGGGGACTTCGTCGCGCTGCTCCTCAATGGTAAAATCGTCTTAACACCCTCACCAAAAGGAGAGATCCCATGCCCGAAGCTGTCATTGTTGATGCCATCCGCACCCCGATTGGGAACCTGGGCGGCGCGCTGGCCTCCGTCAGGCCCGATGACCTGGCCGCGCTGGTGGTCAAGGCCATTGTGGAGCGCAACGACCTGGACCCGCGGCTGGTGGAAGAGGTCTATCTGGGCTGCGCCAACCAGGCCGGGGAAGATAACCGCAATGTCGCCCGAATGGCGAGCCTGCTGGCCGGGCTGCCCATCTCGGTCCCCGGGGTCACCTTCAACCGGCTCTGCGCCTCCGGGCTGACCGCGGTGAACACCGCGGCTCGGTCAATCCGCTCCGGAGATGGCAAGGCCTTCATTGCTGGCGGCGTGGAGAGCATGAGCCGCGCGCCCTACGCCCTGCCCAAACCGGCCCATCCGGTCGGCAACCTGACCGCCTATGACACCACCCTCGGGTGGCGCTTTGTGAACCCTAAAATGGAATCGGCCTACGGCGCGGACCCGCTGGGAATCACGGCCGAAAACATCGCTGAAGAATACGGCATCTCGCGGGAGGCGCAGGACGAATTTGCCCTCGCCAGCCACCGCCGCGCCATCGCCGCTCAGGATGCGGGCAAGTTTGCCGAGGAGATCCTGCCCGTCAGCATCCCCCAGCGCAAAGGCGAGCCCCTGATTTTTGACACGGATGAACGCCCCCGCCGGGATACTACCCTGGAGGCCCTCGCCCGGCTGCGCCCGGCTTTCAAAGCGGAAGGCAGCGTGACGGCCGGGAACAGCTCAGGGCTGAACGACGGCGCGGCGGCTCTGCTGATCATGGAGGCCGAAACCGCCCGCGAACTGGGCTACCGGCCGCTGGCGCGGATCGTGAGCATGGCCGCCGCGGGCGTCCCCCCGCGCACGATGGGCCTGGGCCCAATCCCGGCCACCCGCAAAGCCCTGGAACGGGCAGGTTTATCTATTGCAGATATTCAGCTGGTGGAACTGAACGAGGCCTTCGCCGTCCAGTCGCTGGCCGTGATGCAGAGCCTCGGCCTGGCGCATGAGATCACCAACGTCAACGGCGGCGCGGTGGCCCTCGGTCATCCCCTGGGCTGCTCCGGGGCGCGCATCCTGACCACCCTGCTCCACGAAATGCGGCGGCGGGCCAAAGCGGCAGTAAAACCCTTTTATGGGCTGGCGACCCTCTGTGTGGGGGTCGGTCAGGGCGAAAGCACGATCATTGAATGGCTGGATTAAGTCAAAAAGGCTGAGGATTTTCTTCAGCCTTTATTCTTCTATTTCAATCCAAATGGTAAATCAGCTTTTCTTTTCCTGATCCAGCAGGCTGGCGATCAGGTCCTGAATCCGCCCCACCATGCTCACCGGGTCCGGGTGCAGCCCCTCCACCAGCAGGGCGTCTTCATACACCTGCTCAGCGATCAGCGTGAAGCGGGGGTCCTCCGCCGGAAGCTCCGCCAGACCGGCAATGATCGGGTGGCGGGGGTTGAGTTCCAGCACCTTCTTGGGGATCTCGAAGGACTTATCCATCATCTGATAGACCCGCTGGACGGACTGCTCCGGCGCCCCCTCGGCATCCACCAGGCGGGCGGGCGAATCGGAGAGGCGGTCGGTGGTGCGCACATCGCTGACGCGCTCGCCCAGCACAGCCTTCACCCGCTCGACCAGGCTGGCCAGGGATTCCGCATCCACCGCGGGCAGTTCCGGCTCCTTCTCGCCCTTCTCTGGCTCGGGCAGGTCCGCATCGGCTACATTGACCAAGGGATGTCCTTCATATTCCTTCAGGCGCAGCAGCATGAAGGGGTCCACCGCGTCTGCCAACACAAGCACCGGGATTCCGGCTTTGCGGAAGGCGTCCATATGCGGGCTGTAGCGCACCGCGCTGGGGTCTTCGCCAAGGAAATAATAGATCTCCTTCTGGTCCCCGCCGACTTTTTCCAAATAGTCCTCCAGCGAGACCCAGCCGGTCAGGTCCTGGTCGGTGTGGAAGCGCAGCAGGGGGAATAGTTTTTCGGGGTCATCCTGCTCGATTGCGACGCCCTCCTTCAACCGGTCGCCATAGACCGCCCAGAACCGGGCGTATTTCTCCGGGTCGTCCCGGCCCAGGCTGGTCAGCATCTCCAGCGCCTTGCCCGTCACCAATTTTTTCAAAAGCGCCATCACCTGGCTGGATTGCACGCTCTCCCGGGAGAGGTTCAGCGGCAGGTCCTCCGAATCCACCACGCCCTGCACAAAATTCAGATAGACGGGCAGCAAATCGGTGTCGAACTCGCGGATCAGCACCTTGCGGGCATAGAGCTTGAGGCCCGGCTCCTTGCGCGGGGAAAAGACCAGGTTTTGGGGGTCCTGCGGGATGAACAGAACCGAATAGAGCTGGGCCGGCGCGTCCACGGAGAGGTGGCTGTAAACCAGCGGGTCGGTGAAGTCCAGGGTGAGCTGCTTATAGAATTCGTGATAGGCTTCCTCGCTCACCTCGCGCGGGCTTTGCCGCCAGAGCGCCGTCTGGCGGTTGACTGGCTCCGCCTCGTCATTCAGATAAATCGGATACTGGATGAAATCCGAATGTCGCTTCAGAACCTGGCGCAGCCGGGCGGAATCCAGGAACTCCCTGGCGTCCTCTTTGAGCTTGATGCGCACTTCCGTGCCGCGGGTCTCTTTTTCGGCGTCTTCCAGCGTGTAGGTATCCTCGCCGATGGCGTACCAGGCCGCGGCCTGGGCCTCGGGGTGATAGGAGCGGGAGACCACCCGGATCCAATCAGCGACCATAAAAGCGGAATAGAAGCCCACCCCAAATTGACCGATGATGTCCGTCAGGTTCTGGTTGGCATCTTCCACCGCTTCCACAAAGGCCTTGGCGCCGGAATGGGCAATCGTCCCGAGGTTCTCGGCCAGCTCCTCCTTTGTCATCCCGATCCCGGTATCCGCCACGATCAGCAGGCCCTGGTCTTCATCCGTGCGGATGCGGATCTCCAGCGGCCGGTCCGGGTCGAGCACATTGCGGTCCGTCAGCATGGCGAAATCCAGCCGGGAAAGGGCATCCGAGGCGTTGGAGATCAGTTCGCGCAGGAAGATCTCCCGCTCGGTATAGAGTGAATGGATCAGGATATTGAGCAGCTGCTTGGTTTCAGCTTTGAATGGGACGGGCTGTCCCTGGGCAGTTTGGTCGGACATAGGTTCTCCCTTGAAGATAATTTCGGTACTGATGTAATGATAATCAGAGACGATAAGAAAAGTATAAGAGAGCCTGCCTGTCCTTGCGAGGCGTACGAAGCATCTAAGAAAGCGTCTGTCAAGTCTAGTAGTGGCGAAAACTCAACAAAA
>WOYY01000091.1 GCA_011620555.1 Anaerolineaceae bacterium | reverse complement strand
TGGAAAAGGCAGCCCGGAGATTCAGGCTGCCTTTACTGGGGATTAATTTTCAGAGATGGGTCTACTGGACGGAAATCTCGATCAGGTCCTTGACATTCAGTTTGCCGGACATATCAGGCATCACGGTGCGTAGGCCCTCGCCGTCAAAGGCGACAATGCAGTTGGCGCAGGCCAGAGCTTCTTCCACGGTCAGGCTGGCCTCATAACCATCCGCGGCGATGAAGGTCACGTCCGTGCCGGAGTCGGCGCCGGCATCGGCCAGGAGGGCTGAAATGACCACGCCTTCGTAGGTGGTGGTGACGCCGTCTTTATCGGTGTAATCGACCGAGGTTGTGCCGAGGGCTTCGAGGTCCGCCTGGGTGTAGGCTTTTTCATTGACGGTGAGCAGGGCGACGGCGGCCTCTTCGGTGGCCTGGGGGGCGCAAGCGGCCAGCAGGGCGACCAAAACGAGCAGGCTTGTGATTAAGGTTGTCTTCTTCATGGTTGTTTCCTTTCAAAAAGTTTGATTCAACTAGGGGTTGACGATGATTTCAGTGATCTGGAACACCCAGCGGTTGGCCGGCGTGGTCGGGAAGACCAGGCGGATCGGGCCGGCATCAGGGTCGACATCCGTGATCCACTCGCCGCCCTGTTTCATGGCGACGATCCCATTGACGGTCTCGTCTTTGGAAATTTCAATGGCGTAACCGTCGGCGGCGATCGCGGTCAGAGTGCTGTAATCCGCAGGCGCGCCGGCCTGTTCCAGCAGCATGGCGAGATCAACGCCGCTGAATGAGCGGACCTCATCCTCACCGCGGGATTTTTCCATCAGCACGTCGTCGAGATCGACAAAGTCCATCGCGGCCAGGTCGGCATAAGAAAGGGTCAGCGGATTGCTGACTTCACCGTCGATCTTGAGGGTCCAATCCACTTTGGGTGCGCCATTGCAGGCCGCCAGCAGCAGGGGCAGGACAATGAGCAGGAGCCAGCTGAATTTTTGGGTACGTTTTAACATCTTTCTTCCTCCTTATTTCAGAATGATTGTGATGGGTATGAGCATATCAGCGGCGGTCAGCGTACCGTGGTTCCCTCCATCTGAGGTTGTGTGCAGGCCATGATCTGCGGTGATCACCACGAGCGTATCCGCAGGGAGGGCGGCAACGATTTGAGCAATATAGTGGTCCACACGGATCAGCGCGGTCTCATATTCCGCCGAATTTTCGCCGTAACTGTGCCCCATATCGTCAACTTCATGGAAGTGGATGTAGAGCAGGGTCGGCATGTTGTTTTGGATGACGTCCAGCGCATTCTGGAAGACGTTATCGTCTGAGTGTCCGTTCCCCTCCTTGTCGCCGCTCAGGATGACCGCCGCGTTGCGGAGGTTGAAGGGCAGGCTGGCCCCTTCGACCGCGGCCACACTGCCGCCGCTTTCCGCAACTCGGTCGAAAAGGGTGGTCAGTTCGGTGGAGCGGTAGCCATAGCCGTAGACGCCGTTCTTTGCGGGCGGTGCGGCTGAGAGGAGTGCGGCCGAAGCGGAGGTCGTGATCGGGGGATAGACGGACAGGCCGCAGTAGACCTTATCCTGGCCGGCGGAGAGGGGCAGCTTACCGGAAGAGCGCATAGCCTGCCATTTATCGTATTGGGCGCCATCGGTCAGGATAATGACGGCTCGCTGGGCGGTGAAATTGAACTGGGGCTGTCCCTCGGCATCCGGCAGGGCGGGCAGGTCCAGAGCCGTGAGAAGGGTTGGCGTGAGGTCCATGATGGAAAGCTCGACCTCGGACAGCCTTTCTGAGGGCTGGATTTCGAGGTTGTCCACCGGATAGGGCGCGCCATCCAGGGTGAGGTCGCCCGCGCTGGAGAGATTGGCCGCCTCAGCTATTTTGTCCCAGGTGAAAGTCACCGGGTCATTGCCTTCGCTGTGGAGCACGATCTGGTCGATCAGGCGGTAGCCGTTGTCGTAGAGGAACTGGCCCAGAGGGACGACCTCGATCTCTTCCTCTGATTTCTCGATGTAAAATTCGACATTTTCCCGGGTGATCGCGCCGGTCACTTGGCCGTTTTCGGTCAGTGGGATGGACCAACCGGCCTGGCAGGCCGACCCCAGGATGAGGAGCAGGATTAAGGCAGGCAGGGCGATTTTGTTTCGCGTAGACATATTTTAGTCCGAATCGATTGAGATGATGTCCACCGGCCAGGCGCTGCGGCCCCGTTCCGGCAGCACGAGGGTGACCTGGTCATGGTCCAGGGCCAGAACCGCGCCGGCGATCTCTTCGCTGGGGAGTTCGATTTCTTCGCCTCTGCGGGTGGTGATGGTAATCTTTTCAGGGGTGGGGTTGCTCAGCAGGGGGGCTAGCAAAGCGCCTTCGACCCAGTTGGCCGTTTCTGCATGGCTCAGATTGCCCTCGTCATCCGCCAGCATCACATCGGTGCTTTCCACGGTCAGGCGGACGGTCTCACCGGTTAATAAGCGCCCGATCGAGGTTGGCACGCCGTCAATGGTGAGCGGGGTTTCTTCACCAACCACAATGATCCGGGTGATGCCTTTCAGCCAGGTTGAAGCGTGGAGCGATCCCGAAGCGAAGCGGATGCCATCCACATAGGGCACCAATAGGGCCTCGTCATCGAGGTATTCGGCTTCAATCGTCGTGAACCCGCCGTCGTTGGTCGTGAAGGTCACGGATTCAAATTCTTCGACCCCATTTTGGGCCAGGAAATCCCGCACGGTGATGTGAGTCCCGGCATTTTCCTGGTCCGGCAGGATCTCATTGATCCGGATGAAGGAGGGATCGGGGACATCGCCCGTGAGGTCCACCACGGCGTAGAATTGGATGCCCGCCAGTTCGACCGCGCCGTGGTCGTCGTGGCAGGAATCACAGGTATGGAAGTCTGCGCCGTCGTGGCATTCGGCGCATTCGTTCATCCTTGCGCCCTCATCCCACAGGGATTTGAGGCTGTATTCCTCCACCAGCGCGATCGGCATGGGCTTGGCGGCGGCCAGGATCAGGACGATCACGGCCAGAACCAATCCGACGGCCAAAACGATGATCCAGGGTTTTGATTTTTTCTGCTTCTTCTCCATCTGTTTTAGAGCCTTCCTCTGAAGTTTAGAACAAGCATTAAACCGCTAAGGGTCACCATTAAAAGGTTGAAAACGAGGTCCCGGTAGGTTAGGACCGCGCGTTGGCGAAAGGTGCGGGTGGGATGTTGGCCGAAGCCGCGCCCTTCCATGCTGAAGACCAGTTTGTCTGCCCGGCGCAGCGCGCTGATCAGCAAGGGCGTCAGGAACTGCTGGGCGAGCAGGGGGATGCGCTTGAGCGTTCCCTGGTCATAGCGGACGCCCCGGGCAAGCTGGGCCTGGTAGATCGTTTGGCCCTCGTCCTCAAGGATCGGGGCCAGCCGGAGGGCCGTGATCAGCATGAAGCCGAAGCGGTAGGGCAGCCCTGCTTGCATCAGCGAATAGGCCAGTTCGGAAGGATTGGTCGTCAGGATGAAAACGTAACTCAGCAGGACGATGGCGAGGAACCGGCTGCCGAATAAAAGGCCGGAAGCGACCCCGTTTTGGGTGATCCGAAAAATCCTGAGACCAGGGTCCCAGAAGATCGATCCGGTTTTGTCAAACAGGACATACAGGATAAAAAGGAAAAGCGCCGTGAAGCAAACCAGCCGGAACCCGCGGATCTGCCAGATCTGGGGGAACAGGGCGATCAATATTGCCAGAGTCAGGGCGGCCAGCAGGGCGGTCAGAACCCCCTGGGTCACGATCAGGATCACCACCGAGAGGATCAGCAGCCAGATCAGCTTATCCAGGGGATAAAGCTGGTGGAAAAAACTCTGCCCTGGGCGGTAGGTCAGTTTACGCAAGCTGACCTCCGGCATACCCTTGGGGCGTGAAAGCCGGATATCCCAGACCGGCGATTTGGCCAAAGGCTTCTTTGGGGGGCGCGTCCACCCGGATTCGCCCTTCATCCATGAAGAGCACCCGGTCACAGTAACAGCTGGTCAGCTCGGGGTGATGGTTGACCAGCAGCACGGTGCTGCCCCGGAGGCAATAGCCCCGCAGCAAGCCCATCCAGGTCATGGCGTTTTCAAGGTCCTGGCCGATCAGCATCTCATCAATCAAGAGGATTTTGGGGTCGTGGAGGATCGCGCTCACCAGGTTCAGCCGGCGTTTCTCCCCATAGCTCAGGGATTGCGGATGCCGCTCCAAATCCGCGGCTAAGTGCATGGTCTCCAGCCAGGCCATTGCCTCAGCCTCTTTAGTGGGGGATAAGAGGCCGAGGTTGACCAATGTGAAAAACGCTTCCTCCCTGAGGGAAGCTGTGAATAATTGATGGTCCGGATTTTGGAAGATGAACCCCATATCCTGAACCAGATCGGAGACCTTCGCTTTGGAAAGGTTGCGGCCAAAACCGGATTTCGACCCGCTGGCGGGTTCCAGCAGGCCCATGAGGGTCAGGAGCAGGCTGGATTTGCCGCTCCCGTTTGGCCCGAGGAGGCCAATGAATTCCCCCGGATAGAGGTCCAGGTTGATATTTTTTAAGATGGCTTGTTGGTTTCGTTCGAAAGTCACCTCTGAAAGGCTCAGGATCGGCGCCGGTTTCTCCATCCTGGGGCGGCAAACGGTGGACGAAAGACCTTCCATTGCCTGGCGTTGTGCGGCGAGGAAATCCCTGATGGACACCTCGCCCTCGGCCCGGCCTCGGTCCATCACGATCACACGAGGGCTCAAATCCGCGATCTGCTGGAGTTTGTGTTCAATGATGAGAATGGTGAGGCCCTGCATCCTGGCGAGGGCGTGAAGGGTTTCGAAGGTGTGGCGGGTCGCTGTCGGGTCTAGGTTGGAGGTGGGTTCGTCGAGGATCAGGACGTCTGGTGACAGCGCCAGCATTGAGGCTATCGCGATTTTCTGTTTTTCGCCACCGGAGAGGGCGGCAAGGTCTCTGTCGATCAAGCCCTCGCCATGAACGACGGCCAGGGCAGTCTGAATCCTGGTCTCAATTTCCAATGGCGGGACTTTGCGATTTTCAAGCCCGAAGGCAATTTCGTCCCGCACGGTTAGGGCGCAGAACTGATCTTCAGGGTTTTGCTGCACATAGGCGACGCGTTCGCTGGCCGCATAGAGCGGAATTTGGGTCATATCAGTTGCGTTAACCCAGATCTCGCCCGTGAACTTGGCGACCTCATCCTGAAAGAGGAAGCCGGCGAGCGCTTTGGCGAGCGTCGATTTGCCGCACCCGGATTTTCCTGTGATGACCACCAGTTCTCCCTGGTCAATGTTCACATTAATATCCTCCAGGACGGGCTGCTGCCTGCCGGGATAAGTATAGGAAAAATTGCGGAGTTCGATAAAGGCCATCGCCTACTGAATATTGATATGGGTGACAGGGAAGAGGATCACCTCGCCGGACATTTCCGCCAGCGCATAAGAAATGCTGTCTTCGCCGATCACGGTGAAGAGGCGGATGGCGTCGTTTTGGTTCAGTTCATCCCAGGTGAGGCTCACGCCATCCTCAGCGTTGCTGAATTGAACGGTTTGGGGCGTTTGATTGGGGAAGGCGGTTGAGATGACCTTCCAGAGGGCAACACCTTGCAGCTTTTGGGTGCCATCCGGCAGGGCGATCTGGGTGCTGTCCATGTCCAGCAGCCAGTCGTCCGATTCAAAGAGGTACTCGCTGCCATCAGCGCTCTGGAAGAACAGCTTATCGGAAACGATCACGGTCAGGCGGCTGATGCCCCGAATCCAGGCTTTGCTGCTTTCCGGCCCGACGACATCAAAGGTGGCGTTCTGGCCGCTCCCGCTTTGGACGAGCAGGATATTGTCATTTGTGTTCAATTCGTCAAAGCTGAGCAGGAAGGCGTAGCCATCGGTGGCTTCGATCAGCAGCGTGTCCGCGTCGGCATCCGGCCCTGCGGCGTTGACGATCGCTTTCAGCGGATAGCCGGTGTATTCCGTCAGCACGCCCTTGTATTCCATCCGGCGGGTGACCTTTTCGATGTCCTCATCACCAGGGAAGCCATAGGGTGCCGTGACCGTGCCATTGACTGGGATTTGCTCCGGTCCCTGGAGGCTGACCCGGAGGAAGACCGCCATGAGGATGGCGATGACCAGGACGGCGGCCACCACGATCCAACCGGTCTTGCGGGCTTTTGGGGTGGGCTGTTCGATCCGCACGACTCCAGCTTTGGCCAGGGCATTGATCAGGAGCGATGGGACCAGGCCAGCAAAGATACAGCCGGATCCAAAAGCGACGACAAAGAGGATCAGGATGGCTGAAGCCGCCAAGATATTGCTCGGCAGGGTCGCAAAGATCTGGAAAACGAGCACATTGGAGCCGGAGGCCAAGCCGCCCGCAACCAGATAGGGCAGCAGATTGCGCTTATTGCGGAAGATCAGGAATCCGAAATCCACCAGCAGGCCGGCGACCAGGTCCACCAGGAGGATGATGATGCCATGGCTGTTCCCGCTCATCAATTCGACCGCGCCCTTGAGGATGCCGGTCAGGGTGCCGGTGCCGGGTTTGCCCGTGATGGCGAAAGCCAGCACGATCCAGATCACATGCAGGCCGGCGGCCCATTGGGACGCGCCGGCAAAGCCCACGATGGCCTGGATGGTGTCGCTGAGGGTGTTGATGTAGGTGCTTGCCACACCGCCCAAAGCAGCCAGCACGGCCATGATCAAAAGATCGTGGGTTGAAAAATAAAAATGATTTTTAGGGGGGTTTTGGGACTCCAACTCAACTGCTCCTTCTGGATGTGGAAAGGAGCGGTTGCACAGAGCGCGTCCGCTTTTTGGCACGCGCAATGTCAGACCATCTTCTTTCCAAACACGGGAGGCAAGGTCGTTTCCTTCCTTACCCTAACGGCCGGGCCGCCCTGGCAGAGCTTTAGGCGGCAAGGCTCGAAGACGCTGGATGACTATTTTTCTCTCGTGATTATTCTAACATAAGGTTGAAAATGGAAATAGTGAGGTTTGTCAAAAAGGGCGGCTGACCTTGCCATTAAGAGGAATGCCCTCAAAAAGGGGTTTGAGGGCATTTGAGGAGACGAGTGGCTTTGAGAGAGGACTACTTCAGGAGGATAGACAGAAAGCCACTTAGATAGGTGTTTTAGCGGGAGGTTGAGAATTTCACCAGCTTTCCACGTTTGTCGAAGGTCATCCGGGCGAAATGATGATGGGTGGTTACCTGGTTTTCCTGAATGGATTTTTCCAGGGTGACGAAATAGCGATCGTCTTTGGTGGATTTGCTGCTGCCATCAAAGCGGCCGACTTTCGAGGTGACAACCTTCATCTGGGCGTTTTGCAGGCCGGGCAGGTATTTCTCGATCACTTCTTTGACCCCGGCCGAGACCTTCTTCGGCATTTCGGCGCTTCCCGTTGCTGGGGCCAGATCGGAATCGCTGATGGCTTTCACGACGGGCTGCGATTTCACCCGGACCAATTTTGTGGACTTGCTGTCGCCATCGTATGCGGCCAGGGGGTCGCCATAGAGGACGAAGGAGAGCAGCGTTTTCTGGTCTTCGCCATCCAGGAAGCCCTGTTTGCGGGTCATCTCCTGGGCGAAGGTCAGTTTGGCCCGCATCAGGGCGTAACCGACCGCATCGCCTTCGAGGACCTGCTTCCAATACAGGTCGGCCAGGTAATCCGCCGCGATCAGGGGCATGGTCACCGAGCCGTAGGCAATGCAGGTGGAGCCGACAAAGGCATCCGTGCCGCTGTCGAGAAATTTGAGGGACAGCGACTCGTCATGCTGTTTGGCGGCGATATTCGCACCATAGCAGGCCTCAGAAAAGACATATTTCGGCGAAGGGATATTCTCGCTGAACAGCTCAGGGCTCAGGGCGATGGGATAATCCGGGCCGGTGGATTGGTTTGAAAAATCCTTTTGGCCATACCAGTTCGGCCCGTCCTGCACGCCGTGCAGGTTGAAATAGCCCAGGTCTGCGCCCTGCCCTTTGGAGAGCAGGAGGTTACTGGTGTTGGTTGGCGGGGAAAGCAGCAGGTTTTTGGTTTTCCCAATGGTCGAATATACGCCGAAGGACGCTTCCTTCCAGACCTCGGCGGAAAGCCCGAGGGCGGAATCTTTGGCGTTGTCGAGGCCGAAGAGGACCAGCAGCTGCCGGAGCCAGCCGAAGAGGCCGTCAAAGGACAAGTCCATCTTCAGGCCTTTCTTGTTGGCCTTCTGATAACGGTAGATCAGTTGGCGGATCTGGTAGATCAGCAAACCGGAATCTGAACCGGTTTCACCGGGCAAACGGCCCACCGGCCATTGCGGGATGAAGTAATTGTCATCAATTGTGCCATAAGGGTTATCCGAGGCAACTTCCAGATCATCATCCAGAGTGGGGTTCGGCAGCTGGTGGAAGGGAATGATCTGCGGGCCGCCAACGATCAGCAAGGCGCCGATCATCTCGCCCTGTTGGGCGAGGGCTTCATCCAGGTCGGCCAGGCTGAGCTTGACCTTCCAGGCATCGCTTGCCACGCTGGGCTTGAGGCCCAATTGGGACATGCTGGCCGGGTCGTCCGGGTAGAACACCCGCGCCCCCCAGTCGGGCAGATTGCGGATCAGGCCAGCCAGTTCCTGCAAGAGTTCATCGATCACGGAGGCCGTGTTGGGGCCGTATTGGGCTTCCAGCTGGCTCTTGGAACTCAGGATGACATAGGTTGGGAAGCGGTTGTCCTGCCGTTCCAGATCGGTGGCTTTGAAGCGCTTGGCCAGGCGGGAGAAGGCTCTCTGGACGTCCTCAAAATCCTCGTCGGATGCCGAACTGGCTTTAGCGAACATCGGGTTGAGGTCCTCCAGGGCTTTTTCGGCTTCACCTTTTTTCAAGGGAGTTACAGGTGGTTCTTCCATCATCGGCTGGGGAGTGAAGGGCTTACCGCCAGCGCTTTCCTGGGATTCGGAAGCAGGCTCTGCTGCGATTTCCGGTTCTGCGCCGTCCCCTGAGGCCAGTTGGTTCCAGCCCAGGGCATTGGCGACGCTGGCGGGGATGGGCAGGTCGAAATAGATTTCCAGTTCATCCGGCCAAAGGTCCAGAAAGCGATGGTCTGCCCCCAAGAGGCGCTGGACCACCTGGCCGGTGCTGTCATGCGCGGCCACCCAGTGCATCCGTTCTACGCCTTCGGACTCGTTGCCCTGATCCAGGTCGGAAAGGGCTTTGATCACATTGACCTGGAGGCAGTTCGGCCATTGCTGGATGTAGATCTCCGTCAGGTTGTTGAGCAGCTCGGCGTTTTTGGACCTGTAAGCGGCTTTGAGGTGCTGGATCGCCGCGAGGGCTGAATCGGGGGATTTCAGCAGGGATTGGTGGACCAATTGGGTCGTCTGGCCTACATCGCCAGCGGTGTAGGCTTTGCGGGCGTCCCACAAGGGCATCAGCCATTCCGTCGCCACGGCAGCAGGCCGGTCCTGAACTGTGAGGTAGGTGACAATATCGGCAAACTCCTGCTGAGCCGCCGGATCTGAGGTCAGCTGTTGCAGGGCCTGGTAAGCCTCGATGAATTGCGGGTCCAGTTCGAGCAGCGATTTCAGGATGGAAGCCGCCTGGTCCGCCATCCCCAGGTTGGCAAAGTTTAAACCCTGCTGGTATTGAACATAGAGGTCGCCGGGGTAGTTCACCAGCCATAGCAGACAAGCCTGTTTGACGAATTGGAATTCTTCGGCTTCGTTGGCCGCGTTCAGGACCGTGAGGAATTTATAGCGGTCCAGCGCGTTCATGTAATCCAAGGGGGAATTTGACTTTTGCATGGTTAGCTCGTCTCTCTAAGATTATTAATCAAGTTCATGGCAGTGATGACGCCCAATTGGCGGATGATCTCAGGGTCTTCGGGCGCCAGGGCTTTGGCCTGTTTCAGCATGGCTTCTGCGCCCCGGTAATCCCGGCATTCCTTGAGGGCCATCCCGGTGTGATAGTAAGGTTTCGGGTCGGAGGGGTCGATCTCGGTGGCCTGGCGGTAAATGGAAATGGCCTCTTCGAGGTTCCGGCGGTCCTGATAGGTTTTACCAAGCTCAATGTAAGCTTCGATCAGGTTCGGATCGTAAACGATGGCATTTGAAAGGTGCGCAATCGCCTGGTCCAATTGCCCTGTTTTGCGCTGCAGCCGGCCGAGCATCAGATGGACGCTGGCCTGTTCGGGCATGATCCGCAGGATAGTCTGGGCCGTCTTTTCAGCCTTATCCAAGCGGTTGGTCTGGATCAGCCAATCGGTCAGCACGGTAAGGACGGCGGGATCTTCCGCATTTTCCTCTGCAAGCTTCACCAGGTCGGGCAGAGCCGCTTCGGCGCCCTCATAGGCTTTCTTGACCTTCAGCGCTTCCAGTTGGATGCGGGTATTTTGCGGATCCCGGGCCAGGAATTGGTTGAGGGTCAACAGCGCCTGGCCGAATTTACCCTGTTTGACCAGAGCCTGCGCCTGGATCACATGCGCATCTTCATCGGCTGGGTTGGTTTCAATGATGCGGGCGGTCTTCTCAATCGCCGTTTCGTAATCCTTCTTGTCAAAGTGCAGCTGGGCTTCTTTGATCGCCAGGGATTTGTTGGCCGGGTCCAGCTGCTGGGCGTTCTGCACGTTGCGGATCGCCGCGGTGACATCGCCCATCCGGCGGTTGACCTCCGCCAGTTTCAGCCAGGTATCCGCATTTTGAGTTTGGATCGAGACGCTCTTTTCGAGAGCGGCTTTCGCATCCACCAGGTCATTGGAGACCAGGCGGATCTCTGCGGATTGAAGCCAGAAATCGGCGTTGTCGGGATCCGATTCCAGCGCCCGGGCGATATGCTCGGAGGCGTCTTCGGTTTGGCCGGAGCGCATTTCCATTTCGGCGGCAAAGGCATGCCAGGCCGATTCAGTGGGCCAGATCTGCAGGGCGGTTTCGATGGCCTTGAGTGCGACTTCGGGCGTCTCCTGGCTCAGGAAGGCGAGCAGGGCGTGGTTGGCGGCATTGAGGGGGTTGGCCTGCAAAGCCTGCTCCACCATGGGGATGGCATCCACCTTGTGATATTGCAGGGCGTTCAGGCCGTAAGCCTGGAGCACCTGGGGGTCTGTGGGATAGGTCTCCAATACCTGACGGATGATCTCGTTGTCATCGCTGGTCATCACGACCGTGGCGGCGGAGGCAGGGTCGGCCAGGCAGGGGTCGATGTTCGTGCTCAGCTGCCATTCGCCTTCGAATGCGGCGACGCCGCGGGCCTTCAGGCAGATCCAAGATTCCTGAGAGAGAACGGGTTTCAGCTTCTCAAGCAGGACGTTGAATTGGGCCTGGTAGGCCGGGCTGAGGTATTCCGGCCCCGGCGCGTGGTCGGTGATGGAGAGGAGGGTAGCTTTGCGCTGCTCCTCCGCGGCCAGCATCAGGCTGGCGGCCCAGCGCCAGTTCAGCAGGGCCTGGTCGGGTAAAATCGCCTGCGCTTGTTGGAAGAGCTGGATGGCGAGCGGAAGGTCGTTAAGGGTCAGGGCGGCTTCTGCCATGCCGGCCAGGGTCATGGCCTGGCGGCTGATGGCTGCGACATTGGCCGTGGTGCTGGGGTTTGTGTTCTCGAAGAAGGCTTTATGGGCCTCATCAAGATAGGTGCGGGCGACATCAGGTTCACCCATAACGGCGGCAACCCGGCTCTGGAGGGCCAGGAGTCTGGGGTAGGTCACCAGGCCGGTTGTGGGCTGCCCCGCCCTGCCAAAGGAGGACTCGGTGCGATAGCCTGCCAATACTGCTCTCAGGCAGGAGAGATCGAGGCTGTCCTGGTCTTTCTGCTCGAGATGGATATCCCGGACCAGGTCATAGGCCAGGTCAAAGGCCATGTTCAGGGTGCGGGCTTCTGCCAGCGCCAGGCGGAACTTTGGATTTTCGGGAACCTTCCCGAACGCAATTTCCAGATGCTGGAGGGCTTCTTCAGTTTTGCCCAAAGCCCGGTTGAATTGGCCGAGGCGGTAATGGAAGCCGGCCGGGGTAAAATCCACCGGGTAGAGCAGGGGGGACCTGGCGTAGGTCTTCAGCCGCTCAGGGTTCGCTTCCAATTGCTCTTCTACAACGTTCTGAACCGTTTGCAGCGCGTTCAGAGCAGGTTCGTACTGGCCAAGGTAATCGAGGATGTCCGCTTTCAGGAGGGCCAGTTCTGGATATTGATAGAAACACTCATTATCCAGATTCAGACTTTCCAAAGCCTCACGACGCTGATTTTGCGAAGTGTAGGCGGCGGCCAGGTCCATTACCATCACGGGCGAGAAAGCGTCGGATAGTTTGATGGCTTTTCCCAGCGCTTTGATCGCCAGGTCGAAATTGTTCAACCGGATGCTCAGATAGGCGGCTTCCTGCAATTCAGAAGGGGAAGCGGCGGAGCCATTGATCACGCTCACCAGGTTGCTTTCGGCCGGTTCGATCTCACCGAGGGTGAGTTGGGCCCGGGTGAGCCAGAGTTTCAGGCTGGGCTGGTCGGGTTCGATCACCAAAGCCTCTTTGAGGGCTTTGGCCGCCGCCTCGGGCTGGCCGGCATCCATCTGGAATTTGGCATACCAGAGGATGTTGTCCTGGTCCTGCGGGGCCAGTTTGAGCGTCAGCAGGGCGGTCTCGCTGGCCTTGCCGGTCAATTCCGAACTCTCATAGGCCTCTGCCAGAGCGTGCAGGATGGCCGTGTTTTCCGGCTGCTGGCTGGCTGCCTCCTGAAGGGTGGCCAGGGCCAGTTCCTTTTTACCCAGGGCGAGGGCTGTCTTGCCCAGACCGTACTGCAACTGCCAGGTCGCCCGGGATTTCGCCGGATGGATCTGCTTGGAGACATCCAGATAGGTCTCGAAGGCTTGCTGGCTGTTGCCGAGCAGGCGGTCCACATCCGCCAGGTTCAGTTTGACCTGGGTGTCGAGGCCGTTTGTTTTGAGGTAGGTGGTGAGGATGCCGCGCAGGGCGATCAGTTCTACCAGGTTGACCTCTCCGGCGGCGGATTCAGCTTCATGGGTCACAACTTTGGCGACTGAAAGGACGGTGTCGCGGTCTTCCGGATAATGCTCTGCGGCGAAAAGCAGGATGGGCTTCGCTTTTTGGGCTTCACCCATCGCCAGCAGGACATGGCCCAGAAGCTTGGCAACGGCGGGGTCCTGTTCGTATTCGGCTAAATGCGGTTCGAGCAGCGCCCAGGCCTCCGCATACCGGCCCAGTTTGTAATTGGCCCGGGCCAGTTGGAACTGGCCTTCGGGGTTGCGGCTGTCCAACTCGTGAGCCTTTTTTAGATAGGCGACCGCATCTGCGGGGCTTTGCTTTTCGAGCATCCATTTACCCAGTTCACGGAGCAGTTCCGGGCTGTCGGGGATGGCGACCACACCTTTTTGCAGGACTTCAACGGTTTTGTCCGTCTGGTCATTCTCCTGCCAGATCCGGGCAAGCGCCAGCCAGGTTTCCGCCTGTTCAGGGATCATCTTGACGACTTCTTCCATGTGCTGAATCGCTTTGAGGCTGTCGCCTTTCTGCCAGAAGCCCTCCCCAAGGAGAATCAGGGCTTTGGGCTGGCTGGGTGTTTCTTTGATGATGTTCTGGCAAATTGAGATCGCCAGGTCTGTGCGTTTGGTGTGCAGGGCGGATTCCGCAAAAAGCAGCAGGTCGTCCAGGGCGGGGGAGACCTCTGATTTGACGATCTCCTGGATGGCGGCGAAGGCCTTTGGCCATTGTTTGGATTGGCCGTAAAGGTCCGCGAGCGCTTTGCGGTGCTCTGTGGATTCCGGTTCGACCAGTTCGAGGTAGGAGGTCAGTTCGATCGCCTGGTCATATTGCCCAGACAGGCGGTACCAATCCCGCAGGAGCCGGACCTGTTTCCGGTTGGACAGGCGGGGAGACCACTTGCCCTTGTCCAGTTTGACGCCAATCCCCAGGATCGCTGATTTGAGAATCTCGGTGTCACAATCGAGAGCGGGATCATGAACGAAATAATCAGGCGAAGCGCTTGCGGGCTTTGAAGAGCTCAGGCTTAATACGACCTGGTCCTGAATACCCTTGGCCTGGGCGTTTTTGATTTTGGCTTCCAGATAGGCCTTTTGGGGGCTGGCGGTGATGTCTGAGAGCTGTTTTTCAGCTTCGCCAAATTCGCCTTGCTGGATGAGAAAATGGCTGTATTGGAGCCGGGCAAGCTGCGAATGGGGGGCGGCCTGGATGATGGCGATCCAGTCCGCTTTGGCTTCGGGACTGGTTTTTCCGGCAACGGATTGGAACTGCGCCTGAGTTTTGATGAAGGAGAGAATCTCGCTGGCGTTGTGATAGGCAGCTGATGATTTGGATTCATTTCCAGCATAGTGGAGCAGCGCAGCCAGTTTGCTGAGGTCCTCGGCCAGCTCCATCCGGACTGCTTTCTGCAGGGGATCGATCCGATCCGAAGGAGTTTGGAAGGTTTCCAGCTCAGCATAAGTCCGAGCCATGAAATCAGCGGTGGAGCGGACCTGCATCAGGCTGCTTGCCAGGAGCTGCGCCGTCTGGTTTTGATCGGCTTTTTCCAGCGTTTTCAAGACCTGAAGCTGGGCATTGATGCCGTCGTAGGACAGGCGGTTATAGAGTTCGTCCAGTTTTTCGGTTTGGGGCAGGGGGTTGCTCAGCAGAGCATGAACGCACAAGCCATAGCCTGTCTGCCTTGTCGCTTCGACTTCGGATTGCAGGAAAGCGTCAATGAAAGCATTGAATTCCGGTTCGAAGGAAAAAAGGCAGGCCGCAGGGGTTTGCCAGATTTGGATGTTCTTCTCAGCGCCCAGGGCGCCTTGTTTGACCAGGATTTTGTTGATAACCGGCTGCCAGCTGCCTTGGGCCTTAGCGCTGTTGAGCAGGGCGACCATCAGCAAACCCGCGGTGCACAGGTCCACAGGCGGCAATCCCGCGTTGACGGTGGATTCCAGCGCGCGGGTCGCATCCGCCCTGAGTTCTTCGGGAAGATCAGCTTCGGGTGTGTGGATGTCCCAGCCGTAATCCTTTTCAATCCGCCAGCAGGCGATCGCGCCGGGAGAAAACGCTTCCTTTGCGGAGCCCGCAGCTTCAAAATACGGCAGGTTGTCTTCATTTTGAACGAACTGCCAAACCAGGGGATCCTGCTGGAGGCTTTCCGCAATGACCTTGCGGTCCGCAGGGCCAAACCCTTGTCTCATTAAATCAAGCAATACCTCTATGGCCATGATTTTGTCCAATTCTCAGATCGGGTTAAACGTTCTCTAAAGAGCGATTCCAAGGTTCCTTGAAATGAAATATGCGGTGGTGAGCAGGGCGATTCCAAGGAAGACCAGGAAGACGCCAATCCCGGTGTTGGTTTTGGATAGGTCATTGAGGGCATTGATCAAAGACGACGCGTTGCCAACCAGCCCGGCGATGTTGTCTGTGAGGCCTTTTTCGGCCAGTTTGGTCGTTTGCGCTGCGATGGTCTGGATATCCCGGCCAACGGCCTGACGGGTCAGGATGAAGATACTGATTGCCATGCAGATCAGTCCGATCAGGAAAAGGACCGTTGCCATAGTGATCTGAAAATCATAAGCGGATGTAAACACAAAGCACCTCCTGAAATGTAGTCTCTGGAGGTGTTGTAGCAAGAACTATGCCAAATTAATTTTTCGGCTGCTTAGGTCTCTGTGAACTCAGGCGGCAGGTCTTTGAGGTCAATGGCAACCTCATCCGTCAGCACGATCGCCCGCTCCAGCAGGTGGCGCAGCTCCCGGATATTTCCCGGCCAGTCATAGGCCTTGAGGGCTTCCATTGCCCGGGGGGTGATTTCCTGAACATTGGTTCCCATGGACATATTTGTCTGCCGGATCAGGAGGCCGACCAATTCGGGGATATCTTCCGGCCGTTTGCGCAGGGGAGGGATGTCGAGATCGACGACCTTCAGCCGGTAATAAAGGTCCTCGCGGAATTCACCCGCTTTGATCGCTTCTTTGAGGTCCCGGTTAGAGGCGGCAATGATCTGGACATCCACGCGGATCAGGGTCGTGCCGCCCACCCGGCGGAAGGCGCGTTCTTCGATCGCCCGCAGCAGTTTGGCCTGCATATCCAGGGGCATCGTGGAAATTTCATCCAAGAAGAGGATCCCGGTATCCGCCACTTCCATCAGCCCCAGTTTCCGTTTGTTGGAAGCGCCGGTGAAAGCGTTGGCTTCATGCCCAAAGAGTTCCGATTCCAGCATGGTATTGGAAATGGCTGCGCAGTTGATGGCGATGAAGGGCTTTTGCTGCCGGGGGCCGACCTGGTGAATGAAATTCGCCAGGACTTCTTTGCCCGTCCCGGATTCGCCCGTGATGAGGATCGAAACCGAGGTATCGGCGGCCCGCTGGGCCAGGTCGAAAAGGGCTTTCATCCTTTGGGATTGCCCGATGATGAAGGAGGCGCTTTGTGCGCTGCGCAGGTGGTTCAGTTCGCGGCGCATGGCGACGATCTCTTCAGCCCGCTTGATCGATTCCTTGAGGGTTTTCATATTGAGCGGCTTGGTGAGGAAATCCACCGCGCCCTTCTTCATGGCATCTACAGCGATGTCAATCTCGCCATAGCCGGTGATCACGATGAACTTGGGCTGCCAGGGTTGATGGGCGACCTCGTCCATCAGTCTAAGGCCGTTGCCATCCGGCAGTTTGATATCCAGAATGCAGATATCCGCCCGGTTTTGCTCCAGCGCGGCCCTGGCCTCGCTGAGTGAGCTGGCTTCAAGGACTTCATAACCATCTTTGCGAAGGCTCTTGGCCATCGCCAGACGGGCGGTATCAACGTCATCAACGACCAGAATGGTTGCGCTCATAATGAAATTATTCCTTCTTCTGCACTAAGAAGACCTTAAAAATTGTACCACCCGGAAAGCTTTCCACTTCTATCTTGCCTTTGTGGGCGTTGATGATCCGCTGAGTGATCGCCAGGCCCAGGCCTGTGCCGTGCTTTGAACCGGTGACGAAGGGCTTGAACATGTGTTCCCGGATCTCCTCCGGGATTCCCGGACCGGAATCGGCCACATTGACCTGATAAAAGCCCTGGTCGCCTTCGCCCCCAGGTCTGGTGATTTTGAAACTGAGGTAGCCGCCCTCATCCGCCATGGCATTCACAGCGTTGCTGATCAGGTTGGTGAAGACTTGCTCCAAAGCCCGCTGGTCGCCTTCCACGATGGGGCGGTCGATATCCGATTCGATGTGCGCGACGATGTTGACCTTGACAAAGCGGGTGCGCCAGCGTTCCAGCAGGGTGTTGATCATTTGGATCAGGTCCACGCCGGCCATTCGGTATTCCAGGGGTTTCGAGAAAGCGAGAATGCTCTCCATTAATTGGATCAGGTTATCCACCTCGTCCTGGATTTTGTGGACCCATTCCAGGTTCTCGTCCTCAGCGGTGAGGTTATCCTCGATCACCTGCAGGGCGAGCGTGATTGCGTTCAGGGGGTTGCGGACCTCATGGGCGAAGATCGCGGTGACCTCGCCCAGGATGGCGCGCTGTTCCAGGTGGCGTTTTTCCGCCTGGTTGGCTTCCGCCTGGCTGATATCCCGGATTAGGACGATGATCGAGACGAGCTTGCCGTTGGTGATCACCGGGGTGGTCATCACCTGAGCGGGAAAGGCGCGGCCGCGGCGGTGGTTGAGGGTCAGGTTACCGCTCAGCAGGGTGGGGTAGCCCTCCTTGGCGGAATTGAAGGCGGAGCGGAATGATTCCGAGCCGATCAGGATGTTATCCACCGGCTGGCGCAGGGCTTCCACATTCGCGTAGCCAAGCATTTCTTCGGCGGCCTGGTTGATCTCTGCGACCGTCAGTTCGGGGGTGAGGATCAGGATGCCTTCTTCAAGGTTGGAAATGATCTCGTTCTGGATCTTGACCACCTGTTTGATCTTGCTGGTCAGGGTTCGGGTGTTCAGCAGGGCGATCTGGTCTTCCATTAACCCCGCCGTGTAATCCGCCACCAGTGCGGACATGGGCAGAAGCTCTTCTTTTTCGGGCGGCGTTTTTCCCGCGGCGACGAACAGGCCGAATTTTGCGCTCTGCTGGCCAAGGGGGACGACGACCAGAAAACGGTAACCCGCGCTGGCGGCCGTTTTCTGCAGCTGGCTGCGCGCCAGGTCGTCTTCCGTCCAGAGGCTCGGCTCCTGGCCGATAGCGAGGTCCTCGCTGGTCAGGATGTTGGGCAGCCCTTTGCTCAGGGCTTCATCGCTGGCGAGATACTGCACCAGCTGGGGGGCGGAGCTGCTGGCTTTGTAGATGCAGACCAGGTCCGCTTTGAGCAGGTCCTGGGCAGTTGCTAAAACCTGCCCGAGGGCGGCTTGGATGTTATCCTGCAGGCGGGACTGGATCAGCGTGTGGAATTTTTCGATAAGTTCCCGGTGGTCGGCTTTGCCGGCAGGCGGTTCGAAGGTCAGACCTTCCGGGTGGAAGAGCATCAGCACAGTGCCGGAAGTTTTCGCCAACGAGAAAAAGCGGATCCCGACCGGCAGGGAGGGCTGCCGTTTGTGACGCAGGCGGGTGATCTGCCCGTGCCCGGTGGTCGGGTCCGTATCGGTGATGTTGGGCAGGAGGGTGTGGATGTTCTTGCCAACGAACTCGCTCTCTTCCAGGTTTGTCAGCAGGAAAAAGGCGTTATTTGCTGCCAGGATCTGGTCCTGGGCGCGGTTGTAGATGATGGCTGGATCGGGAATTAAATTTAATAAGGTGAAGATGCTTTCGATCCCCTCAGAACCGGATAAGGAAAAGGCTTCGAAATGATCGGGTAGGTTTTGGGTCACATCATACTCAGGCGGTTGCGAATTTCTCTAGTTTGCGCAGGTGGGCCGGCAGGATGCCTTCCATTGAACGGTATTTTGCCACAGTCCTGCGGGCGACATTGATTCCGCGCTCCTCTAGCGAGGCGCAAATCTCTGTGTCATTCAGAGCGTGACTTTCGTTTTCAATGATGCTGCGCAGGACCGCCCTGACGGCCAGACTGCGGTCAAAGAAGGTGGACATGGGGATGATCTTCTTGTTGGGGAGCTGCACAGTTTTGTTGGCAACCGCCCGTGAGATCGTCGATTCGTGTACGCCCAATTTGTCAGCGATTTCTGCCCGAGTCAGGGATTGGAGGTGAACATCTCCCTGGATTATATATGATTTCTGAATCGCTGCCAATTGCTCCATCAGCTGGCGCATGGTGTTATTGCGCTGCTGGATGCATTTGATCAGCAGGTTGGCTTTATCGAGGTCTTTTTTCCATTCCTCCTGCTGTTCGCCGGTCTGTTCTTTGAGCGCTTTCTTGAAAAGCGGACTCAACCGCAGGGTGCCCCGGGAGGGAGTGATGATCTCGATTATCAACGGGTTCCCTGGTTTGTTGTTAAGGTAATAGATCATCACATCGGGTTGATGGAAGACATCCGGCGTGTTGCCGTTGGGTTGGCGGAAATTGCCCCAGTTGGCCCGGGCGGGAAAGGGGTTCAGGTTTTCGCTGATGTAATGGGAAACCAATTTGATCTTTTGAATGCTGGTTCCCAGCTTTTTGGCGAGTTCGCTGTATTGATGCTTTGAGAGCAGGTCAAATTCCTCTGAGATCGCCCGCCGGACGAACTCCGGCACCTGGGTGCTTTCCGAAAGGAATTCCACCTGGGTGAGCAGGGCTTCCTGAACGCTGCGGGCGGCAACGCCCAGGGGGTCGCAACGCATGATTTTCTTCAAAACCGTCTCGACCTTTTCGGGGGTGACGTGGTGGAACCGGCAGATTTCGCGGATCTCGATAGCGAGGAAACCGTCCTCATCCAGATTGGTGAGGATCATCGCGGCCAGCGGCCGTTCTTCTTTTTCAAGTTCAGGCGCGACCTGAGATAAGACATAAGTGGGCAGGTCGAGGTTTTCGGAGGAAAAAGGCTCTTCCGGCCGGTCCGTGTCATAGGAGGAGCCGGCTGAGCCGTTGTAGGTATAAAAATCATCTCGGGGGGAGACGAAGATGATCGTCTCATCCGGTTCCATTGTTTTGGGCTGGCTGCAGACGGGGCAGGGACCGTTTTCGGGCAATCTCCGGCCGCACATCGGACAGCGGCGTTCCGGAATAACTTCCAGGGCAGGATTTTTGGAAAGCTCTACATCGATCGTCTGGAGCAATTCCGCAGACGTCATGTAAAGCAGGGACATCGTTTGAGCAATGTGCGCGGAGATGAGGGGACTTTGGCTTTGCAGTTGGCCTTGCGAATGACTGAGTTTCATAATCCTGTCTCCTGACTGTATTATATCCGGACAGCATATATGTTGCAAGAACTGTGCCAAGTCAAAAAAAGCTGGTCGGGGACAGATGGAAGTGGTACAATCCGGCTATCCTAAAATTCGAGGTTTGACAATGACATTAAAGGTAATCGGCGGCGGTTTAGCCGGATGTGAAGCCGCTTGGCAGGCGGCGGAACGCGGCATCGATGTAGAGCTTTATGAAATGCGGCCCGAGAAATCAACCGGCGCTCACCGGACGGGTGACCTGGCCGAACTGGTTTGCTCCAACTCGCTGGGGTCCAATCTGATGGGCCGCGCTGCCGGGCTACTGAAAGCCGAACTGCGCTTGCTCGGTTCATTATTGATTTCCTGTGCTGATGCAAGTTCAGTACCAGCGGGCGGCGCCCTGGCCGTTGACCGGCAGGCTTTTTCAGATTGCATCCTGCATAAAATTGAATCGCATCCCCGCATCCAACTGATCCGCAGAGAGATCACCGAGATCCCGGAAAGCCCTGCAATCCTGGCGACCGGACCGCTGACCTCGCCAGCCCTTTCCTCTGCGCTGAAGGCTCTGACGGATGAGGATCAGCTTTATTTCTATGACGCCATTGCGCCCATCGTCCATCGTGATTCGGTGGATATGGCGATTGCCTTCCGCTCGAACCGCTATGACCGGGATGACGAGAGGGACAAGGGTGACTATCTCAACTGTCCCTTTACCGAGGAGCAATATTACAAGTTCAGGGAGGCCTTGCTGGCGGCGGAACGGATTGAACTGCGGGGCTTTGAAGCGGCAATCGAGGACGGTGTGGATGCCGGCCGGGAACATTACTTCCAGGGCTGCCAGCCCGTTGAGGTGATCGGCAGGCGCGGCGAGAAATCCCTGGCTTTTGGGCCGATGCGCCCGGTGGGTTTGTTCGATCCGCACACCGGCAGGCGTCCCTTTGCCGTGGTCCAGCTCCGGCAGGATAACATCGCCGGCGATCTCTATAACCTGGTGGGTTTCCAAACCAATTTGAAATTCAGCGAGCAGGCCCGGGTGTTCAGGATGATCCCCGGCCTGGAAAACGCGACTTTTGAGCGCTATGGCCAGATGCACCGCAACACCTTCATCGCTGCGCCAGTGGTCCTCAACGACCAGTATGAATTCCACAGGCAGCCCGGTCTGTTTGCCGCGGGGCAGCTGGCGGGCGTGGAAGGCTATGCCGGGAATATCGCCTCCGGACTGGTGACGGGGATCAATGCGGCCCGGCAGATCAGGGGCGAGGCCCCTCTCGGACTCCCGCTCACGACTATGACCGGCGCCTTGCTCAACTATGTTGCCCATGCGGACCTCAGAGATTACCAGCCCACCAAGGCGATGTTCGGACTGCTGCCCAAACCGGAGGATGGGGTACGCCGGTCGAAGCGCGATCGTTATGCTTACTATAGCGAAAGAGCCATCGTGGATTTGAAAGCCTATTTGGGTTTGGGCTAAGTCCTCCGAAGAAGGGCAGGCAGAAGACCTGGGATGGCTTATAATAAGCCTCACAACATGCTCAAGGATTGAGGACAGACTTTTTTATGAAAATCTCGCCCGCGAATAGAGTCTCTAAGATCAAACCTTATTTCTTTGCCTCTCTGGAAAAGACTTTATCAGAATTGCGGAAGGACGGGGTGAAAGTGATCCGTCTGGATATTGGATCACCGGACCTGCCCCCCCAGGATTTCATCGTTGATGCGCTGGTCGAAGCCGTTCACCGGCCGGATGTGCATGGCTATGGCCCCTCGGGCGGCTCTCCTGCGCTCAGAGCGGCGATCGCGTCCTACTATCTGGACCGGTTTGACCTCAAATTGGATGTGGATAAGGAAGTTCTGGGCCTGATTGGCTCCAAGGAGGGGATTTTCAACCTCAGTCAGGTGCTGATCAACCCCGGTGATTTGGTTTTGCTGCCCGATCCGTGCTATCCGGTCTATTCGGTTGGCGCGCTGATCGCCCAGGCCGAAACCTATGACATGCCTCTGCTGGCTGAGAACAGCTTTCTGCCGGATTTCGATGCGATCCCGGACGCGGTCGCCGGCCGGGCGAAACTGATGTGGCTGAACTATCCGAATAACCCCACCGGTGCGATCGCGCCTTATGAATTTTTTGAGCGGGCCGTCGCCTTTGCCCGGAAACATGAAATCGTGATCGCCCATGACGCGCCTTACGTCGATATCTGCTTCGATCACTACAAGGCTCCCAGCATTTTGCAGGTGCCGGGCGCCAAAGAAGTGGCCGTGGAGTTCAATTCGCTCTCGAAGACCTATAACATGGCCGGCTGGCGGGTGGGGATGGCCCTGGGTAATCCGGAGATCATCCGCCTGCTGCGGATGTATAAGAGCCAGCAGGATTCCTCGCTGTTTATTCCGCTGATGGTCGCCGCAGAGAGTGCTTTATTGGGAGACCAATCCTGGATCGAGACCCGCAACCAGGTCTATCAGGACCGGCGGGATGTGGTGGTTTCGACCCTGCTGGACCTCGGGTTCACCATGGAAATTCCCAAAGCGTCCATTTATGTCTGGGCGAAACTGCCGGAACCCTGGACAGACAGCGTCGCTTTTTGCGATACCTTGCTGCGGGAAGCCGGCGTCAGCATCACACCCGGTGTGGTGTATGGCCCTTCGGGGGCAGGTTATGTTCGGATCTCATTGGTCACGCCGCTCGAACAGCTTTCCGAAGCGATGGCCCGAATGCGGATCTGGATGGACAAGGAAAAATAAACTTTTATGCCAAAAATCAAAATGCTTGAAACCGAGAGCCCTCAGGAAAAAGCCCTGCTGATCGGGGTGAATTTGCGTTCCCATGAGGAGCTGCTCTCTTTGGATGATTCGCTGGAAGAACTGGAACTGCTTGCGGATACCGCAGGGGTCGAGGTGGTGGGCGTGGAAACCCAGAACCTGTCCACACCCAACTCAAAGACCTTCATCGGTAAGGGCAAGGTTGAAGAGACGAGGATCCTGGCTGAAGAACTGGGCGCGGATATGGTCATTTTTGATAATGTACTGTCTCCCCGGCATCAGCGCGAACTGGAAGCCGCTTTTGGCGAGTCCATCCGGGTGATTGACCGGACAGCCCTGATCCTGGACATCTTTGCCCAGCATGCCGAGACGAGTGAAGGCCGGCTCCAGGTTGAGCTGGCCCAGTATGAATACCGCCTCCCCAGGCTCACCCGAGCCTGGACGCATCTCGCCCGTCAGGCGGGCGGCGGCGGCGGCCGGGCCGGTGGCGTGGGCGGGGTGGGCCTGCGCGGCCCTGGCGAGACCCAGCTGGAGGTTGACCGGCGCTTGATCACAACCCGAATTGAATATCTCAAGGGCGAACTCGAAAAAGTGCGCGCTCACAGGACGCGTTACCGGGACCGCAGGAAGAAATCCCGGATTCCGGTGGTTGCCCTGGTGGGATATACCAATGCCGGAAAATCGACCCTGCTCAATACGCTTTCAAAATCCGATGTTTATGTGGCCGACCAGCTCTTTGCCACTCTGGACCCAACCACTCGGCGAGTTGACCTCTCGGGCGGGCAGGGGGTGCTTTTCACCGACACGGTGGGTTTTATCCAAAAACTCCCCACAGAGCTTGTGGCCGCGTTCCGAGCGACGCTGGAAGAGATCAGCGAGGCGGATATCCTGCTGCATGTGGTGGATATCACGCACGCCAACGCCAGCGCTCAGGCCAAATCCGTTCAGGAAACGCTGGTTGAGATTGGCGCCGGGGATATCCCTGTGATCACGGCATTCAATAAGGTGGACCTGCTGAAAGATCCCAGCACCGCTATGGATGCACTCGATTCCTTCCCCAACACCTATCCCATCTCTGCGATTACGGGGCTGGGGCTGGATGAATTACTGGGCGCCATTGAGAAAGCGTTGTATGAAACTTATATTGAGGTGGATGTCCGCATTCCTTATGAAGAGGGACAGCTGATCTCAATGTTCCACGAGAAGGGCCAGGTCAGAGAGGTCGTGCACGCTGAGCAGGGCGCAAGGATGATCGGCTCCATTCCCCGCCGGCTGCTTCATTTGTTCGCACCCTTTTCATTGGTGCCGCTGCCTGCGCAGGATGAGGATGCGGACCTGGAATTTGAGGACGATAGCGAGCATTTCTAGCCCAGCCAAGCGACATTAAACAAAAAAGGGGAGCCGGATAAAGGCTCCCAATTTTTTCTTAATTTGGGGAACTCTTAATCGTTGTTATCGACGTCCATAACCTCACGGCCCTGATAGTGTCCACAGTTGGGGCAGACACGGTGGGGCAGTCGGGGTTCACCGCAGTTGGGGCAGATCACAACATTGCGTGCCTTGAGCGCATCATGCGCCCGTCGGCGGTCTCGGCGGCCCGGGGAGATTTTACGTTTTGGAAGAGGGGTCATCTTACACTCCTTAAATTTCTCGATTATGCCATTTTTAGCCAGTCGATTATACCGTCATCGTCGGTCAGCGTCAAGTGAAATTTCCAACAGGGGTTTCAAGCCCCAGAGGGCTGATTTGATTAGTCGTCGATCAGGATGGACGAAAGAACGACGGAGACGAGGCTGACAATGAGCGATCCCAGCAGGGCAGCGGGGAAGCCATTGACATAAAAGCCGACATTGAGCCAGTTTTGGGCGATCCAGGATGAGAGCATAAAGGTGCCCGCGTTGATCACGAAAACAAAGAGGCCCAGCGTGAGGATGATAAGACCGCAGGACAACAGTTTCAGGATCGGCCGAATGAGGGCATTGACCAGCCCCAGGACAAGGGCCATGACAGTGAAAGCGACCCAGGCATTGCCTTCCACGGTGATGCCCGGGATGATCAGCACGGCGACATAAAGTGAGACCGCGGTGATTAACCAGCGCAAAATGAGTTTCATTTTATTTTCCTTTCTCCTTTAATTTCCTTTGGCATCATTATACTAAGCAACTCTAATAAATATTTTAACACGTAACTCAAATCTGGTAGATTTGATCCTGATGGATAAAGATGGCCTCGCCATCATCAAGCCGAAGGATTTTGCAGCCATTATCCTTCTCATATTGCTGGGCTAGCTCTTCAAAGCGCTCAAACCGTTCCATATAGCGATGATAGTGGGGGAGGATTTCAAGGTCCGTCAGTCCCAGACCTGAGAGATCAGTCAGCCCGACTTCTTCGTTCATTTCCGGGCTGTATTGGGCGACGAGCCTGATATTTCTTTGCAGGACGAGGGTGCCGGCGCTGATCCCGATGAGTACCTTTTCTTCCGCAATCTTTTGGATGACAGCGCTATTTTCTGCCTGTTTTAAATGTTTTATTAGATAGAATGGATTGCCCCCGAGGATCTCAACCACGTCATAGGACAAAAGCGCTTCGGCATCCTCGAAATCAAAATCAAAATAAGCGACGCTCAGGCCCAGCTGTTCCAATTCCTTCGTTAGACGCGGGATGTGCCAATCCTTCTCTTTATACCCAAGCGAAGCGGTCGTGATGATGACGGCTTTCCCCTGAGCGATGACAAATTTCCCTGCCTCACGGAGCAGAGCATCAGAAGATAAGCCGTTCGACGTCAGAATAATCATTGCACCTCCCATTTTGTTAGTTCAATTTTAGTTGAAAAGCTATCAAAGATCTTTAAACAAAAAAACCTAACACTTTGATCAGGCTTTAGGCGTTAGGCGGCTCGGAGGGTTGAAATTCAGCGCCCCTGACAGGACTCGAACCTGCAACCATTGGATTAGAAGTCCAGTGCTCTGTCCA
>WOYY01000053.1 GCA_011620555.1 Anaerolineaceae bacterium | reverse complement strand
TTCTCATTTTTACCCGTAAAAGCGCCATTTTTGAAGAGGGGTGGGAAACTCAGGTGAGGTTTACTTGGTGGAACTTGAATGGTTTGTGAATTATTCATAATTTCATTTCTTCTGATTTGGACATTCCTTCTAATTATAATAGAGGTAAAAGCGAATTCGAGAACCTTCCTTAATTAAAAACTCGGGCAGCAAATTCCCGATCTAGTTTGAATTAATTTAGAGAATTTTCAGAAAGATAAATTATCCGTTTATTCTTAAGATATCCACCCTTTTTGTACTGATGACTTTCACCATTAACTAAGAGTATTGCTAACCATCATTTTGCAAGAGCGCAGGACAATGATCTTCTTTAAAATCCTCCAACAATCCACGCCAGAAATGACCCAATAACGTTAAAATTCCGCAGAGAGCCGCTGCCAGCTGCCAAAATTGCCCGTTCCCATTCTTAACCTATTGATATTTTATGGCTTGAAAGTTCAGTCTTTCAGGTTCACGGCCCTTATGACCCATCAAATAATAAACGTAACCCTTCTTCCCACCCTGCAATGGCAAGAGAAAATACTTTCTGAATTTTATCCACGTTCAACAGCGAGATCATGGGCCTCTTTGCAGGCGTGGGGAAATCAAGACTCCTGGCGGGCAGTATTTCTTTTAAACTCTGCTTCTGTCTAGAAGGGTCCAGTTCCAAAATCGCCTTCGCCCATTCATACCGGCTGCAGGAGCCGCCGCCCGCCAGGTGATATACCCCGCGCTTCTCCCGGAGATACGCCACAGGCTCCCCCCGGCCCTGCGCAATCACCTGCGCGGTGGCCTCGGCCAAAGTGCGCGCCCAGGTGGGGCTGCTGATCTGGTCATCCACAATCCGCAGCGTCTCCTGCTCCCGCGCCCACTTCAACACCTTGGTGACGAAGCATGGCCGCCGGAGTGAATAGACCCAGCTGGTGCGGAAAATCAGATAAGCGCCACCCACATCCTGCACCGCCCGTTCGCCAGCGAGCTTGGTCTCGCCATAGACGTTGATGGGGTTCGGCTCATCTTCTTCGGTGTAAGGTGCCCCTTTCGTGCCGTCAAAGACGTAATCGGTGGAATAATGGATCAGAGCGGCGTCCAGGCGTTTCGCCTCTTCCGCCAGAATGCCAGGGCCGGTGCCGTTGATGGCCATCGCCAGGTCCGGCTCCGATTCGGCCTTGTCCACGTCCGTATAAGCTGTGGCATTGATGATAAGGTTGGGTTTCACACGCCTGACAACCCCTCGAATGCTCTCAGCGCTTGCAAGATCGATTTCAGGGTAATCGAGCGCAACCAGATCGCCCAAAGTCAGCAAAGTGCGGTTGAGTTCCCACCCCACTTGCCCAGTCTTTCCAAGAAGCAATATTTTCATTGCCACTACCTAATTCCTTTGTTCGCCAACTGCCTCAGGTAATCGCCATAGCGGTTACCGTTGAATTGACCCGCCAATTGGGCCAGCTTTTCCTCGTCAATAAAGCCCATCCGATAAGCAATTTCTTCGGGACAGGAGATCATCATACCCTGGCGTTCCTGAACGGCCTGGACGAAATTGGAAGCCTGAAGTAGAGAGGGGTGCGTGCCAGCATCCAGCCAGGCAATCCCTCTCCCGAGTGTGATCACTTGAAGGTCGTCCAGTGCCATATAGGTCTTATTGAGATCCGTGATCTCTAGCTCCCCTCGGGGTGAAGGTTTCAAATTCTTTGCAAATTCAACCACTCGATCGTCATAAAAGTAGACTCCCGGGACAGCATAGCTGGTCTTGGGGTTTTCCGGTTTTTCTTCAATGCTCAGCGCTTTTCCAAAATCATCAAACTCAACCACACCATAGCGTTCGGGATTATGAACATGATAGGCAAAAATGACCGCGCCCTGCTCAACCTTGGCAGCATTTCGCAGGGTGCTGGGCAGCCCGTGGCCGTAGAAAATGTTATCGCCCAAAATTAAAGCCACGGATGAGCCGCCAATAAAATCCTCACCCACAATAAAAGCATCCGCCAGCCCTCTGGGGGAGTCCTGAATCGCAAACGAGAACTGCATTCCCCATTGCGTCCCATCGCCAAGCAGCCGCCGATAAAGTTCAGCGTCCTCCGGGGTCGTGATGATCAAAACCTCCCGAATGTTGGCAAGCATCAACATCGACAGCGGGTAATAAATCATTGGCTTATCATAAACGGGCAGAAGCTGCTTGCTCACGCCCAAGGTCAATGGATATAGCCGGGTCCCCTTGCCACCTGCCAGGATAATGCCCTTCATTCAGCCCCTCCCAAAGTTTTCTCTCGAGCCTCATAATTCAACTGGACCCAGTCTTGAAAATTCTTCTCTTTACTAATGGCCTGAAGCCAGTCTTCATTTGATAAATACCATTCGATCGTTGAACGGAGGCCTTCCTCCAATTGCAGCTTTGGCTCCCAACCCAACTCATTGCGGATTTTGGTGATATTCATGGCATATCGCCGGTCGTGCCCCGGCCGATCTGCCACATAAGTGATCAGATCCTCATGCGGTAACCCAGACTCCCTAGGAGCCTTTTCATCCAGGATCTTGCAGATCGTCCTCACAATTTCCAGGTTCGAGGGTTGGTTTTCACCGCCAATATTGTAGCTTTCTCCGACCTCACCCCTTTGGAGGATGATCCAAATCGCATCACAATGATCCTCGACATAAAGCCAATCCCGGATCTGGAGACCATCACCATAAATGGGTAAGGGTTTTTCATGGAGCGCGTTTAGGATCATCAATGGGATCAATTTCTCAGGAAATTGATAGGGACCATAGTTATTCGAGCAGTTGGAAATCGTGATCGGCAATCCAAATGATTTGGCATAGGACCTTACCAGATGGTCGCTGCCGGCTTTTGAGGCGGCATAAGGTGAATTCGGCGCATAAGGCGTATCCTCATGGAAAGCCGGATCGCCGGGCGCCAGCGTGCCAAAAACCTCATCGGTGGAAACATGGTGGAAGCGGACTTTATCCATATCAATCAGGCCCTTTTGCAGCCAAACCTTCCGGGCGGCTTCCAGCATGGAGAAAGTACCCACAAGATTCGTTTGGATAAACGCGGCCGGGCCTTGAAGGGAGCGATCAACATGGGACTCGGCCGCAAAATGGACGACCGTGTCAATCTGCCGATCTTCAATAAGCTGTTCCATCAACGGCTGATCACAAACATTGCCATGGATGAATTCCATTTTCTCTGGGTGGGGTAAGTCCTTTAAATTCTCAAGGCTGCCTGCGTAGGTCAGCAGATCAACGTTCGTGATTCGATAATCCCCAGCTTTGGAGAGAAGATAACGGATGAAATTCGAACCAATAAATCCTGCGCCGCCTGTGACTAAAATGTTTTTTGTCATAGATAGACCTCAGCGTCAGCCAAATTCGATCCCAGCGAATCCTTTTTTGAAACGATGGGCGCATCAGCCCCAGAAATCGGCCAGTCAATGCCAATCTCAGCGTCATCCCAACGGATACACCGTTCACCTTCCGGATAATAATAATCCGTCGCTTTATAAAAAACATCGGCCTGGTCGGAGAGTGTGTAAAATCCATGCCCAAATCCAGGCGGAATCCACAACTGCTTCTGATTTTCCGCTGAGAGGACCTCGCCAACCCATTTGCCGAAAAATGGGGATTTCTTGCGCAGATCAACTGCGACATCAAAGATTTCGCCCCTCAGGACCCGCACAAGCTTCCCCTGCGGCTTGCCAAGCTGATAGTGCAGCCCCCTCAAAGTGCCTTTGATCGAGGAAGATTGATTATCCTGGACAAATTCATAAGCGACGCCGTTGGAAAAATATCTCTCTTTTTGATAGGTTTCCATAAAATAACCCCGCTCATCGCGATGGACATCAGGGTGGATCAAAATGACTTCAGGGATATCAGTCTGCTGGAATTCCATAGCCAACCTTGTTATCTCTTCTATAGTTTAAGAATCGAATTTGATGATTCCAGGCTTTATCAAAGGATCAACCCTAAAATTATAATCGTACAAGTCACAAATCACTGCTGGATCGATCGCATGAATCTTACCATAAGCTGATCATAACATCTGCTGGCAAAGTGGCCAGAGCTTACCAGGGGTGAAATACTTACCAGCCCTGCAGTCCCTCATAAAATTAAAAACATCATCCCCTTAAGGGGTATCCCAGTTGACCTGAATATTGCCATTGATCTTTAACCTTTTCAAATATTGTATAATTTATAAGTTACGTTCACTTTATAACACCCGCATCAGGAGATTTTATGCAAGCCAAACCCAAAGGCGCGGATATCCGTCAGGATTTTATCGATTTCTTTATCGAACACAACCACACCTTCGTCCCTTCCTCATCGCTCGTTCCGGGCGGCGATTCCACCCTGCTCTTCACCAACGCCGGCATGGTCCAATTCAAGGATGTCTTCCTTGGCACGGACCAGCGCCCCTACACCCGCGCGGTCAACTCACAAAAGTGCCTGCGGGTCTCCGGCAAACACAACGACCTCGATGAAGTCGGCCGCGACAACACCCATCACACCTTCTTTGAAATGCTGGGAAACTGGTCCTTTGGCGACTACTACAAGAAAGAAGCCATCTCCTGGGCCTGGCAGCTGCTGACGGAGGTCTGGAAGCTCCCCAAAGAAAATCTCTGGGCCACTTATTTTAAAGATGAATTGGGCGAAATTCCTGAGGACCGAGAAGCGGCCGATATCTGGCTCACCCAGCCCGGCTTTGACCCCCACCACTTGTTGCCCTTCGGGCGCAAGGATAACTTCTGGGAAATGGCCGAGACCGGCCCCTGCGGCCCCGACACCGAGATCCACTATGACCGCGGGCCCGAATTCTGCAATATGCAGGACGTCCCCGGACATGTCTGCGGCGTCAACGGCGAGTGCGAACGCTTCCTCGAGATCTGGAACAACGTTTTCATCCAATATAACCGGCTTTCGCCCAAAGAACTGATCCCCCTGGAGAAAAAGCACGTCGACACCGGGATGGGCTTCGAGCGGATCGTCTCGATCCTGCAGGGCGCATCGTCCAATTACAAGACGGACCTCTTCCTGCCGCTGATCCAGCGGGTGCAGGAACTGACCGGCCACTCGGACGCTGAGCGCGAGGCCAACCTGACCCCCTACCGCGTGATCGCGGACCATGCCCGCGCCACCACCTTCCTGATCGCCGATGGCGTCGTCCCCGGCAATATCGGCCGGAACTATGTCTGCCGGATGCTCGTCCGCCGGGCGGCCCGCTTCGGCATGAAACTGGACCTCAACGAACCCTTTTTGGCGAAGGTGGCCGAGGTGGTGATCGACGAATACGGCGATTTCTACCCCGAACTCAAGCGCAATGCGGGGACCATCCTGGATAACCTCACCCGTGAGGAAAAGCAATTCCAAAAGACGGTCCGCGCCGGGCTGGAACATCTTGACGACCTTCTGAGCGACCTCCAATCGAACGGCCAGACTGTGCTGGATGGCGGCGTGGCTTTTGATCTCTACGCCACCCTCGGCCTGCCCCTCGAAATCACCAAGGACATCGCCCAGGAGCAGGGCTTGGATGTGGACACCCAGGGGTTCCAGGAAGCGATGGAAGCGCACCGTCTGGCCTCCGGCGCCGGCAAGGAATTCGGCGAGATGGGCGGCGAGGACGTGGAAGTCTACACCAATCTGCTCTCCGACCTGATTCAGGCGGGCAAGCTGAGCAATACGGGCGTGGAGTATGACCCCTACCATGAATTTGAAAGCCCGGTGGAAATCCTGGGTCTGATCCGAGAAGGCGAGCCTGTTACCAGCGCTCAGGTTGGTGATGCGGTGGAGGTGCTGCTGCCAAAGACCGGTTTCTATGTCGAATCCGGCGGGCAGGTCTCCGACACCGGCCGGATTACCTCTGCGCACGGGCAGGACTGGACCATCGAGATCACCGGCATGCGCAAACCGGCCGCGGGCGTGATCGTCCATCAGGGCCAAGTCACCGCCGGCGCGCCCAAGGTCGGCGACAGCGCCCTCGCCAAAGTGGACCGGGAGCGGCGGCGCGAGATCATGC
The DNA here is from genome assembly GCA_011620555.1 of Anaerolineaceae bacterium. Taxonomy (GTDB): domain Bacteria; phylum Chloroflexota; class Anaerolineae; order Anaerolineales; family Anaerolineaceae; genus Brevifilum. The sequence goes on along the minus strand of WOYY01000053.1, from coordinate 19,897 downwards.
GCAACCACACCGCCACCCACCTGCTCCATGCCGCCCTGCATCAGGTGCTGGGCACCCATGCGCAGCAGGCCGGCTCATTGGTCGCGCCGGACCGGTTGCGGTTCGACTTCAACCATCCTCAGCCGATGACCCGGGAAGAGATCCTCGAAGTGGAAGCCATCGTCAACCGCGAAGTGCTGGCCAACCATCCACTCAACATCAAAGAGAAACCGCTCCAGGAAGCGATCAACGAAGGCGCGATGGCGCTCTTCGGCGAGAAGTATGGCGCCGTGGTCCGCACGATCACCATCGGCGCTGAAGAGCGGGTGTCCTACGAACTCTGTGGCGGCACGCACGTGGACGAGACCGGCGACATCGGCCTCTTCCTGATCACCTACGAAGGCAGCATTGCCGCGGGCGTCCGGCGGATCGAAGCCGTCACCGGTTGGCGGGCCTACCAGCTTGCCCGGCAGCGGATGAATATTTTAGATGAAATCAACCACTTCCTCGGCACCGCGCCCAATGAGACCTTGCAAAAAGTGAAGTCCCTCTCCGAGTCCCTTGCCTCAGCCGAAAAGGAAGCCGAGAAACTGCGGACTCAGCTGGTCGCCGGGGCCTTTGATGAACAGTTGGATAATGTCGTTGAAATCGCGGGCATCCCGGTTCTCAAGGCCCTGCTGCCGAATGCGGATCTGGACGCCCTGCGGGAAATGGCCGACAAATTCCGCCAGAAATATGACTCCGGTGTGGTCGTGCTGGCCTCAGATCTGGATGATAAGCCGATTCTGATCGCCGCGGTCACGGATGACCTGGTCAAGCGCGGCCTGCATGCTGGGAAGCTCGTCCAGCAGGTCGCCAAAGTGGTCGGCGGGGGGGGCGGCGGCCGACCAACCATGGCCCAGGCCGGGGGCAAGGACGCCAGCAAGCTCTCCGAAGCGCTGGATCAGGTGGCCGTTTTCATCAAAGAAAATTTGAAATAGCCCCCACAATCTAAATATTTTAAGGTGAGTAATGGTCTGATTGCTCACCTTTATTCATCATCTACCTTTAGAATCGTTTTATGAGCCAAACCACGCCACTCCGCCAGCAATACCTCGATATCAAAAAAGAGTATCCCAACGCGATTGTATTCTTCCGCCTGGGCGACTTTTACGAAACCTTTGACGAGGATGCCAAGACCACATCCAGGGAGCTAGATATCGTCCTGACCTCCCGCCCCGTCTCCAAAGGGATGCGGGTGCCGATGGCCGGCATCCCTTACCACGCCGTCGAAACCTACCTCTCCCGGCTGATTGACAAGGGCTACCACGTCGCCATCTGCGAACAGGTCGGCGATATACCCGAGAAAGGCCTGGTGCAAAGAGAAGTTGTCCGGGTGGTGACGCCCGGGACGGTGGTGGAGCCTGGCCTCTTGCAGCGTCACCAGAACAACTACCTCGCCTCGGTTTACCTTAACGAAAACCAGGCCGGCTTGGCCTATGTCGATATTTCCACCGGGGAATTCGCAGCTACAGCCCTGGAAGGCCAGGACCTGCTGCACCAAGTGCGCTCTGAACTGCACCGCCTGCAGCCCACCGAAGTCCTCTGGCCCGATACCCTGCCGGAGCCTGAGGGCCTGCCGGGCTTCCTCACATCTTATGAGACCTGGCACTTTGAACTGGGCCGCTGCACTGAGAACCTCAAAGCCCATTTCGAGGTCGCCACGCTGGACGGCTTCGGTCTGCGCGGCAAACCGATGGCGATCCGGGCCGCCGGTGCGATCCTCTCCTATCTGGAAGACACCCAGCGTCAATCGCTCAAACTGCTCACCGATCTCAGCGCCTACACCCTGGATGAGTTCATGGTGCTCGATGCCGAAACCCGCCGTAATCTGGAACTGACCGAGACCATCCGCTCCGGCAAAGTGCAGGGGTCGCTCCTGAGCATTTTGGACCTGACCAAGACCCCGATGGGCGGGCGGCTGATCCACCAATGGGTCAGCAAGCCCCTGCTGGATGTCACCCAGATTGATGCCCGGCTGGACGCGGTGAGTGCGTTCCATCAAAACGGGCTCCTGCGGGCGGAGCTGCGGGAAAAGCTCACCGACATTGACGATCTCGAGCGGCTCACCAATCGGGTCCGGTCCGGACATGCCATCCCGCGGGATTTGGTGGCCATGCGGGAGAACCTGCGCCGCCTGCCGGAGATCAAAGCCTTAGCCCCAGCCGATGCGCCGGCCCTCAAAGCCATTTTCAGTAAAATCCACCTCTGCGCCGACCAATTGGCCTTGCTGGACGCCGCCATCGAAGACGAACCCCCGGCAACCCTTGCCAACATCGGCATCATCCGTCCGGGCTTTTCCACCGAATTGGACCAGATCCTCGCTTCATCCAAAAACGCCCGGGAGTGGATCGGCTCGCTGGAAAAGAACGAGAAAGCCCGCACAGGGATCAAAACCCTCAAGGTCGGCTACAACAAGGTCCACGGCTATTACATCGAGGTCACCCATTCCAATACGTCCCAGGTGCCGGACGAGTACATCCGTAAGCAGACCCTGGTGAACGCGGAGCGCTACATCACGCCGGAACTCAAAGACTATGAAACCCTCGTGCTGAACGCCGAAGAGCAGATCCACCAGGTGGAAAACCAGGTCTTCGCCCAGGTCTGCGCTGAACTGGCCGGCGGCGCCAAGGACCTGTTGGAGACAGCCCGCGGGATCGCCGAACTGGACGTTTTTCTTTCGCTGGCGGAGACCGCGGCGATCAACGGCTACCACCGGCCGGAGCTGCTTGCGGAACGCTGCCTGGAGATCAGCGATGGGCGGCACCCCGTGGTGGAGAAGCTCCGGACCTCAGAGCGTTTCGTCCCCAATGATGCCGTCTTCGAGCCGGAGGAGATCGTCCGAATCATCACCGGCCCGAACATGAGCGGCAAGTCCACCTTCCTGCGGCAGGTCGCCCTGATCGTGCTGATGGCGCAGATGGGGTCCTTCGTCCCCGCTGAAAAAGCCCGGATCGGATTGGTGGACCGGATCTTTACCCGGATCGGCGCCCAGGATGAGATCCACGCCGGCCAGTCCACCTTCATGGTGGAGATGATCGAAGCGGCCAACATCCTGCATAACGCCACATCCCGCAGCCTGCTCATTCTGGATGAGATCGGCCGCGGCACCAGCACCTATGACGGCGTCTCGATCGCCTGGGCGATGATTGAATATATCCACAGCCACCCGGACCTCAAAGCCACCACCCTCTTCGCCACCCACTACCACGAGCTGACCCAGCTGGCCGACCTGCTGCCCGGCGTGCGGAACTACAACGTGGCTGTTTCGGAAGCGGATGGCAAGGTGGTCTTCCTGCATAAGATCATCCCCGGCGGCGCGGACCGCTCCTACGGCATCCACGTCGCTCAGATCGCCGGACTCCCCCGCCCCGTGATCCAGCGGGCCAACGAGATCCTCCAGCAGCTGGAAAAGACCTCGGGCAATACGCTTGAAACGACCTCAACCACCCGCCAGCAGCTGGCCCTGTTCCCGGAGAACAACCCGCTCCTGGAAGCGATCGAGGAACTGGACATCAACAGCCTGACGCCGATCGAAGCCTTGAACCTGCTTTATGAGTGGAAGCGGCGTTACCTGAAGGACGGGCACGAGGAATAGGCCAAGCAGTGGACATAAAAACGCCCCAAACCCTTCGGGGCATTTGCCATTTTACAAAAGCCGCATTTAAGGGTATGGATTAAGGACTGAACAGATCCCTAAAAAAGGAAAATCAAATGGCAGATCTACTGACGATGAAATGCGTACCCTGTGAGAGCGACGTCGCCCCCCTGACTGAAAACGAGATCGAAACCCTTCAAAGCCAGGTCCCGGAATGGGGTGTGATGGATGACGCCCAGGGCGTCCCGCGGCTGACCCGCACCTTCAAGTTCAAGAATTTCGCCGAAGCCCTGAGCTTCACGGACCAGGTTGGCGCGGCGGCTGAGGAAGTCGGTCACCATCCCTTGATTGAACTGACCTGGGGCCGGGCCACCGTGCAGTGGTGGACCCATAACATCAACGGACTGCACCAAAACGACTTCATCATGGCCGCCCGGACGGATGAAATCTACGCGAAGCAATAACCCTCAACACTGAGGTTAAATTTTGCGAATCGGGATCCAGCCAACGCGCGCGGCCTAATTGCTGTTTGCCCTATTCAACATCCAAATGGGTCATGTCGTTCATCCCCCAAACAACCCACCGGTGGTTTTCCGGTTCGTATTGCAAAGTTGAAAAAGCCGTATTACCAAACCGGAAATGGGCGCCCTGACCATTTGCCTGCGGCATGATCCCCAGAATGATGTTCATCGCCTGGTTCAGGATGCCCCCATGTGAGACGACCAGGTAACGCGCGGGCGGCATCTGCATGATCCGATGAACAGCCCGTCCCGCACGCAAAAAGAGGGCAAAATCCCCTTCCCCGGTCCCGGCAAGGCTGTCATAGGGTGTGAAAAAATCCGGTTTGGGGAATTGCTGATCGGCGACGTTGCGCTTGATGCCCGCCAGTTCGCCATTATCCCGTTCTTGCCAATCTGAGTCCATTTGCAGGGGCACACCCAGCGCTTTGGCGATCAGCTCTGCGGTCTCGCTGGCGCGCTTCAGCGGACTGGCAATCACCTGATCAAACTGTGTGCCGTCCGACTGCCAGCGTGAGATCAAGCGTTGAACCTGGTTCCTGCCCCGCTCCGTCAGGGGGAAGTCATACTGTCCCTGGTAATAACCCTCGGCGTTTCCCACCGATTCCCCATGCCGCAGCAGCGTCAGCGTATAGAAATTCATTTCACCGTCCCCACGATCGCCTTGTCGGCGATGGCATCCTGCCAGACAATCGCCGGGCAATAAGGTTTACCTGTCAGCCGATTCCACACGAGGGTCGTCTCGCGCTGGTTGGTGATCCCCACCGCAGCCAGATCTCCCCTGTCCAGGTTATGCTCATTCAGGACGTCCCGGCCAACAAACTGGGTGGACGGCCAGATTTTCAGGGGGTCGTGCTCCACCCCGCCGGGTTTGGGAAAGAACTGCTCAGGTTCCTTTTGTTTCACGCCGATCACTTCCCCGGCAGGGTTGAAGAGCATCGCCCGAATGCTGGCCGTCCCTTGGTCAATCGTCATCCCATATTCCGTCATCCTGCATTTCCTTCTGCTGAGAACCAATTTTTGGCACCCCGTAAAAAGGCCTCGCCTGAAACCCGGCTCTTACCGGCCAGCTGGACTTCTTCCAGAACCAGCAGGCCCTCGCCGGTCCCCCAGGCGGGCTGATCTTGATAGACATAGCGTTCCCCCGGCACAGCTCTGCCGTTGGCGACGGCTTTCGCGCGATGGACTTTAAGGTATTGGCCTTCGAAAGTTTGGAACGTGCCCGGCCAGGGGTTATAGGCCCGGACCAGGCGCGCCAAGGCTGGGGCGGGCAGGCCCAGGTCCAACTCCCCATCCGACTTTTCGATCTTGGGGGCATAGGTCGCCCGGTCCTCGTCCTGGGGCTGCGGCACGATTTCGCCGGACAGATAACCCGGCAGGGTCTCCACCAGCAGTTCCGCGCCCAATTGGGCCAATTGATCGAAAAGCTCTCCAGCCGTCATCTCCGGTGGGATGTCCAACGCCCGTTGCGAGAGGATCGGGCCGGTATCCAGTCCTTTGTCCATCTTCATGATCGTCACACCGGTAACATCATCATGCAGCACCGCCGCCTGCACGGGAGCAGCCCCCCGCCAGCGCGGCAGCAGCGAAGCGTGCAGGTTCACACAGCCGTAGGCCGGCAGATTGAGCACATTTTCCCGCAGGATCTGCCCAAAGGCAGCCACCACAATCACATCAGGGTTCCAGGCCGCCAACTGGGCGAAGGCCTCTGCGGATTTCAGGGTTTTCGGCTGGATCACGGGCAGGTCAAGGCTTTCCGCCAGCCCTTTCACCTCCGGCGGCCGCATTTCACGGCCGCGCCCGGCAGGCCGGTCTGGCTGGGTCACGACGCCAACAACGTCAAATGAATCATATAATGCCTGAAGGGTCGGCAAAGCGAAGTCAGGCGATCCCATAAAAACAATTCGAGGTTTCATACTCACCTATTTTAACACATCATTAAAAGGCCGATTTTCAGTTGATTTTGGATTACAAGTAGGTTATGATAGTGCTTAAGACGTTTTTCGAAGGTATGTTTTAAATTCATATAAATATTAAAAGTATCTTTTAAGGAGGCAAGTCGTGACAGAAGAAAAAGTAGTAGATCCCAATATCAGCAGTGATGATAAGACTTGGGCGCTTCTAGCGTACATTTTAACTCCCATCGTTCCCGTTATCCTGCTCTTGATGGAAGATAAAAAGAACCGCCCCTTCCTCAAAGCGCATTATCCGCAGGCTCTGGCTTGGGGTATTGTCGTCTGGGTTTTGACCATTCCCTTATCCTTTGTATTCGTAGGTTTCTGTGTGGGCATTTTCGGCGTGGTCATGAGCATCATCTGGGGCATCAAAGCTTTCAATGGTGAATATGTGGAGATCCCTGTGATCACGAATTTCGTTCGGAAACAAGGTTGGGCCTAAATCTCAAATTTCCAGAATCCCCTACCTGCTCTTTCACAAGAGCAGGTTTTTTATTGGCAGGACGCAACTTTTTGAGCAAATCTGCGTAGATCATATTGAAAGCGCAGAAAAACAAATAATAAAATCCAACTTCTTCAACCCAGGAGAAATGATGACCACAAAAGATCAAAAACAACCTGAGGAACTTCAGGCGCTCAAACCCGAAACCAGTGAAACGCCCAACCCGCCCCTCGCCAAGCGCCAACCCAAACCGGTGACGCCCAATGAAGAGCGGACCTGGGCTATGCTGGCGCATCTGAGCGTCCTGCTGAACCTGGTCACCGGCTTTCTGGGCGGCATTGCAGCCATTGTGATCTATTTCATCTACAAGGATCGGTCGCGGCTGGTCGCCTACCATGCGATGCAGGCCTTCATCTTCCAGGCCATCACCTGGCTGGGGGCGGGTTTGGTCGCCGGATTCCTGATCACGGTCGGCGCCGCGCTCAGTTTTCTGATCATCCCTCTGCTCTGCCTGGTCCCCGGGTTCCTCGTCCTGCTGTTGATCCCGCTCTCCTTGATCTACGGCATCATTGGCGGGGTCAAAGTGAACAACGGCGAAGATTTCCGCTATTGGCTGGTCGGCGATTGGGTCCGGAGCATCCTTGAACACAAAGCCCCTGTCGCTTAGATCCATCAGAACCGCTCAGAGTTGAGCGGTTCTCTTTTGGCTATGGTAAAATCATTCCAGATAGCAGCAAAGAGCAAACAAGGTGGCTCATGGATAAGATCAAAATTTATGGCACAACGTGGTGCGGCACCTCCCGCAGGGTGGTGAGGACCTTTGATGAATATCAGATCGATTATGACTTCATTAACATCGATCAGGACCCCGAGGCTGAAAAACTCGTCATCGAGACCAACAAGGGCTTCCGGAGCGTCCCGACGATCTTTTTCCCGGATGGCTCCATCCTCGTTGAACCTCGCAACCAGGCATTGATTGACAAGCTGGAATCATTATCCTGAACTCCCAAACCAATTAAGAAAAAAAACCGCTCAAATTTGAGCGGTTTATGATTAAAAAATTTGCGTTAAACTTTCTCGGTTCCGTTGACCAGACCCCGCCCAATCAGAAAAACGGCCAGTCCAACGGTCAGACCCAGGGCAACCGACAGCAGTGATACCGCCAGCCGCTGTTTTTTCTGATAAGCCGGGGAATCCTCCAGGCGCCGCCTCAGGCTCCCGATGAATTGCTCATTGGGTTCAATCGGCGCTAATTTCGCTCTGAGCGACTTCTCTAATTGATCCAACTGATTTTCAGCAAGCATTTTTTCTGCCATTTTCGGGCCCTCCCCTCAAACCTTCCTTCGCAACGTTAAAGTTTTTTCTTCCATTTCTGTTTTCATCTTTTGCTTCAATGCTCCGCATTGGAGGAATCCTCCTCCATTTTCTCACGCAGTTCCAGCAGCGTGCGGTGATAAAGGCTCTTGATCGCGCCCTCGCTTTTGCGCATGATCTGCCCGATCTCCGCATTGGAGAGCTGATCGACAAATTTCAGGATCAGCAGTTCCTGCCGGTTGGGCGCCAGATCTCGGATCTGAGCCAGGAGCGCATCCACTTCCTGACTGCGCACAGCCCGGGTCTCGGGATGCTGCTCGCTCTTGGGCATGATCTGCCCGGGCAGGTCATCCAGCGATAGCTCCTGCTTACGAGACCTGTCCCGGTGATAGTTTGCGACCAGATTGTGGGCAATCCGGTAGAGCCAGGCGGAAAAAGGCAGTCCCATGTGCTTATAGCTCTGGATATGGCTCATCGCCTTGAAGAACACTTTTCCGGTCAGGTCCTCGGCATCGCCAACGCTTCCGGTGCGGTAATAAATATAGTTATAAATGCGATCGACATAGCGGCGGTAAAGCTCACCAAACGCCGCCGGGTCTGTTTTCGCCCGATCGATCAGCTCTTTTTCTTCTTGTTTTTCGTCCAATGGATCAACCTTTTATCCATTTATTGTGATTAACAATAAAAATGAAAATAAGTTTTTCTCAACGGTATTGATCATACCCCATATTCCCCAGGCCATCCTCGCCTAGCGCTTGAGGGAAAGACCGCATCTCCAGGCGGCCGTTTTCCCGGCGCACCGGCAACGCAAAGCCGAAGCGGTCCACCTGGAGGCAGAGGCCAAGATCCTCTTTGAGCAGATAACCCAGCGAGCCGCCGGCAAAATCCCGACCGACCGTCGAGGTCAGCACCCGAGCCAGATACGGCGCCGGGTCAGGGCGCTCCCCTTTTATCAGGCCAGCGATATATTCAGCACAGGCCAGGTCCTCATCGCCATCCCGCCCCTCGGAAATTCCCGTGATGACGAAGGACACGCGCTCCGGCTGAGCGCGGGCCACAGCCTGAGCCGTCGCCCGGGCCACCACAAACGAAGCCGCAAACAGTGACTCAGCCCGGACGGCCTTCACCAATCCTCCCTGGGTGCCCGCGCTGGTCCGCTGGATCAATACCTGCCCGGTCAGGTCCTGTTCCAGCAGAGCGCCAGGTGAGTTGCTAAAATCAAAGGCCTCCGGTTGATACCCGTTGACCTCCCCCATGATGCCGGAGCCGGGCAGGGCCTCCGCCAGCGTGACAGCTTCTTCCACCGTCGAGACTGGCAGGATCAGACGCGCACCACAATCAAAGGCAAAGGCTGCCGTGGTGAAGGCCCGAAGCACATCAATCACGATGACCGTGCCGCTGGCCTGCTCGGCCTCGGAGAGGGGGTAGGATTGAATTTTGACCATTGCCATCTTCGATCGACTTTCCAGAGATAGTTTTTTCGCTTAGAACCCCAAACTTCACTAGAGCAGAAGTATTGTATAATGTCAGAGGTTTCCACAAACCTCATTATAAAGGAAGTCACCGGGAGGAGCTAAACGATGATGCAAAGTGGGACATTCAATTTCGAGACCAAAGACGGGCTGACCCTGCTGGGTCGGGTGTGGCAGACCAAAGAGAAGCCCAAGGGCGTGGTCAATCTGGTGCACGGCCTCGGCGAGCATTCCGGCCGCTATGCCCATGTCGCTGAGGCGCTGACCCAGGCAGGCTATCACTTCATCGGCTTTGACCTGCGCGGCCACGGCCTCTCGGAAGGGAAACGCGGCCACACGCCCAACTATGACGACCTCATGGATGACGTTGCCCTGTTCCTTGAGAAATCTCACGGGTTCTTTGGCGGCGACCAACCGCACTTCCTCTACGGCCACAGCCTGGGTGGCTCGATCGTGCTGAACTATGCCCTCCGGCGCAAACCGGAACTGGCCGGCATGATCGCCACAGACCCCGCCTTGGCGCTTTCTTTTGAACCGCCCAAAGCCAAAGTGACGCTGGGCCGCATGTTGGCGAACCTCGTCCCGGCCTTCACCATGAACAACACCCTGGACGTGAACGCCCTTTCGCGTGACGCGGCTATCATCAAAGCCTATCAGGATGATGTTCTGGTGCATGAGCGCCTCTCTGCCAAACTTTCAATGGAACTTTTGGATAGCGGCCAATATGCCCTGGACCATGCCGCAGAGTGGCAGCTGCCCTTATTGCTGATGCACGGCACGGAAGATCGCATCACGTCCTATAAGGCCAGCGAAGCGTTCGCCAGCCAGGCCGGCGAACCGGTCACCCTCAAATTGTGGGAGGGCTACTTCCACGAAATCCACAATGACCTTGGCAAGGAAGAAGTGATCGCGGCCATGATCGATTGGTTAAACGAAAAGAGTTGACAGGAGCAACTGAGACGCCTTGACCGCCTTTGTCAGCAGGAATAAAATTAGGTAAGATAAAAATTCATAAGCGACCTCACCAATCTCTTAAAAGGAGAGACTGAATGCCCGAATTTCAATATCAAAAAGACCTGGAATCACTGGATCCAGGCCTTTTTACGTTAATTGATCTGGAAGAAGAACGTCAGGCTCGCCGCCTGGTCATGATCCCCAGTGAAAGCATCGCACCGCTGGCGGTCCGGCAGGCCCTGGGTTCTTCATTCACCAACCTCTATGCGGAGGGTTATCCCCGGCCCGAGACGGTCGGCTTCACCGAGGAAGAGATCTTCGATTACACAAAGATGCTCGGGACCTACCGCCGCTATGGCGACCCGCGCTACTACAAGGGCGTGGAATATGTGGACGTGGTCGAAGCCCTGGCCCGCCGCCGCTGCGCCGAAGCCTTCGACGCCAACGGCGTCTCAGCCGACCAGCTCTACGCCAATGTCCAGCCCCTCTCCGGCGCGCCCGCCAACAACGCCGTCTACACCGCCTTCCTCCAGCCGGGCGACACTCTCCTCGGGATGAGCCTGCTGGTTGGCGGCCACCTTTCGCATGGCTCTTCGGTCAACCGCTCCGGCATCTGGTACAACGCCCAGCACTACAATGTGGACTCCGAAACCGAACTCCTCAACTACGACCTGATCCTGGCAAAAGCCGAAGAAGTCCAACCCAAGATCATCGTCGCCGGTTATTCCAGCTACCCCTATATCCCGGACTGGCAGAAATTCCGCGAGATTGCGGACAAGGTCGGCGCAATCCTGATGACCGACATCTCCCACATTGCCGGGCTGATCGCCGCCGGTCAGGTGCCCTCGCCGGTGGGTTATGCCCAGGTGATCACCTTCACCACCCACAAGACCCTTCTCGGCCCCCGCGGCGCCGTCATCCTCACCGATAACGCCTCCTACGCCAAGAAGATCGACAAAGCCGTCTTCCCCGGCGAACAGGGCGGCCCCCACATCAACAACATGGCGGCCCTCGCGGTCACCCTCAAGATCGCCCAGTCGGAAGAATTCAAAGCTGTGCAGAGCCAGATCATCAAAAACGCCAAAGCCTTCGCTGACCAGTTGATGGCCCGCGGCTTGCGGGTGCCCTATGGCGGCACGGACAGCCACATGGCGCTGCTGGACAGCAAATCCGTGAGCGCCGCGCCGGATGTCTACCTTTCCGGCGACATGGCCGCCCGCATCCTGGATGTGGCCGGAATCGTTGCTAACTGCAATACCATCCCGGGCGATCGCTCCGCTTTCTCAGCCACCGGCGTCCGGTTTGGCTCGCCCTGGCTCACCCAGCGGGGCTTCAAAGAAGCGGAGTTCCGCCAGATTGCCGACATCATCGCGGACCTCTTCGCTGGCATCACGCCCTACAATATGCCCGGCGGCAAATCCGTCCAACGCCGCGCCAAAGTGGACTTCAACGTCCTGGAAGACGCCAAACTGCGGGTCGCGGCCCTGGCCGAAAAAGCCGAGAACGTCACTCAGACGCCCTTTGTGCATGGCTATCCCCATTTCTTTGATATCAACGACAACCAGGAAACTGCCTGGGCCTCCTTCAAGCTGACCGGCGAGCAGATCCGGCACTTTATGACCTATGCCTTCGCCAGCGATGTTGAAAGTCTCAATCCAGGCGAAACCCAGCCCACTTTGCTGCACACGGGCAAGGGCGATGTCAAAGGCTTCCTGCATTGCGAACCCCCCTTCACCTTCGTTCTGACCGTCCCCGGCGCGTCCGCCGGCCTGGCCAGCGCCTGGCTGAGGGACCTTTCGGATGCCTACATCCGGTTTGATGACGATCTGTCCCTGCGCCTCCCCGGCCCAATGGCAATTGAAGACGTGGAGGCTCTGCCGCCCCAAAACGCGCAGGGTGAACCCGTTGCGAAAGCCAAGCCCTATTTCATTGGGATCGCCGGGGACGGTCAGGCTTCAGACCCGCTGCCAACATTCAACTGGCAGGAACCGGATGAGCAAGACCTCCGCACCACTCCCCTCAACGCCACCCATCGGGCCTTAGGCGCCAAGATGGTGCCCTTCGCTGGCTGGGATATGCCCGTCTGGTATTCTTCCGTGGTGGAAGAGCACCTGGCCGTCCGAAAAGCGGCCGGCCTTTTTGACGTGACCCACATGGGCGTCTATCAGGCCGAAGGGCCGGATGCCGCCCTCTTCCTGGATTCGGTCTGCGGCAATGACATCGGTAGTCTGGAAGTGGGCGAATCTTGCTATACCCACTTTTTAGATCAGGACGCCAACGTTCTGGACGACCTGCTGGTTTACCGCCGCGGGGTCGAAAAATTCCTGGTGGTGGTCAATGCCGCCAACGACGACAAAGACTGGGCCTGGCTGAATGCCGTCCGGGAAGGCAAAGTCCTTGTGGACCCTGAACACTCCCAGGCAGTCGCCTTTGGCCGCCGCGTCACGCTTTCAAACCTTCGCGACCCCCAGACCGGCAGGGAAATGCGGCTGGATATTGCTCTGCAGGGGCCGAAATCGCGGGACGTCCTGCTGGCCCTGGAAGTCAGCCCTGCGGACCGCCGGGCCATCCTGGGCTTGAAATGGGCGCAGCTTTGCGAAGCCACCCTCAACGGCATCCCGCTGGTTGTTTCACGCACCGGGTACACCGGTGAACGGATGGGCTTTGAACTCTTCGTCCATCCCGACCAGGCCGTCCAACTCTGGGACGTCCTTTTAGAGGCCGGCGAACCCTTCGGCATCAAACCCTGCGGCCTGGGCGCCCGGGACTCCCTGCGGACCGAAGCCGGACTGCCGCTCTATGGCCATGAGATGGGCGGGATGCTCAACCTCGGCGTGGGCCAGGCGGGTTTTGGCAAGTTCGTCAAGACCTACAAACCCTGGTTTATCGGCCGCCAGGCCTTTCTAAAACAGGAAGAAGACCGGGACGGGATCGTTGTCCGCTTCCGGTTTGATGAAAAACGAACCCGGATGGCCCATCTCGGCGATCCGGTGGTGGATGACCGCGGCAAGGTAATCGGTACGGTCACCAGCTGCGCGGTTGACTCTGATGGCTCTCTCACCGGCCAGGCTTATGTTTCAGAGAAAAACGCAGCAGAAGGCACCGGGCTTTACATCTACCAGGGTTCACCAGACAAGGCTGGCAAAGCACCAGCCGACTTATCCATCGGCGACCGGGTGACCTTACCCGCCCGGGCGACCGTTATCAGCAGATTTCCTAAATAAGGAGAGAATATTATATGCACACGTTATGGGACGAAAGATACGCTCTGAGAACGGACAATATCGGCAGCTCAGCCATCCGTGAATTGCTGAAGTTCACATCCCAACCTGATGTGATCTCCTTCGCGGGCGGCATGCCGGCGCCTGAAGTTTTCCCCATTGAAGCTTTCAAGAAAGCTTGTGAAGTAGTCCTCTCAGAAATGGGCGAGCAAGCCTTGCAGTACGGCACCACTGAGGGCTATCAGCCTTTGCGAGAGCTGATCGCACGCAACGCTTCCAAATATGGCATTCAAATCTCGGCAGATAACGTCCTGATCACGACCGGTTCTCAGCAAGCGCTCGATCTCCTCGGCCGGATCTTCATCAACCGGGGGGACCGGATCCTGGTGGAGTCACCCACCTATTTAGGTGCCATCCAGGCCTGGAACGCCTACGGCGTGAAATATGTGACCATCCCCTCAGATGAAAACGGGATGGTGACCGAAATGCTGGAATCCCGCTTGCGGACCGGCATCAAATTCATTTACGTCCTGCCCAATTTCCAGAACCCAACCGGGGTCACCCTTTCCCGCGAACGGCGCAAGCAGCTGGTTGAGATGGCGGATGCCTACGGCGTCCCGATCGTTGAGGATGACCCTTACGGTCAGCTGCGCTTCGAGGGCGAACATCAAACCCCGGTCGTTGTGATCGATGATGAGATGCGCGCCAAGGAAGTGCCGATCTATAGCGGGAACGTGATCTATACCTCCACTTTTTCAAAGATCCTCGCGCCCGGCCTGCGCCTGGCCTGGGTGGTCGCGCCCACCGAGGTTATCAAGAAAATGGTCCAGGCCAAACAGGGCTGCGACCTGCACACCGCAACCTTCAACCAATACATCGCCTACGAACTGGCAAGTTCCCCCTCGATGAAGGAGCACATCCACCTGATCCGCAAGGTTTACACGGAGCGCAGGGATACCATGCTCCAGGCTTTGAAAGACTATATGCCGGAAGGCGTCCTCTGGACAAAACCCAAAGGTGGGCTTTTCCTTTGGGTCACCCTGCCGGATTGCATTGATACGAGCAAGATCTTCAATGAAGCCGTCGACCAAAAGGTGGCGTTCGTGCCGGGCGGCCCCTTCCACCCCCTTGGCGGCGGGGAAAACACCATGCGCCTGAACTTCTCCAATTCCAAGCCGGAGATGATCCAGGAAGGCATCAAGCGCCTGGCAAAGGTGATCAAAAACAACCTCTGCTAGTGATCCATTAAGGAGAAAAACCGCATTCCAACATTTCGGAATGCGGTTTTTTTGATTCATCCGCCAGGGGACTTAATATTTAATATGCTGCCCGTGGTGCCAGATCTTGAAATCGGTCAGGATGGACCCGCCGAGGAACTCCCTCAAAATCGAGTTATCCGGGATCATGTCCTGCTCAATCGGCAGGAACCATTGGAGGAACTTGAACAGCCGTTTGGCTTCGATATATTCCGGGGTCCCGTAAGGCACCTGGCGCAGCAGGGGTTCCACCAGAGGCTTCAGGGCGGTCAGTTCATAGGCCAGAGCGGAGTTGAACATCACATCGGCGTTTTCCTGGTAGGGAAAGATATGCCGCTTCTCACCCCGGCGCACGTTTTCCCAGTTGGCAATCGTCTGCTGGGCGGTGTAACCCCGGTCGCGGGCATCCCGCAGAATCCGGCGCAGTTCACGGGTATCCGTGGTCGAGATCCGGTTCTGCCGATCCAGGTTGAGCTGGGTCAGGCAGGAAACATAGATCCGAAAAGTTTCCTCAGGGGGAATATCGCCAAGTAAGGCGGGGTTCAGGCCGTGAATCCCTTCCAGAATGATCATCTGCCCCGGCGCCAGCTGGACTTCTTCGCCGGGTTGGTTTTTCCCTTTCCAGAAGTCATAGTGTCTGAGCTGCACCTTCTCGCCGCGCACCAGGCGCTCCACATGGTCCTGCAGGAGGCCCCGGTTCAGCGCGTCAATGTTCTCAAAGTCGTATTGACCGTTCTCATCCAGAGGCGTATCCGCCCGGTCCACAAAATAGTTATCCATCTCTAGGGCAAAGGGTGAAATCCCCTCAGAAAGCAGCTGAATGGTCAGACGCTTGGAGAAGGTCGTCTTACCGGAGGAACTCGGCCCGGCGATCAGGATCACCCTGATCTCATCCTTCCGCTCGCGGATCGAACCGGCAATTCGGGAGATCTGCTGCTCATGCAGAGCTTCGGAGACCAGGATCACTTCATTGATCCGCCCTTCGCTGATGGCGTCATCCAGCGCCCCCACGCTCTGGATGCCCAGAGTTTCCAGCCATTCGCCATACTGCCTGAAGGTGGCCAGCAGGGTCGGGTAGCTGGGCATGGGCGATAATTTATCGGGGGCATGCCGGCGGGGGAAGCGCAGGACAAAGCCGTCCCCGATCAACCTTAGATCGAAAAGCTTCAGGTAACCGGAAGACGGCACCATGTAACCGTGGTGGTAATCCCGGTGGCCGCGCAGCGTGTAGAGTACCAGATCATCCGCCTGGCGGTACTTCAACAACTGCAATTTATCCAGCTGGCCGTGCGTCTGGAAGAATCTTTTGGCTTCTTCAAGGCTGACCTTGTTGCGAACAAGGGGTTCATCCGCGGCCACGATCTCGTGCATTTTCGCTTCGAGCTGGGCCAGGGACTCTTGCGTAAAAGGCTCCTGCTCAGGCACATGGCAGTAGTACGCGCCCGAAGAGACGGAATGGTCGATCGTCAGCGACCACTTGGGGAACAGTTCCATAAAAGCCACTTCCAGCAGGAAGGTCAGCGACCGACGATAAATCCGCGCCCCGTCCGGGTCCGACATGTTCACAGGGGTCACTTCAGCGTCCATTGAAATTGGAAAAGTCAATTCCCTGAGGTCGTGGTTGACGACCGCACCAACGATCTTCGGCTTCGCCGGGTCCTGATAGGCCCGCATAAATTCACCCAAAGACGTATGCCGCGGGCCATCCATGATCGTGCCATCCGGCAGGACAATTTCAACGGTTTCCCTTAATTGTTTCTTGATGCTGATCCTTGATCCCATAGCGATGTCTTTCCAGATCCCGCAAGCGGCATCTTTTTGGTGAGTTCCCTATTTTACCTCGTTTGCACAACTCAGGGCACCAGGATCGGGATCTGAGCAAAATCATCAGCCGTCATATCATCCACCGAGCCGTTGATCGATTCGTAATCAGAAAGCCAGTCCTCCTGAGTGGGGGTCTGCCCTTCCGGCAGGATCAGATCAATGATGCGGGTGTGGTTGCTGTCGCCCGAAGCGCCGCCAAAGATATACTGCGCGGGGAAAAGCGAGACATTGCGCACCCGCCAGACGCCCTCGGTCGGATAACCTTCCTGGCCCAGGACGGCCGCCGCATAACCCCACTCAGCGGGATCGCCCGCGGGCAGGAAGCTCAGAGGAACTCGCACAACAACCTCACTCCGAGCCGAGTCAACCGCGATGGTCATCCCGCCGGTCGCCTCCGAATATTCCTTGGGTTCGAGGGTCTCCGGGTCCACCTGGACCACCTGCGGCGTCCAGCCCTCTGCCCAGATGGCATATTCCCAGCCATTGCCCTCCGTCAGGGCCGCATTCCGGCCGGGCATCAAGAGCCTGGCCCCCGTCCCCGCGCCCGGATCGATATCGATATAGACATCCAATGTCTGGACGGATAAGCCGTTGGGCGAATTCCAGACGTTCTCCACCGGGCCGACGAAATCAAAAGTCAGCACGAGGTTCTGCGAGTCATAACCCACTGAGAAATATTGAACATCAAAGACCGATTCGGGGAAGACCACATCGGTGGGATATTCATAGGTGCCAGGCCCGTCGTCATCCCCCACCGGGTCCTGCACTTCTAAGATCAGCGCCGTATCGCCGAGGTCCGGGATCTGCACCTGGGCTGGGCCGCCCAGAGGGAAGAGATCTTCCTGAGGATCAACCACAATGGCCAGTTTGATCGAAGCGCCGGCGGAGACGGCGCCCAGCGCGCTCAACGGGATGGCCATTTCCACTACCCCACCCTCAACAACGACCTGTCCGGCCCCAGAGTGCACCAAGTCCCAGCCCTCCGCCTCGGCAGCTAAAATGTCCGGCCTTTCGGCTGAACCATCCCACTGCACTAGACGATTGGCAAAGAAGCTCAGGACAAGCTCTGAATCCTTCACAAAAGCCGACTTGCCCCCTGCCGCATTGGGAACAGAGAGATAGATCCCGAGTGGCTGATCCATCAATGCGCTGCCGCTATCCACACGCAGGTAGAGGTTTTCCTGATCCAGTGCGACCGCGAAACCGGTCACAGCCGATTCGCCAGCCACGGGATAATAAGCCGCCGCTTCCCAAGCTGGGTCATCCGCCGCGCCGGTCATCGCCGGCGTGGAGAGACCGGTGAGAGGCGTCGCTGGCTGGACGGCCTGGGTCTGCACGATCGGCACACTCACAAAGCGGGGCACATCCACGCCCAGCGAGTCATAGACGCCCGCCAGCAGCGCGCGATAGCCTTCATCAAAGTAACTGTCCTGCCCGGAATCCTGATCTGCGCCGTACCACCAGAACCAGTCTGATCCCTCGGCAAGGTACATGAAATCAAAGGCCTGGGTCAGGTTTTCCTCTGCGGTGTATTCTGCCCCACTCTCAAAAGCCGCCAGGTCTTCGCGGGTGTTGGCCAGGTAATCCCAGGCGACCGCTTCCTCTTCTTCGCCGATCCAGGTGTCATAATTGGCGCTGAACCAGGCGCCGGGGAAGAGATAATCAAGCGTTTCCTGCTCCGGGAACATTTCCAGATATTCAGAAGGCGTAACAGTCTGCAAAACCTCACTCTCGGAGAGCTTTTGGTAAAGGGCGTTGAAGAAGTCATTGCCATCATTGGCATAATTCTCCCAGGCGTTCTCGCCATCCAGAATGATGCTCACGATATGCGGGCCGGCTTCGCCGCTTTCAACGAAATCCGCCTGGACCTTTTCCAAATGGCCCACCAGATCTTCCGCCGCGGCCTCCCCGCTCATCTGGGAATAGTCAAAGCCGATCCTGTCGGAGAGGGTCCAGTCCCGGAAGAAGATCGCCACCTGCTTGCCCGCGCCGTCGCTGACGTAATAGGGCCGGTAAAGCTGGTCCGCTTCCTGAACGTACCCCCCCGAGTCACGCGTAAACGAGTCGATCCCCAGCGATTTCGCCAGCACAGGCTCGCCGGTCTGCATGAACTGATAACCGGCGCCGGCCACCAAGGGCAAGATTTCCCCAGCCACCGCGCCTTCGCCCGGCCAAAGCCCCCGCACGCTCCGCCCAAAGTTCTCCTCATACATCTGCACGCTCCGGTCCAGGTGCGCTTCCGCATCCTGGGGATAGGCAAAGGTTTTTTCCGGCATCCCCGCGCTCGGATTGCCGATCAGGGCCAGTTGGCTATCGTAGATCAGGGGCAGGATGGGATGGGCATAAGGCGTGGTCGTGACTTCGATCTGCCCTGTTCTTTGCAGTTCCGCATGATAAGGGATCACTTCCTGAACGACCTGCAAAGCCTGGTCAAAAACGATCTGCTTATCAGCCTGGTCGAAGTTCTCCCCTTTTTCCACCAGCGCCAGCAGCGGCTCCTCGGCCAGATAAGTGGGGTCAAACCAGGCCAGGTTGAACCAGACCTGCAAATCTAAGAAATCCTGATCCGTAAAGCTGGTCAGGGCCGCGTCAATGGATTGCGCATCCGTCCCGCCACGCTGATCCAAAAGCGCCTGGTAGCGGGGGTAACGGGCGATGATATTGTCCCAGTTGGCGTCGAAGAAGCGCTCCAGGATGAAACGCTTTTCCGCCGTCGTCAATTCGCTGACCTCTTTCTCGCCCAGGACCCAATAGATATCCTTGGCCCCCGCGGCCAGTTCATTCAGCTGGCGGATGAGAGAGGGCGTGAAATTAAAGGTCACATGGACATCCGGGTATTGGGCGACTTTCTCGGCCATATCCAGATAATCCTTGGTGGCGTGCACCCTGACCCAGGGACGGGTGTAGACCCCATCTTCATCCTGATAATAAATCGGCTGGTGCTGGTGCCAAGTGATATTCACATACAGCACCTCGTTGTTCAGCGGCTCCGCCTCCGTGGGGGCGGCCGTTGGAACGACAGTCGGCGCCTCATTTGTTGCAATCGGTGTCTGCGGCTGGCAGGCTGCCAGCATGGACATGAGCAGGGACAATGAAAGTGTCAAAGTCAAAAGCTTGAAAGGTTTGTTCATCTTTTTTCTCCATCCTGATAAGATGAGGTGAATACCATCCCAATAACTGGATTTTACACTTAACCCATCGGGTTGACCACTATGTCAGGCAAACCCCGGCGGAGTCCAGTCTGAACAGTGGTTCGCTCAGACTGATCCGCCTGTCATTCGCGAGTAATTATGTCATAAGATTCGACAAATAAAAATGTCAGTAT
>WOYY01000072.1 GCA_011620555.1 Anaerolineaceae bacterium | reverse complement strand
CCCATTTCCACTCAACTTGACGCTTAATTGGGATTATGCTACTATCTTAATATCATCCTATCCAATTAATTATTATCAAATCAAAGCAACGAAGGAGATGACTCAATGACAAAAAGAACAACTCTAGTCATTGTTTGTGTTGCCATACTCACCCTGGCGCTTTCCGGCTGCCAAATGCCCGCCTCCAAAGCCCCCGAAACCGAGACCAGTCAGGCGATGACGACGCCGATTTCCATTCAGACCGATTCTCCTGAGAGCCTGACCCAAACCAGCGTGGCAAAACTGCCTGCAACAAGCACCCTGATCGTGCCAACCGCCACGGCCACCAGCACACCTGAGCCAACCGTGAATGTCGTGATCCCCACGGTCACCCGGCCCGCGACCTACACCCTGCAGGAGGGCGAATTCCCCTACTGCATCGCCCGCCGGTTCAATGTGGACCCGGCCGATCTGGTCAGCGTCAACGGCCTGGCGGCGGATCAACTGGTCAGCCCTGGCACGACTTTGCAGATCCCGCAAAACAGTACCTGGACGGGTGAGGGCCGTGTCCGCAATCCGCACCCAGACACCTACACTGTCTCCGCGGGTGAGACGATCTACTCCATCGCTTGCTACTATGGCGATGTCTCTCCCGAGGCGATCATTGCGGTCAATCAGCTCGAGTCCCCCTATACCCTCCGGGCAGGACAGGTTCTGGATATCCCCTAAGCCGCACCGATGAACCAGACGATCCATGATACTGCGCCAGTCAGCAGCCTTCGGTGCAGTATCTTCTTTTAATATCCAAAACAAAGGTCAAACAACATGGACTTCACCATTTTGGGCAAAGAAAAACAATTCCGCGGGCACGCCTTCGACGTCGCCACGGTCCGCGCCAAGCTGCCAAATGGCAAGGAACGGGCTTATGACCTCGTCCAGCACCCCGATTCAGTAGCCATCGTGCCTGTCGATCGGGAGGGCAAGATCTATTTCGTCTCCCAATACCGGATCGGCGCCGAAAGCGAACTGCTGGAACTGCCCGCCGGGGTGATGGAGGCGGGTGAAACGCCGCTGGAATGCGCCAAACGGGAAGTGCGCGAAGAGATCGGGATGGCGGCAGCTGAAATGCAGGAACTGGGCGGGTTCTATCTGGCCGCGGGATACGCCAACGAATACATGACCGTCTTCCTTGCCACCGGCCTTTATGAGGCCCCTCTGGCCCCGGACGCGGACGAATTTCTGAAGGTCAGAGCCTTCCCTATTAATGAAGCGTATCAAATGGCTCAGGCAGGGAAACTGGGCGATGGAAAATCCCTGGCGGCCCTTCTGTTGGCTGAAAAGGTGCTTTTTTAGGGCGGGAAGTCCGCCCCGCACCGGCGCATCCTTCAGGGTTTCCCGGAATCGTGACAGGTTACACGCCCAAATAAGAAATAAATAATATCAAAGTGGCTCCGAATCGGGTTATACTTAACATTTGGATGAAAACCAGAAATTCGTAAAGCCTCACTCCCTGGCAAAATCCCGTTCCGAGAACGTTTACTAAATTATCCTAGCAGAAGGAGTATTATTCATGACGCGTCAAATGGTAATGACTGATGCAAACGAGGCCACGGCCTGGGTCGCTTACCGGTTGAACGAGATCATCGCAATTTACCCGATCACCCCCTCTTCGCCGATGGGCGAATATGCCGACGCCTGGTCTGCGCAAGGCATCCCGAATATTTGGGGGACCGTCCCCGACGTCACAGAAATGCAAGCGGAAGGCGGCGCCGCCGGTGCAGTGCATGGCGCATTGCAGGCTGGCGGCCTCACAACCACCTTCACGGCTTCCCAGGGCTTGCTCCTGATGATCCCCAATATGTACAAAATCGCTGGTGAGCTGACCTCCACCGTCTTCAATGTGAGTGCCCGTTCCCTGGCCGCCCAGGCCCTTTCCATCTTTGGCGACCACTCCGACGTGACCGCTGCCCGGGCGACAGGCTTCGCCTTCCTCGCCAGCAACTCCGTCCAGGAAGCCCAGGATATGGCCTTGATCGCTCAGGCCGCCACGCTCCGCAGCCGGGTGCCCTTCCTGCACTTCTTCGATGGCTTCCGCAGCTCCCATGAGATCAACAAAATCGAACGACTGGACGAGGCTGACCTGCGCGCCCTGATCGACGACGACACCGTCGCCGCCCATCGTGCCCGGGCACTCTCCCCCGACCATCCAGTCGTGCGCGGCACCGCTCAGAACCCGGATGTTTACTTCCAGGGCCGCGAGACGGTCAACCCCTTCTATGAGAAAACCCCCGAGATCGTCCAGGATACGATGGACCAATTTGCCAAGCAGGTTGGCCGCTCCTATCACCTCTTTGACTATGTCGGCGCTCCCGATGCCGAAAAAGTCATCGTCCTGATGGGCTCCGGCGCTGAGACGGTTGAAGAAACCGCCAAAGCCCTGGTCAAGAAGGGCGAAAAAGTCGGCGCCATCATCGTCCGGCTCTACCGCCCCTTCTCCGTCCAACACCTGATGGAAGCCCTGCCCGCCACGGTCAAGGTCATCGCTGCCCTCGACCGCACCAAGGAACCCGGTTCCTCCGGCGAGCCGCTCTACCTCGACCTGGTCAACGCCATCAAGGAAGGTATGGAATCCGGTTTGGCCCCCTTTGAAGTTGCTCCCAAAGTCATGGGCGGCCGCTATGGTCTTTCCTCCAAGGAATTCACCCCCGCGATGGTCAAGGGCGTCTATGATGAGATGGGTAAAGCCGAACCGAAGACCCACTTCACTGTTGGTATTCACGACGATGTGAGCCACACCAGCATCGAATGGGATCCCTCGTTCGAGATCCTCGGTGAGGATGTTGTCCAGGCGATGTTCTTCGGCCTCGGCGCGGATGGCACCGTCGGCGCCAACAAGAACTCAATCAAGATCATCGGCGACGACACCGACAACTACGCCCAGGGTTACTTCCAGTACGACTCAAAGAAATCCGGTGCGGTGACCGTTTCGCACCTACGCTTTGGCCCGAACCCGATCCGTGCGCCTTATCAGATCGCTGAAAACGAAGCCAACTTCCTGGCCTGCCATCAGTTCAGCTTCCTCGAAAAATACGATATGCTGAAATTCGCCCGCCCTGGCGGCATTTTCCTGCTGAACAGCATCTACGGCCCGGATGAGATCTGGGATCACCTGCCCGCCAAGGTTCAGGAAACCCTGATCAAGAAGAACCTCAAGTTCTACACAATTGACGCTTATGAAGTGGCCCGCCAGACCGACATGGGTCAGCGCATCAACACCGTCATGCAGACCTGTTTCTTCGCCATCAGCGGCATCCTGCCCAAAGACGAGGCCATCGCTGAGATCAAGAAATCGATCAAGAAGACCTACGGCAAACGCGGCGAAGCCGTTGTGAACCAAAACTACGCCGCTGTGGACAGCGCCCTGGCCCACCTGCACCTGATCACGGTGCCCGACAAGGTCACCAGCAAGATCGCAATGCAGCCCGCCGTTCCCGCCGAAGCGCCCGAATATGTCCGCGAAGTGCTCGGCAAGATCATTGACCGCGACGGCGACAACGTCCTCGTCAGTGAAATGCCCGTCGATGGCACCTTCCCCAGCGGCACGACCCAATGGGAAAAGCGCAACGTCGCCCTCGAAATCCCCGTTTGGGATGCTGATCTCTGTATCCAGTGCGGCAAATGCGCCTTCGTCTGCCCCCATGCGACCATTCGCACCAAGGTCTACGAAGATTCCTACCTCGAGAACGCCCCCGAGACCTTCAAGCACACCAACGCGAAATTCCGTGAATTCCGTGAGGGTTGGTCCTTCACCGTTCAGGTTGCGCCTGAAGACTGCACCGGCTGCGAGATGTGCGTGGAATATTGCCCCGCCAAAGACCGTGAGAACCCCGAGCACAAGGCCATCAACATGATGCCCCAGCCCCCGCTGCGGGAAAAAGAGGCCGAAAACTGGGCCTTCTTTGACGCCATCCCCTACCTGGATCGCAGGACCTTCGAACCCCACACCGTCAAGAACTCCCAGCTGCTCGAACCGCTCTTTGAGTTCTCCGGCGCCTGCGCTGGCTGCGGTGAGACCCCCTATATTCGCCTGGCCACCCAGCTCTTCGGTGACCGGATGGTGATCGCCAACGCGACCGGCTGTTCCTCCATCTACGGCGGCAACCTGCCCACCACGCCCTACACCTTCAACGCGGACGGCCGCGGCCCCGCCTGGTCCAACTCGCTCTTCGAGGACAATGCTGAATTTGGCCTCGGCATGCGCCTGACCATTGATAAATTCGTTGAACTGGCGAATGAACTGGTGACGAAACTCGCCGACCAGATCGGCAAAGACCTGGCCGACGGCCTGCTGAACGCCGCCCAGAAGACCGAAGCCGACCTCGCCGAACAGCGGGTCCGGGTGGTTGAACTCAAGAAGAAGCTCGAAAAGATCAACACCCTCGAAGCCCGCAACCTGCTCTCCGTCGCCGACTACCTGGTCCGCAAGAGCGTCTGGATCATCGGTGGCGACGGCTGGGCTTATGACATTGGTTACGGCGGCCTGGACCACGTTCTGGCTTCCGGCCGGGATATCAACGTCCTCGTGCTCGACACCGAGGTGTACTCCAACACCGGCGGTCAGTCTTCCAAGGCTACCCCGCGGGCGGCGGTGGCGAAATTCGCCGCCAACGGCAAGGACCTGCCCAAGAAGGACCTCGGCATGATCGCCATGTCCTACGGCTATGTTTACGTGGCCCGGGTGGCGATGGGCGCCAGCGACCGGCAGACCCTCCAGGCCTTCCGCGAAGCCGAAGCCTACCATGGACCTTCCCTGATCATCGCCTATTCCCACTGTATCGCACATGGCATCACCATGAAATACGGTCTGAAGCAGCAGGACCTCGCCGTCAAATCCGGCGTGTGGCCGCTCTATCGCTACAATCCTGAAATGGCCGATCAGGGCGCCAACCCGCTCTCGATCGACTCGAAAGACCCGACAGTTCCGGTGGAAGAATACGCCTATAACGAAACCCGTTACCGGATGCTCCTGCAGAGCAACGAGGAACGCGCTGAGATGCTCATGAAGAAAGCCAAACATGACGCTTCCAGCCGCTGGGACCTCTACTCGCAGATGGCAAAAATGCACTACGGCAATGACGAGGAATCCGAACCTGAAGCCTAAATTTGGATTTCCGCCAGCCTGACAAGTATAATAGTGGTGATGAACTAAGTTCATCACCACTTTTTATTCGGTAATCATCCGCACTTACCCCATAGATTTGGAGGAAAAATGACAGATCTCAAGACCAAGTATCTCGGACTCGACCTCAAGAATCCGCTGGTGGCTTCCGCTTCCGCACTTTCCAAGCGAACCCCGCGTGTCAAACAAATGGAGGAAGCCGGCATCAGCGCGGTCGTAATGTATTCCCTTTTCGAAGAGCAGCTCGTGCATGACAGTTTGGCCTTCGATTATTTCATGGAACGCGGCACAGAGCGCTTTGCCGAATCCCTGGACTACTTCCCGAACCTGGACCGTTACAACGTCGGGCCAGACGGGTATCTGGAACAGATCCGCAAAAATAAGGAAGCCGTCTCGATCCCCGTGATCGGCAGCCTGAACGGCGTTTCCAACAGCGGCTGGGTGGAATACGCCGCCGAGATCGAACAGGCCGGCGCGGATGCCCTGGAATTGAACACCTACTACATCCCCACCAACCCGAGGATGACCGCGGCCGACCTGGAGCAGAACTATGTCGATCTGGTGAAGGCCGTCAAGGCCAAGGTCCAGATCCCGGTGGCCGTGAAGCTGAGTCCTTTCTTCACCGCATTGCCCAATATGATCGCCCGCCTGGTGGAAGCCGGCGCGGATGGCGTCGTGCTGTTCAACCGCTTCATCCAGCCCGACCTTGACATTGAGAAGCTCGAGGTGGACCCCACGCTGCACCTTTCCACTTCGGCTGAACTGCTGCTGCCCCTGCGCTGGATGGCGCTGCTCTCCGGACAAACCACGGCCGACCTGGCCCTGACCACCGGCGTGCACACCGGCCTGGACATGGTCAAAGCGATCATCGCCGGCGCGACGGTGACCATGGTGGCCTCCGAATTTATCGCCCAGAGCGTCGGCCGCGCCGCTGAGATGCTGGCCGAATTCGAGAACTGGATGACGGCCTATCAATATGACTCGGTTGAAAAACTGCGCGGTGTGCTGAGCGCCAAGAACCTGCAGAACCCCGGCGCTTTTGAACGGGCCAACTACATGAAAGCGCTGCAAAGCTTTGATAACAAGCTGCCTTAGAAATTGAAACGATGACAGTCAAGGCCGGTGCATACCGGCCTTGTCGATTTTAAAACTATTTGTCAAAGGTGATTGGAAGCATGAAATCAACCCAAAGTAAACATGCTCAGGGTTCCATCGGCTGGGTGAGAATATAGGTCCCATCCTTAAAAGCCTCGACCATCACTTCCGGGAAATAGTAGGCTTGTAAAAAGAGCCCATGCTGATTCACAAACCCCACCCCATAAAAGTTTTTAACCAACCAGTTTTCGCCATAAGGCACGATCTCAGTGAACATTGAGGTGGTGCCATAAACTTTTGTGGAACCGAAAAGCAACTCGCCTGTCTTCAGTCAAAAACCCCTGGCCAAATCGGATAGCGGGTCTCACCCTCAAAAAATTGCCAGTTCGTAATAAGATAGTTTTGATAGATAGGGGTATTGGGATCACTGGCATTAAATGGCATTTCGATATGCGTGGGTCGTTCGTCCTGTTTATCATCCAGCTCCACCCAGAAAATGACATCCGTTGGGCTGCCTAAATCATCCTTTTGCTCCCTGAGGGACTGAATTAGAATCTTCTCCCCGTCATCTGTTATCCCAAGACCGCCGGGGCCTCGTCCGATGGAGTGTAAAATTTGGGCGCTGAATTTACAGAGCTATCGCTAAGGACCAGCGTTCGTCCGAAATCAAAGTTCAACTGGATTTGCTGGTTCGTCACACTCCGGGTTTCCAAATCCAAATCCCTGCTTAGATTCAACCCAAGGGAATCAGAAAGCACAAAATTTTTGGCAACTTTAAGACTTCTTCTCCGGTTGGGTGTTGATAGGCGTGCTATTTTCCACCCGCATTGAGAACCGTCAAAAATGATCCCCGGCTTCCCAACCTGCCGCGACTATACCAAACACTGAATTTCTGTCAAATGCCGCAAAAACAGATCACCCTCTGGCCGCGGCGTTTTTCCGCTTCTCCCTGCGCCCCAATGGGTTGCCCGCTCACCAAAAGCCAGCAAATTCGACGAGCCCTCCCTGCCCCAGAACCATTTTCCTCCCTCCCTTCCAACTCCACCTTCTGGGGCGGCCATTATCTCGTATAATTCATGATACTGAGGTAACCATGACCGCTGTTGATGAAATCAAAGCCCGACTGGATATTGTGGATATCGTCTCGGAAACGGTGAAACTCCGCCATTCCGGGAAGAATTACACGGGCTTCTGCCCCTTCCACACCAACACGAAGACCCCCGCTTTCGTGGTCTTCCCCGATTCGCAGACCTGGCGCTGCTTTGGGCAGTGCAACGAGGGCGGCGACCTCTTCAGTTTTGTGATGAAACGCGAAGGCTGGGATTTCCAGGAAACCCTCCGCAACCTGTCCGACCGGGCCGGCGTCACCCTGCACGAATACACGCCCGAGCAGCAAGAAAAAGTGGAAGAGAACGAACACCTGCGGGAAGTGCTCAGCATGGCCGTCACTTTCTTCCAGCACCAGCTCCGCAACACCCCGGCAGGCAAGGAAGCCCTCGATTATCTTTACAGCCGCAAGCTGACCGACGAGACGATCAACGACTTTGCCCTCGGCTATGCCCCCGATTCCTGGGACGCACTCACCCAATATATGACCTCCCGCAACATCAGTCAGCAGGACCTGCTGGATGCAGGGCTGGTCTCCGAGCGGGACTCGGGCGGGATCTACGACAAATTCCGCCACCGGCTGATCATCCCGATCCGCGATGCCCGCGGGCAGATGGCCGGCTTTGGCGGGCGTGTCCTGCGCAAGGACGACATCCCGAAGTACCTCAACTCCCCCAAAACCGCCCTCTTTGATAAGGGCCGCCTGCTCTATGGCCTGGATATGGCCCGGCGAGAGATCCGCGCCAGGGACCAGGTGGTGATCGTGGAAGGCTATCTGGACGTGATCGGCCCCTACCAGGCCGGCTTCAAAAACTGCGTCTCGCCGATGGGCACCGCCCTGACCGAAGACCAGTTCCGCCTGATCAAACACTATTCCCGCAAGATCGTCCTCGCGCTGGACCCCGATGCCGCCGGCGAGAAGGCCACCCTGCGCGGCCTCCAGACCGCCCGCGAGGTCATGGATCGGGAGGGCGACCTGGTGTTTGACGCCCGCGGCCTGATGCAGGTGGAAGGCCGCCTGAAGGCCGATATCCGGGTCACCACCCTGCCGGATGGGCTGGACCCGGACGAGATCGTCCTGGAGGACCCGGAGCTTTGGGACAAACTGGTGCGCGAGGCCAAACCCGTGGTGGTGCATGTGATGGAAACCCTCGCGGCGCACGCCGACGTGGATGACCCCAAGACCAAGGAGCAGATCGCCAACCAGGTTTTGCCGCTGATCGAAGACGTGAAAGGCAGCGTGGAACGGGAAGCCTACCGTCAGCGGCTGGCCCGAATTTTGAAGGTGGATGAGCGCGCCCTGGTCCGCCAGGCGCCCGGCGGCGCAGCCCGCCCCCGGCGCCGGAGCTATCGCCAGATGCCGGAGCTTTCGGCCGCCGCGCCGCATCTGACAAGCGACCATCGCCAGCTTGAAGAAAGCTGCATCAAAGCCCTGGTCTGCGACCCAACACTGGTCCATTTCGTGGACCGCACCCTGCGAGAGCTTGAACTGGCCTGCCTGCATCAGGACGATTTCTCCCAAACGGATTTCAAGGAGCTTTTCAAGCTCGTCAATGGGGCTTTGGAGCAGGATGCCGAAGACCCAGCCTCCTACGTCCGAGAGCGCGTCCCCGAGGAAATGCAGGAGGCTTTCCTAATCGAAGCCGATCAGAACCCCTACCCGGACTGGCGGCTGCAACCCAACGCGCCCATCCTGGAAAGCTTGCTCAATGCCTTCCTTCGCTTGCGCCGCATCCGCGTGGATGAAAGCCTGGAGCAGATCACCTTCCTCCAGACCCAGAAGGCGGAAGAGGGTGAAGAAGACCCCGCGAAAGACCTCGGCCGGCTCGCCTTGGAATTCATCCAGGCCCGCGCCAAACTGGACCGCGCCTTGCAACTATCAAATTCACAAGGAAAGCAGTGAAAGCGCGTCCCGTGTTAAAATGAATACTCCGATGGTTTCAATCGACAACACTATAGCCTCAGAAAAGCGATTTAGCTAATAATATGACCACCAAGCAAGTTGATCCAGAAAAGGACAATGAAGAACGGCAATTTGGGGAAAACACGTCAGATGAAGATGATGCCCTTGCCCTCTCCTCCCTCCTGACCTCGACAGATGACCCGGTCCGGCTCTATCTGCGCGAGATTGGCCGGATCGACCTGCTTTCGACGGACCATGAATTCTGGCTTTCCAGCCGGATGAAGGCCCAGGATCATCTGAATGACATCCAGCAACTGCTGAATAAAGCCGAACCGGCTGACCCTGAAAATCCCAACACCGCCCTGATGCTGGCCATTTGCGATGACCTGATCAAACTCAGCAAGAGGATCAAACGGGAAACCAAAAAGCTGGAAATCACTCATCCCGATTTCATCCTGGCCCTGACCGAAGCCCAAAGGCTTCGCAGCACCTGGGAAATTGATGACCCCTCTTATATGCGGGCTTTTATGGATCGGGAATTTTGGGCACGCAACAAGAAACCCGGAGATTTGATCCAGTCCTTTTTTGATACTTACCTCGACTTTTACCTGCTGCCGCCAAAACTTGGGGAAAAACTGCTGGAGGCGCTCGGTGAAAAATCCCGCATGCCAGACCTCGATTTCTTCAGAGAAAACCTGCCGGAAGAAGATGAGCTTGCCAACAATTTCGCAACGGTCCTCCTTCTGGAGGAGGAATCCAACCAGGCGATCATCCGGGCCAACCTGCGCCTGGTCGTCAGCATTGCCAAGCGCTACATGAACCGGGGCATCTCCCTGCTGGACCTGATCCAGGAAGGAAACATGGGCCTCCTGCGGGCGGTGAAAAAATTTGACCCGACCCTCGGGTTCAAATTCAGCACCTATGCCACCTGGTGGATCCGGCAATCCATCAGCCGCCATATCGCCGAAAACGCCCGCACGATCCGCATCCCCGTCCATATGTATGAATCGATCTCCCGCATTATCCGGATCCAGCGCAACATGATGCAGCAGCTGGGCCGGGAACCCACCATCGAAGAGATCGCCCTCAATTCAGACTTAATTGATGAGGACGTGGCAGAGGCCATCCGCAGAGCACGAGAAAACGACGAACCGCTTGAGGCGGAACAAACGCTGGCCTGGGAAGACGCGACCAATAAGGTCAAGAACATCCTGAAGACCGCCGAAGAACCCGTCTCCCTTGAACGGCCGATCGGCGACGAAGATAACAGCACCCTGGCTGATTTCATTGAAGACCAGGACGCCGCCGCACCCCTCGAATCCGCCGCCAAAGAGATCCTGCGCGAACAGGTCCAGGACTCTCTTTCTTCGCTGTCAGAACGGGAACGCCAGGTCTTGGAGCTGCGCTTTGGCCTGAACGACGGCAAGGACCACACCCTGGAAGAAGTCAGCCAATACTTTGGCGTCACCCGGGAACGGATCCGCCAGATCGAATCCAAAGCCCTCCGCAAGTTGCGCCACCCCAGCCGGAGCAGCGACCTGCGCGAATTCCTCTCCTGAACCCTTGGAAGCCCATGCACCAACGAGAACCTTTCTCTTATGAACAAGCCCGGGATGGCAACCGGCAGCTCTGGAATGAACTCACGCCCGTCTACCTCCGCTCCTATGGCGTGATCGCTTCCTCGCGGGAGAGCGCTGGCTCCCCCTCCGGATCTTGGAGGAAGTTGGCAATGTGTGCGGCAAATCGCTCCTCCATTTGCAATGCCATTTCGGCCTGGATACCCTCGCCTGCGCGGGGGAGGGCGCGGCAGTCACTGGGGTGGATTTTTCACCCGCGGCGATCAAGACCGCGCAGGAACTGGCTGAGAAAGCCAGCCTTCCCGCGCGCTTCATCTGCTCGGATATTGACGACCTGCCCCTGGTCCTTGACGAGCAATTCGACGTCAGCTTCACCTCGATCGGCGCCGGCCTGAAGCTGGATTTCTTCCATGAATTTGAGGCGCTTGAAGACCCGGTTTTCCCGGAGATGGTGAAGCAGGAAAGCGGCCTCTACAGCTACCCGGATATGCCGGTGCCGCTGCCGATCCTCTTTTCGCTGAGAGCGCACAAGGAGTGAACTGGATGCCCGCCCAGGAACCGCTTTATGAAAGGATCTACGCCATGGTCCGCCGGATTCCTCCCGGGCGGGTGACCACCTATGGCCGGATTGCCGCACTGGTGGGCGGGTGCACCGCCCGGATGGTGGGCTATGCCCTGGCCGCGCTCAAACGGGGGACCGCCCCGGATGTCCCCTGGCAGCGGGTCATCAACGCTCAGGGCAAGGTCAGCGTCCACGGGGATGGGATTGGGAACGCGATGCAGCGGGCCATTTTGGAGCAGGAAGGCGTGGTTTTTGACGCCAGGGACAGGGTAGATTTTGAACAATTCGGCTGGCTCGGGCCTGAAGAAAATTATTGAAATTCTTGGGTACCCCAGAGGGGCGCCCCTACCGTAATGAAATATCGCCTGTAGGAGCAGGCCTGCCTGCCTCTGCCAGGAGCCGTGTACCCGCCCAGTAGTTTGTTTAAACCATTCTAGAAACTCCCATCTCCTTGCCTCAAAATCAACCCATCCCT
Source organism: Anaerolineaceae bacterium (assembly GCA_011620555.1). GTDB lineage: Bacteria > Chloroflexota > Anaerolineae > Anaerolineales > Anaerolineaceae > Brevifilum. Next base: position 14,385 of record WOYY01000072.1, on the reverse strand, counting down.
CCCACCCACTCATCCAAACCCTGACACTTGAATTAAACGCTGTGATGATAAAATGGTGCTATTCCTGACCAATCAAAGGAAGAAGCATGCCGGGGTTCAATTGTCAATTCTCACAAATCATTCTCTCTGTTCGGGATATGGCCAGCCAGGTCCATTTCTACCGGGACCTGCTGGGCTTCCCAATTCCATACCCCAAAGAACCAACCGACTTCTATAAAGAGATGTGGGTCGAATTCGACACCGGCAGCTGCACTCTGGCCCTCCACGGCGGAGAAACCGAGTCCCCAGATGATAAACATGAATTAATCTTCACAGTGGACGACATCACCTTCGCACGGCAGGCGCTGCTGGACACCGGGATCACAATGAGCGAGGTTAGAACCCTCGAAACCGGCGAACTGATCGCTGCCGGATTTGATCCTGAAGGACACGGATTTTCGATAAAGAATGCCAAGGGAGGAACTGATCTTGCCTGACCTCAAACTGATCTATCAAAGCGAAGCAGAACGTTACCAGGCGCTGGTGGGCCGGGAGGACTACCGACATAACTTGCTGCCGGTGATCCTCAACGTGGACAATCTGGAGGGTAAGGACGTGATCGAGCTGGGCGCGGGAACCGGGCGGGTGAGCTGCCTGATCCTGCCCCATGCCCGGAGCCTGGTGATCTCCGATATCTCCCACCACATGCTGATCTACGGCCGGGACCGCCTGGCCGCGCTCGAGCAGTCCCACTGGTCCGCCACGCTGGAATCCCACCGGGCATTGCCCTTTGCGGACAACAGCGCCGATATCATCCTGGCGGGCTGGAGCTTTTGCTATGCCGCGCTCGATTCCGGTGAGGATTGGCAGCCGGCTCTGGAAGAAGCCCTGGCCGAAGTGCAGAGGGTCCTGAGGCCGGAAGGCAAACTGATCCTCATCGAATCCCTGGGGACGGGGCATAAATATCCCCATGCGCCTGAAGCCCTCGTCGAATACCTCAAATATCTGGACCTGCACGGGTTCATCCCGGATTGGATCCGCACGGACTACCGGTTCAGGGATGAGGAAGAAGCCATTGCCCTGACCACTTTTTTCTTTGGCGATGACCCGATGCCGATGTGGGAAACACCGGAGGGTGTGATCGTGCCGGAATGCACCGGCATCTGGTGGAAAACGTTCTGACCCAAAAAGTCCCAAATTTAAATCTCAAAGCGGTACCAGCAACCTGGCACCGCTTATTGTCATTGGTTGGCGTTGTTTAAATTGTCTCATGCGCTGCGCGGTATGTGGCCTCCAACTTTCTGCCATTGCACCTGAGTGACACTGCCACTTTTTTATTCCGCAGGGGCGGCCAAGACTCACTTCAGCCATTGCGAAAAGGGGGCACATGAATACAGTCTAATCAATCATCCCATACCGCCGGAGGGCCGTCTCCAGGATCATATTAACCAATTCGGTGTGACCCACACCCTCCGCTGCCGCTTCAATCACGATATCGGAGATGCCAGGTGAGAGACCAGGCAGCGGATTGATCTCCAGGATGTAGGGCTTCCATTCTTCCTTGGCATTCAGCCGGAAATCCACCCGGGCCACATCCAGCGCACCGGTCACCCGGAAAACCGCCGCGGCCAGCCAATTCAGTTCGTCCACCATGTCCTCATCCAGCGGTGCCGGGCAGAGATACGTTAATTGATCCGCCAGGGCCACTTTGAGCCGGTTGGCGTACACCGCGTCCGTCTCCAAATAGTCTGTCAGGTCCACTTCCATTGGCGGGAAAAACCGCAAGCCGGCCTGAATCCGGGGTGCATCCTCATTGCCGGGCAGCCGCCGGGCGACCGGCCCCACCAGGTTACCCACCATCCCCACCGTCACCTCCCGGCCTTCAATGAAGGTCTCCACGAGGGCGGCCTGGTGATAGCGCTCGACGATCTTGCTCACCTGGGCGCGCAGCTCCTCCTCTGTGTTCACGATGGATTTGGCTGTGACGCCCATGCCGGTGCCTTCCCGGCTGGGCTTGACGAACAGGGGGAAGGTCATTTTGGGGTCCAGAGGTTCATCCACGCGTTCAAAGGTCTGGAAATCCGGCGTCGGCAGGTCGTGATAGGTCAGGATCCGCTTGGTCATCGGTTTATCCAGCCCCAGCGCCAAACACAGCACCTTGGAGCCGGTGTAGGGGATCTGCAATTTTTCCAGGATCGCCGGCACCTGCGCTTCGCGGGCGTCGCCGAAATGACTTTCACAAATATTAAAACAAATATCCGGCTGATACTTCCTGACGGTATCCACAATGGTGATATCACCTTCAAGAAATTCACAGTCGTGTCCGCCCGCCCGGATCGCCTCCACCAGGGCGTCGATGGTTTTCTCACTGTCCAGGTCATCCCATTGGTCCGCGGGCATCCCGTCCCAATGGGGGGCATTCACTTTCAAGTTCGCCAGAAGCGCAACTTTAAACTTATTCATCTGTCAAGGATTCTCCTATAAAGGGGGGTGTGAATGCTTAAATTATAACCGTTTTCACTTCTAAATATCAAAAAATGACCGGCCGACGGTTTACAAAGCCTTTATCAAAACTGAATTATGAACATCTATCATAAAAACACTTTCAGTTACCATGATCCGCAATAATCGAGTATTGAACAGGAAACGAAAACCGGACCAGCCACCGAGCAGACCGCTTTTGAACCGAAGTGGAGCCAGGCCCTGGCGCAATTTGACCCGATCAGCCTGGCTGTCTTCTTCGTGGTTGAAAATCATGGCCTCCGCTATGAGGCTGTGCAAAACTATCTGAGCAATGAGTCTGGCTCTCCTTCGAGATAAAGTCAAAAAAAACAAAGAGGCTGCTCTGGAAACGAAACAGCCTCTTTGTGATTTATTCTGGATTGATCTGAAAATTGCCGGAGCGGATTCTCAGGCTTCAGCGCCCTCCAGCGCCGAAGCGCGGACCAGCTTCTCCTCTTCTTCCTTGGCCACTACGGTCCCTTCATCCTCATTCACCTTGGAAAGCAGAAGGCCGCCGGTGATAAAGAAAATGACCAGTGAAACGATGGAAAGTCGGCTGCCGCCCATCAGGGTGCTGACCACGCCGAACAGCAGGGGGCCAACCGTCCCGGCGATCTTCTCGCTGACACTGAAGAAGGAATAGAACTCAGCCGATTTGCTCTTGGGCACCATCCGGCTGAACAGCGAACGGGAGAGCGCCTGGCTGCCGCCCTGGACCATCGCCACGCCGAAGCCAAGGATCCAGAAATGGATCTCTTTGGTCATGAAATAACCGCCAATGGCGATGATCGTGTAGATCCCCAGGCTCAGGAGGATCGAGCGTTTCGTCCCCAGCTTCTTGCCCAGCCAGCCAAACAGCAGGGAGAAGGGAATGGCAACAAACTGCACCATCAACAGGGTGCCGATGGTTGTGGTCTGGCTGAAATTCAGCTCCGTGCCATAGATCGTCGCCATCACAATGATCGTGCCAATGCCATTGTTATACAGCCAAAAGGCAATGATGAACTTGAAAAGTTCCTTATATCTGCGGATATCTTTAAAGGTATGCGCCAGGCGGCTAAAGCTGGCCTGAACCGGGTTGAAATGCTCTTCCCCTTTGAGGATCCGCCGGGCGGGTTCCTTCACCCAGCGCCAAAGCGGAATGGTGAAGATGAGCCACCAGCCCGCCACCATCAGGAAGCTGAGCCGGCTCATCAGCGCAGTGGCGGCCCCGTCCTTGGCGGTCATGATCATGGCAAGGTTGACAGCCAGCAGGAGACCGCCCCCAAGATAGCCAAAGGCATACCCGCGGGAGGAAATCTGGTCGCGTTCTTCTTCATTCGTGATATGCGGGAGCAGGGAATCATAAAAAACGTTGGCGCCAGCAAAACCGACATTGCCGATGATGTAGAACAGCGAAGCCAGCAGCCAATCGCCTTCCTGAACAAAAAACAAAAGCGCTGCACCGGCAATTCCGATCAGCGCAAAAGTGGTCAGAAACTTTTTCTTTGAACCCGCGAAGTCAGCCATCGCGCCCATCACAGGCCCCATCAGGGCAACGATCAACAGGGCGATGGTCGTGGTATACCCCCAGTAAGCTGTCCTGAGGTTCGGGGGCAGATCTGCCGCGGCCACACTGGCATAATAAACCGGCAGCACGGCGGCTGTGATCGTCGTGACAAACGCCGAGTTCGCCCAGTCATACATCACCCAGGCTCGGATCGCACGTTTCTTTTCTTTTTGCTCCATTGGGAAATCCTCCTGATTCTTTTCGAAAACCAATTATATATCCGAAAAGATCAGAATTGATCCGGATTAACCCTCTTAAACATCTATTAACGGGATGGGTTGCTGGGAGGCTCTTCCATCCACAGGCTGATCCGGTCAATGGGCAGCGGCCGGCTGAGCAGGAACCCCTGCACGTAATCACACCCATTTTCAGTCAGCCAATCCAGCTGTTCCTGGGTTTCCACACCCTCTGCAATCGATTTGATCTCAAGCGCCTTTGCTAATTGGATGATAGACTTGATGATCGCCTGACTCTTGGATGATGGCGTATCGGATTCAATAAAGGAGCGATCAATTTTGAGATATTGAACAGGGAGGATATTGATATATTCAAAAGTCGAATACCCCGTCCCGAAATCATCAATCGCAACCTCGGCTCCCAGATCACAAAGCGCGTTCAGGGTCCTAACCGATTCAGCCCGGTCCTCGATCAGAGAGGATTCCGTCACTTCAAACACCAGCCGCTCAGCGCTCACCTTGTAAGCTTCGAGCAGCTTAACCAGCGTATCAATCCACTGGCCGTCGGTCAGCAGCCGGGTGGAAAGATTGATGGAGACAAAGCCTTTGAAATCCGGCCAGTCGCTCAAGCGCTTGATGGCGGTCTTGAGGACCCAATCATGGATCAGGAAAATCAGGGAGGTGTTTTCACAATAGGGCAGGAAGTCAGAAGGCTGCAGATAGCCCAGATCGGGATGGTTCCAGCGGATCAGCGCTTCCATACCGACCACTTCGGAAGTTGTGAGCTGGATGATCGGCTGGTAAAAGAGTTCAAAGTCATCCCTGTTGGCTGCGGACCTGATCTCCCCCAGCAAACGCTGAGTCCTGCGGGAGGCCTGGTCTATGCGTGGTTCATAGAAAGCGTACTTCAAGTTCTGCGCGGCAGCCAGGTTCGAGGCCCAGTTTGCCTTTCTGAACAAAGATGATGGCGCCAGCTCCTCAACCGATTCGGTGGCAATGCCGATGCTGAACTTGAAGAACAGGGGGATCCGGTTGATCTGGATCGGTCTTTCAATCTTGTAAAAATTGCGCTCGATGTGCGCTTTGATCTTCTCCAGGCTGTATTGGTTGAGGTCCATGTAAAAAAAGAAAGTGTGAGAAAAATGGTGGTAGATCCTTGCCTCATCGGGGGTCAGGCAAAGAATCATCCTGGAGAGTTTGACGGACAGCGCGCGCGTCTCCTCAACGTTGAAGATCGCCGTCGCCTCGGAATAATCATTGATCCGGACCACGACCAGTGCAAATTCTGTCCCCGGTTCGGCTTCTTTTTGCGCCTTGCGGAGAGAATCGATGAAATGATTGTAATTGGGCAATCCCGTTTCAAGGGAATGCTGCGCCATCCACGAAATCTCGTCATTCCGTTTATTAAGCCGCGAGAAAAGCAGGCCCGCCATCGCCCCCACCCCGGCAAAGAAGATCAGACGATAGAGCCAATTCGTCAAAACCTGCATTTCCCCGGTGCTGACCGAGATCGGCATCAGAGGCCCCAAAACCACACCACCGATCCACCCGGCGATCACGCCGCCGGGCGCGCCGAAGAAATAGGCTGCCAGCAGAATGGGGATGTACATCGTGTGAGTGAAGACGTACTTGCTTCCGCCGGTGGCGCGGACCAAGAAGAAAACAGCCGCGATCAGGACGGCAACCAGGCTGATCCTGCTTAGGATTGAAAGTATCGACTTATTTCGAAGATAGGTCATAATTTTTCTGTTGATGGACTACCGATAAGGGTAGCTTACTAGAGAGGATATTGTTGACGGTCGCTAAGCTTAATGAAGAGTATAACAAACGGCAAGCCCCAGGCGGGTTTTCAATTTGATGTGAAAAATGCGCCAATCCGATCGTTTTAAGGGACGGATTCGCCTAGCCTGGCCTCGGCAGGTATAATTACAGATTGCGCATTGCGCAGCATTGGCCTTAAAATTATTAATTAATAGACCGTTTGTGCTATACTAACGAAATGAGCGAAAATATCACTATGATGGCACGAGATAACCTGCGTGTGGTTGGCGCACGCGAACACAACCTGAAAAACATCACCGTTGAGATTCCCCGCGACAAATTCGTCGTGATCACTGGCCTCTCCGGTTCCGGCAAAAGCTCCCTGGCTTTCGACACGATCTTTGCTGAAGGGCAGCGCCGCTATGTGGAATCCCTTTCGGCTTATGCCCGGCAGTTCCTGGGGCAGATGTCCAAGCCGGATGTGGATACCATCGAGGGGCTTTCCCCGGCGGTCTCGATTGACCAAAAGGCCACCTCGCACAACCCCCGTTCCACAGTTGGGACGGTGACGGAGGTTTACGATTACCTCCGGCTGCTCTATGCTCGGGTCGGCATCCCCCACTGCCCGATCTGCGGCCGGGTGGTCCAGAAGCAGTCCGCCCAGGAAATCGTGGAGGATATCGAAGCCCTGCCCAAGGACAGCCGCCTGCAGATCCTCTCGCCCCTAGTGCGGGAGCGGAAAGGCACCTACCAGGCCGTCTTTGAAGAGATCCGCAAAGCGGGTTTCGTGCGCGTCCGGGTAGATGGCGAGACCTATCCCCTGGATGAGGAGTTTGACCTCGACCGCTATAAAAAACACACCATCGAGGCCATTGTGGACCGGGTGGTCCTGCGCGAGCCGGAAAACGAGGAGGATGCCCAGGCGGTCCGCTCCCGGCTGACCGATTCGGTCGAGACGGCCCTCAAATTCGGCGACGGCTACATCATCGTCCAGATCCTTGACGAGCAGGAACCGCGCGACATCCAGTTTTCGGAACATCTCGCCTGCCCGGAACATGGCAGCGTGATCACCGAGATTGAGCCGCGCACCTTTTCCTTCAACACCCCGCACGGCGCCTGCCCCACCTGCCAAGGCCTCGGCAGCCGCCAGGAAATCGACCCTGACCTGCTGATCCCGGACCGCTCGGTCTCATTGGTGGATGGCGCAATCGCCGATTCCGCCTGGAACGGCCCCAAGGATGACGGCGGCTACTATTGGCAGATGCTGGAAGCGGTCGCCAAAAAATATGACATCGATCTGGAAGCCCCGGTTGAGTCGCTGCCTGAGGACAAGCTGGACAAGATCCTTTACGGCACCGGCGGCAAGGAGCTGACCGTGGAATTCACCGGCCGCAACGGGCGCAAAAGCTCCTTCAAAGCCACCTTTGAAGGCGTGATCAACAACCTTGAACGGCGCTACCACGAGACCAACTCCGAGTATATCCGGGGAAAGATCTCCGAATTCATGAGCGACCGCCCCTGCCAGACCTGCGGCGGCGACCGCCTACGCCAGGAAGCGCTGGCCGTCACGGTGGACGGCAGGAACATCGTGGAAGTCACCAAGTGGCCTGTGCGCATCAGCCTGGAATGGGTGGAGAAATTATCCGGCGATTCCTCCCCCTTCAGCCCACGCGAGACCATCATTGCTGAGCGGATTCTCAAGGAGATCAAAGCCCGGCTGGGGTTCCTGGTGAATGTCGGCCTCGACTATCTCACCTTGCAGCGTTCCGCCGGGTCGCTCTCCGGCGGCGAGGCCCAGCGCATCCGGCTGGCTACCCAGATCGGCTCCCGGCTGATGGGCGTCCTCTATGTGCTGGACGAACCCTCCATCGGCCTGCACCCCCGTGACAATGAACGCCTGCTCCTCACGCTGGAAGGGATGCGGGACCTCGGCAACACGGTCCTGGTGGTGGAGCATGACGAAGAGACCATCCGCCGCGCCGATTGGATCGTGGACCTCGGCCCCGGCGCCGGAGACCTTGGCGGCGAAGTGATCGCGGAGGGGACGCCCGAAGAGATCATCCAAAACCCCAATTCCCTCACCGGCGCTTACCTCTCCGGTCGGAAATATGTCCCCATCCCCGAAAAACGGCGCGAGGGGAACAGCAAACACCTGGTCCTCAAAGGGGCCACTCAAAATAACCTCAAAGATGTGACCCTCGACCTCCCGCTGGGAAAATTCATCTGCGTCACAGGCGTCTCCGGTTCCGGCAAGTCTTCCCTGCTGATCGATACCCTCTACAGCATCCTCGCCAAGCAGCTGCACGGCGCAAGGACCAACCCCGGCTATTTTGAATCGTTGGAGGGTGTGGAGCATATTGACAAGATCATCAACATTGACCAATCCCCGATCGGGCGTACGCCGCGCTCCAACCCCGGCACCTACACCGGCGTCTTTGACAATGTGCGGGACCTCTTCGCCGAGCTGCCGGAAAGCAAGATGCGCGGCTATAAGAAAGGCCGCTTCTCCTTCAATGTTAAAGGGGGACGCTGTGAGGCCTGCGCCGGGCAGGGCCAGCTGACGATTGAAATGCAATTCCTGCCGGATGTCTACGTGCCCTGCGATGTCTGCCACGGCAGCCGCTATAACCGCGAGACCCTCCAGATCCGCTTCAAGGATAAGAACATCGCCGAAGTCCTGGATATGACCGTCGACACAGCTGTGGAATTCTTTGAGGCTTTCCCCAAGATCACCCGCCGGCTGGAAACGCTCCAGGATGTCGGGCTGGGCTATATCCGCCTGGGCCAGGCCGCCACGACCCTCTCGGGCGGCGAGGCGCAGCGGGTCAAGCTCTCAAAGGAACTTTCCCGCCGTTCCACCGGCAGCACCCTCTACGTGCTGGATGAGCCTTCGGTCGGGCTGCATGCCGCCGATGTGCATCGCCTGATTGACGTCCTCCAGCGCCTGGTGGATGAGGGCAACACCGTCGTGATCATCGAGCACAACCTGGATATCATCAAGGTTTCGGACTGGATCATCGACCTTGGCCCGGAGGGCGGCGACGCCGGCGGCGAGATCATCGCCGAAGGGACGCCCGAAACGCTCTGCCAGATCCCGCAATCCTATACCGGCCAATTCATGAAAAAGATTCTGAAGTGCGCCTGAGCGATTCTGCAATTTTTAAGAGACTCGACCGCATTTTGATTATCGGTTAAAATATAGCCACCAAATATCAAGGCAGGGGGCAGCCTGGCGCGTCCATCGGGGCTGAACCTCATTTGAAAAGGAATTCCTATGCGCAATAAAAATGCGAAGAACGTCATTTCATCGTACCGAAGAAAACAAAAAATGGGGCCTTATATCCTTGGCGGTCTGGCCATCCTCCTGGCGATCGTTGGGATCGTCCTGCTGGTGATCTATCTGACCGGCGGTGGCGGCGGCGGCGGCATCTCGCTCTTCAAGACCAAAACCCCCACGCCCACCGAAACCCCCACGCCCACCCCGGTGACCCCAACCGCCACACCCACGATGACACCGACCATCACCGAGACCCCGACCATCACGGCTACGTCAACCCCTTCAGGGCCATTTGAATATGTCGTTCAGGAAGATGACAACTGCACCACCATCGCTGAACAGTTTGATGTTGATGTGGATGTCCTGCTGGCGCTCAATAACCTGAACAGCGCCTGCTTCATCACCCCGAGCCAAACGATCCTGATCCCGGCGCCCGGCCAGCAACTGCCCACAGTGACCCCATTGCCATCCGATATCGCCCCCGGCACCAAGATCGAATATACCGTCCGGGCGAACGACAGCCTCTATGCGCTGGCTGAACGGTATAACAGCACCATCGACCGCATCCTGACGGAGACCAATGCCTACCGGCGGGCCAACAACCTGGATGAGATGGAAGACGAGAACGACCTCAACGTGGGCGATGTCGTCGTCATCCCGGTGAACATCGTCACCCCGGTGCCCACCTCCACCCGCACACCCACCGCCACGCCAACGCCTTAATCCAGGCGTATTGAACACCGACAACATCAGCGGCCTTCCCAAAACGAAGGCCGCTGAAATTTATTATTAACCGCGAAGGAAATTCAGGTTCGCGTACAATAAATATCATCCATTTTCAACTTTGCCGGATCATGTCAACAAGTGGGCCAAACACAATCCGAAAGTTCTAAACTATGAAACCCTTATACCGAACAATCCTCATCCTGTTGGTTGTCCTGTTCGCTGCAATCCTCATCATTTTTCAGTTCACATATCTGCAGCCTGAGATTGACGTTCAAATTGTTATCCCGGATGAAGCCGGACAAATTGGCGTCTACGGGCCGGTGGGGCTTCAATTCAGCCAGCCCATGGACCGGACCTCGGTCGAGAGTCATATCACGATCACGCCCAAAACGCCCGGCCGCTTTGAATGGGTGGAGAATACCGTCTGGTTCTTCCCGGAGATGCCGCTCGACCAGGTTCAGGGAATCACCCTCTCCCTTCGCGCGGGCGCTAAATCCGCTGAGGGAGAAAGCCTAAACAAGTCGATGGATTCGAGTTTTACGATCCGAAAACCTGAGATCCTCTACCTCGTTCTCGACCAGAGCGGCGGCGACCTTTGGCGCTGGAACGCGACCACCCAAACATCCACTGCGCTGACCGACACCGGCGGGGCGGTGATTGATTTTGCGCCTAATCGGACCGGGGAAAGGATCGTCTATGCCGCTGAAAACGCCGAGGGGGGGAGCGACCTCTGGGTGGTGGACCGGAAGGGTGAGGAAAGCACCCTCCTGCTGGATTGCGGCCCGGATCATTGCAGCCAGCCCGTCTGGTCTCAGGACAGCGCCCAGATCGCCTATGCCCGCCAGGTCCGCAGTGCATCCACCAGCTTGCTCCAGCCTTCCCAAATCTGGATGGTCAGCCTGGACCCTGTGGCGACCAGCGCCTTGAGCGAAGACGCCAACGGACACAGCCCTTCTTTCTCTCCAAACGGCCAGTGGCTCGGCTTCTACGACACCGCTCAAAGCGCCATCCGAGTCTTGGGTCTGGAAACCTCACAGGAAATTCTGATCCCCACTTCGATGGAAGAGATGGGTGATTGGTCTCCCGATGGCCGGAGCCTGCTTTTCATTGACCTGATTCCCTCAGCGCTTGAACCGGAGGTGGGACTTTACATTGCCGATCTGAAAAACAGCACCGTCCAGCGCGCCTTGGAAGGCGAATCGGACGGGACCAGCTTCAGCCAGCCCCGCTACTCGCCGGATGCCGAATGGGTCGCCGTCAGCCTGCGCGCGGTGAATGACACCGCGGCCAAGGCGCTTTGGGTGCTCAACCTCAACGGGAAAGACATCAACCTGATCGCCAACGAACCGGCCAAAACCTACAGCGCCTATCACTGGAACCCATCAGGCTATCAGTTGGTTTATCAAAGCCTGGATACCAGCAGCGCCAATTTCCGCTCTCAGATCTGGCTTTGGCAGTGGGGGAAGGATGAAAGCCAATTGATCGTCGAAAACGGTGCCCGGCCGGTATGGCTGCCCTGAAATTGCAGAGATCTGGCGAGTTTTTGAGAGGGTTCTCCCCCTAAAATCACTTCATCTTGCAAGCAAAGCCGAAAGGATGGCGAGATGAAAAACCTGCAATGCCCGAAATGCCGCTCGAGGGATGTGGTCCGCCTGCCGGGCGAGCTTCAGCCTCCGGCCATGTTCAGCGGGGCAAAACCCCCGTCCAGCTTTAAGACCGTCCGGACCACCCGCTATTGCTGCGCCACCTGCGGGTACACCGAAGAATGGGTGGATGACCCGAACGACCTGCAGGACCTCCTCAAGAAATACGGCTTCTAAAACCGGCCGGATTGGGCCACTCCGCGCAGCGCCGCGCGGCCCGCTTGATGCGGAGCCGGTATTCGCCATCCGGCTCCGCCGGCACTTTCGAGGCCCCGCTGAGGTTCACGCCCCGCAGGAACATTCTCCGGCCTAAAGCATCCACCAACCAATGACCTTGGGTTTTCATAACACTCTCCCTTTAATATTAAAAACCGCTGACATAGCCGCCCCATTCAGCGATCAACGGTTCATCTCCTACCTCACTGCCATCCTGGACTAATGCGTCCTGTTGTTCAACTCCCTCAAGTAGAGGATCAGGGTTGAAAGGGCCTGGTCAACCCCGGAAAGAGTCTCGAGGTCAAACCGGCGCTGCAAATCAGGCAGGGATTCCTGCCAGGTCTCCAGTAGGTCCAGCAGGGGCTGGCTGTCGGCCATGATGTCCTCTGGCACGGGCACCCGCAGGGCAGGCTTGGGCGCGGGCATGGGTCGGATACCGCTCAGGTCGTGCGCAGCCAGCGCCTCCTGGGCAAATTCCGCCGTATCCGGATCTTCCGCCAGATTCAGCAGGGCCTGCCGGGATTCCGGGGTGAGAAAATCAACCTCCGCCAGACACTGAGCCACAGCCCGGCGCACGTGCAGATTCAGGTCATCCGCCAGGTCCACCAGGTCCGGCAGGGCATCCTGCCCAAGAAGCCGGGTGAGGGTGATCACGGCCTGGGGGCGGACGAAGGGGTTTGGATCGTTATAGGCAATATTGCGGACGTCATCAATCGAGACCAGATCATTCCATTTGGAAACGGCCGCCAAAGCCGTCTCCCGCACGGTGATGGCGCTGTCCCGCAGCAGAGGACGCACCAGGGGCAGCGCGGGCGCATAATCCGCCTGCATCATCATCTCGATCAGGTTGCGCCGAAGTCGGTTGCTGGGGTCGCTGAGGAGCGGGGAAAGGATGGACGCGGCTTCTTCCGCGTTCATCTCCACCAGGGCTTCCACGGCCACACCGCGCAGCCCCACTTCCTTCTCGGCGATCTCCATCAGGATCGGGATGGCGGCTTTCATATCCAGCCGGGCCAGAACTTCAATGTAGAGCTTGGGGAGCTTGAGGTCCTGCTCCTCGTTGGTCGCCATGAAATTCTTCAAAGCCTGCAGGATATCCTGATCGCACGCCTGATAACACAACCACCCGCAGGCGCGGGTGGCAGCCAGATGGATCAGGTATTCATCGGAGTGCAGGAATTCAACCAGCCGGGGTTTGATCCGTTCAGGGTCAATCCGGGCCATCGCCAGAATCGCGGCCTGCACCACGATCGGCTGCTGGTCATCTAGGCACTCTTCGATTTGTTCCAGAGCTTGGCTGGCCTGTAGCAAACCCAAAGAGTTTACCGCAGCCGCACAGACATAGTTGTTGGGGTCGTCAATGGCTGCCAGCAAACAGGAAACCACCTCGGGCGCGGGAAGCTCCACAGAGCGCCCCAAAGCCTCAGCCGCGGCAGAGCGCACAAAACCGTTCGGATCGTCCATCAGGGACATCAGAAGTTCAGGTCTTGCTTTTAATTCCCCCAATCGTTTGGCTGCGTAGGATCGGTCTCGGGGATTTCTGGACTGAATCAGCTTCAGGCAGCGGTCGATTTCTTCTTGTTTATTCTTATTTCTTTTTAATTGATCTACCATTGTCTTATAAGTTTACTACATTTAAGCGGGAATTTTTAAGGTTATTGGATGGGGTTCTTGGAAGGCACGCCCACCCGCCGGGGATAATCCTCCGGCGTCCGGGCCACCTTATCCACCACCACGATAAACCGTTCCTCGACCACCGCGGGCAGTTCCACCCGGATCAGTTTATGCAGTTTCCCGCCTAAAAGCTGGATGGCCTTTTCCGCGGACTGGGTCTCCGCTGGGGCGCTCTCGCCCTTCATCGCCATCGCAATCCCATTCCGATGCACTAGGGGTAACAAATATTCCATCAGGATCGGCATGCGGGCCACCGCCCGCGCCACGGCCAGGTCATAGGTCTGGCGATGCTCCGGGTCCTGGCCCACGGCCTCCGCCCGGTCCGAGAGGACGTTCACCTGCTGCAGGTTGAGCTTCTCCACCATATAGCGGCAAAAATCAGCTTTCTTGTGGACCGATTCGACCAAGGTGACCTGGGAAGCCGGCCAGACCACTTTCAGGACCAGGCCCGGGAACCCCGCCCCGGTGCCGATGTCTATGATCCTGGCAGGCGGCCCCTGACGCTCCCAGGCCAGCAGGACCGTGAGTGAATCCAGGAAGTGCTTGGTGCGAATCCCTTCCAGGTCCCGGATGGCCGTCAGGTTGATGCGCTCGTTCCACACCATCAGCTCATTTTCATAGACCTGGAGCTTGGCCAACTGGTCCGGCGTGAGTTTCAATCCGATCAGGGATTTGGCGGTGCTTTCCAAAAAGTCCATACCGATCTTTCTATTCTTAGGTTATGAGGCACCGTTAATTATAGTCAAAAAAGACCCGGTGAAAATGCAAAGGTCTCCCAAAAATAAATCCCCGGAATTTCAGACAAGAAATAAGAATAAATATTGGTATTGTGCCCCTCATGCGGCGCTCTGCGCCATCTCCCCGCGCAGAAGCTTTAGACTT
>WOYY01000001.1 GCA_011620555.1 Anaerolineaceae bacterium | reverse complement strand
AATGCCTTATTGGCCATGTTTTAATCAAAAAGGAGCTGCCTTTTTAGACAGCCCCCGAATCAAACACACTTTTTTCGCAAAGCAGTATTGTTCTTAATAATTATTGCCACAGGCGTCATGTTGCAAATACTCGACAATCCACTTGATGATAATTTTTTATTGTTTAACCCCAGGGAGTTTTGAACCAGTAAGCCTGGAATTCCCACCAATAATTCAATATTATCTCGATGTATCAATATTCTAATCGAATTCTAAATATATGGCAAGTTCTTTTTATAGTTCTTTTTATATCAATTTAATTAATTTCCTGTTTCATCTCTGATTCTATTCTTATTCAAGCGGCTAGCGCAAACTAGCCCCATATATTTCCGCCCAATTCCCGGAATCTGCCCTCCATTTACGCTTGCTGAGTCTTGGGGGGCATGGTATAATCCTTCTTCGCGTCTGGGAAGACGTGGTATTTATCATTGGAAATAAAGGATCGTAAGATGAATCATGCGGAACTCTTAAAATCAGTTGAAGCGCCTGTCAACGAGAATATTCCTGAATTGTTCCCTGGCGATGCCGTCGCCGTCCACCTGCTGATCAAAGAAGGTGATCGGGAACGCGTTCAGGTTTTCAAAGGCACCGTTTTGTTCGTGCGCGGCAGCAAAAACGACGCATCCTTCACCGTGCGGCGGATCGCCAGCAACGGTATCGGCGTTGAGCGGACTTTCATGATCCGTTCCCCCCGCATCCAAAAAGTGGTTGTCGAGCGGCACACCAAGGTGCGGCGCGCTCGCTTATACTTCCTGCGCGAACGCACCGGCAAGAGCGCCCGGCTCAAACAACGTTTTTAGAATAAACTCATCAGGATGTCACGCTGGGAAGTTTCCCAGCCCAACACCTCATCAGGGCTTAAGTCAACTATCTTTTGATCGTTGTTGATTCCTGATGAGGTCTTTTCATTGCAGGAGAGACCATGTCGGAAACACCCCAAGCCATCATCGGGATCACAGGCGGGAACGCGAAATCCCAAACCGGCGCAGATGTATTCCAGCTGGGGAGGGCCTATGTTGAAGCCATTCTTTTGGCCGGCGGGGTCCCCCTCCTGATCCCCACCGGGCTGGACAAACCCGGCCTCAACGCGCTCATTCACCACCTGGATGGCATCCTCTTCACGGGCGGCGGCGATATCCAAACCGCCCGCTTCAATGGCAGCCCTCATCCCAAAATCTACGGCGTGGACCCTGAAAGGGATAACCTTGAATTCGATCTGCTCGAACTGGCCCTGGGCCGTCACCTGCCCTTCCTGGCGATCTGCCGCGGCGCGCAGGTTCTGAATGTCGCTTTTGGCGGCGGCCTCCACACCCATCTCGCAGACCAGCTGCCCAACGCCCTCAAGCACGACTGGTTCCCCGCTTACCCGCGCGACAAGTACGCCCACACCGTCAGCCTGACCCGCGGCAGCCTGCTGCACGAGATCTTCCAGGCCGATGAAGTCCCGGTGAACAGCCTGCATCATCAGGGCATCTCCCGGGTTGGCGAGGGGCTCGAGGCGGTGGCCTTCGCGCCGGATGGGTTGGTGGAAGGTCTCGTCGTGCGGGGAGAACCCTTTGCGCTCGGCGTCCAGTGGCATCCCGAATGCCTGCCGGAGGATGCCGGTATGCGGGCGCTCTTCAAAACCTTTATCGCCGCCTGCCAAGCCCAGCCCTGATATCGTTGGCCCCTTTCCCGCCATCAATGTTAGAATGGAGAAATCAAAAAACAAGCCCAAGGAGTGTGCACGATGAAGGTACTCATCACCGGCGGCGCCGGATATATCGGCAGCACGATCTGTTCCGCCCTCAAAGACCACGGCCATACCCCCATCATCCTCGATTCGCTGGTCACCGGCCGTGAGGAATTCACCAAAGGTCACATTTTTTACCAGGCGGATATCGCCGACCAGGACGCCGTCCGGCAGGTCTTCGCGGACCATCCCGATATTGCTGCCACGATCCACTGCGCTGCGCTGATAGTTGTCCCCGAATCGGTCTCCCGGCCCTATGATTATTATCGGGAGAACGTCGTCAAATCCATGACTTTCTTCCATCAACTTGCCGAACTCGGCTACCCCCGGGTGGTTTTCAGCTCCTCAGCCGCGATTTATGACGTCGTCCCCGACTTCATGGTGACGGAAGAATCCCCTCTCAAACCCAACAGCCCTTATTCCCGCACCAAGGTCATGATGGAGATGATCCTGGAGGATTTCGCCAGCGCTTATGGGCTGAAGGGCATCGCGTTGCGCTATTTCAACCCAATTGGGGCTGACCCGCAGATGCGCTCCGGGATGCACATCAAAGCGCCCAGCCACATCCTCGGCAAGCTGGTTGCCGTGGCATTAGGCGAAGAGCCGGTCTTCAACATCACCGGCGTTGATTGGCCCACTCGGGATGGCACGGGCATCCGGGACTATGTCCACGTCTGGGACCTGGCCCTGGCCCATGTGAAAGCCGTCGAGAAGTTCGACCAGGTCATTGATGCCGCGGCCGAACCAGGCACGCCCTATGTGGTCATCAACCTTGGCACAGGCCAGGGCGTCACCGTGCGTGAAATGGTGACCGCTTTCGAGAAGGTCTACGGCCAGGTGATCCATAAGGCCGAGCAGCCACCCCGCCCGGGCGACGTTGCCGGCGCCTACGCCAACGCGGATAAGGCCAAAAAGCTTTTGGATTGGGAAGCCGAATTATCCATCGAACAAGGCATTGCGGATGCGCTCCAATGGAGTGAGATCCGGGAACAGATCCTGGATTTTAGCGATTAATGTCCACAACACTATAACAAAAACAGGCGGTGAGTTTCACCGCCTCTTCATTATATAAATCTATTTCAAGGGTTCCAGCGGTTCGGGCGCGGGCCCAAATTTCGCGGTGGGCTGCTTGCGATCCGCCGCCTTGACTGGACAAGGTAAACCCGTCAAATCAGAGCGCCAGCGCTAATTATTTTTCCGAATACCCGGCAGTCGCATAAGCAACAGCACGACCAACACACCGCCCAGGACCAGCGGGAAAGTGTAATTTCCCTGAAGGGTCAGCAGGTTCCCTTTGACCGCCAGGAGGAAATGGGCAATGACCAGGATCGCCGCCAGGTAGGTCAACCTGTGCAGCTGGACCCACTTCTTGCCCATTTTCCGTTGGACGGAGCGGAAGGAGGTGGCCGCCAGGACCGCCAGGATCAGCAGGGCAAGCGCCCCGATAATGATGAAGGGCTTGGCCACAATTTCCGCCCAGATCAGGCCGAAATCAAGGCCATAATCCCACCAGGCAAAGGTCAAAAAGTGAAGCGCTGCGTAAAAGGCGGCATATAAGCCCAGCGGCTTACGCAGGTAACGCAGCAGCGGCAGTTTTAACAGCTTGCGCAAGGGTGTGATCGCGAGCGACAAGACCAGGAACACGGCGGCAATCTGCCCCGTCTTTTGAAGCGCCGCTTCCACCGGGTTGAAGCCCAACTCGTCGCGCACATAAGAACCGATCAGCAGGACCAATGGCAAAAGCCCGCCAAAGTGCACCAGCACTCTCATCTGAAAGCGTTGGGATTCCTGTTTTCGATCCTCAATCTGTTGATTCATGCCGCTCTGTCCGTAAAGTTATTCGGGGCCTAGTAGTAAACCGCGAGGTCCATCCCCTCGTAAAGGTACTCCACTTCATCGGCGTAGCCGTTCATATATAAGGTGTCCCGCCGCTGGTTCTCACCAATCCGGATCTCCGTCCCCTGTGACCAGCGCGGATGGTCCACGTCCGGGTTCACATTGGCATAAAAGCCATATTCCTGCGGCGCGATCGTGTTCCACATCGTATAAGGCTGGTCCGTCACGAGCGAGATCTTAACGATCGACTTGATGCTCTTGAACCCATATTTCCAGGGAACCACCAGCCGGATCGGGGCGCCATTTTGGGGCGGCAGGGATTCATGATAAAGCCCAGTTGCCAGCAGACTGAGGTCATTCAGCGCCTCATCCAGGCGCAAGCCTTCCAGATAGGGGAAGGGGAACATCATCGAGTTCACGCCATTCATCACATCGGGCAGCATGGCCGTCTGGAAAGCCACATATTTGGCCTCCGAGGTCGGCTCCACCTCTTCCAGCAGCTGCCGCAGGGGGAAGCCCAGCCAGGGGATAACCATCGACCAGCCTTCCACACAGCGCATCCGGTAGATGCGCTCCTGTTGGTCAAAGGTCTCCAGGATCTCACTCATGGTGAAAGTGCGGGGATTATTGACCAGCCCGCCCACCTCGACCGACCAGGGTTCGGGAACGAAATCCTCGGCCTGTTCATCCACTTTTTCCTTGTTGGTGGTGAATTCATAAAAGTTACAATAACCCGTCACCGCGTTGTAATCCGTCAACGGATTGCCCAGCTCATCCGTCAGACCCGTGAGGGTGGCAAGGCCGCCGGTGGGTTCAGCCGGGGGCGCGCTGGTGGCAGCCGGCGCGGGCGCACAGCTCGCCAACACCGCGCCCATGCCAAGAAAGCCCATTTGCTTGAGAAATTTCCGCCGCGAATCATAAAGGGGTTTCGGCGTGATCTCATCTTTCTTTAGTGGAACAGAGCCATGCTTTCTTTTAGCCATTCTGACACCTCACAGTGTTTCAATCCTTATTCGGTTTAATTATTGATGATCCACAGGAATAAATCTACGGCCTTTGATTAATTATACCTATTTTATCTTAATTCACTAAAAAAAATCCCGAGTGCGCTCGTAATGCCTCAAAAAAACCTTATTTTAGTGGCGCGTTTTCCTCACCCTTTTCGCATGTTATAATCAACACGATTTGACTCTCCTACCTAAAGGGCCATTATCCCGCATGCTATTCAACTTGGAACCCCCAATCATCATCTCAAGAATCATCACCTTAATGATTGCCTTCACCATCCATGAATTTTCTCATGCCGCGGTAGCCACCCTGCTGGGAGATTCCACCCCCAAGTCCTATGGACGGCTGACGCTCAACCCCCTGGCGCATCTGGACATCATGGGGTCTATCCTGCTGCTGGTGGCCGGCTTTGGCTGGGCCAAACCCGTCCCGATCAACCCCTATGCCCTCCGGCAAAGAAGCAAAGCGGGCGAGATGCTGGTCTCGCTGGCTGGTCCGGCTTCCAACCTGCTGATGGGCGCGCTGGCGGCGGTCCCGCTCCGTTTTGGCTGGGTGCCGCTGGTCAGCGGCACAAGCCCGATCCTGCCCTCCTGGGGCGATTTTCTGCTGGAATTCCTTTTCATCAACCTGTCCTTATTCTTCTTCAACCTCCTCCCCCTGGCGCCGCTGGATGGCGAGAAGGTGATCGCCTTTTTCCTGCCCGAACATTGGGTAGAGGGACTGGAGCGCATCCGCCCTTACAGCCCCTTCATCCTGCTGGCAATCGTCTTCATCCTGCCCATGATCGGAATTGATTTGATTGACCTGATCATCCGCAAGCCCTTGATCTCCTTAGCCCTGTTTCTGATCGGCAGGTAAAAGGCATGGCCTACTACTGCTACATCGTCCGCTGCGCAGATGACTCCTTCTACACCGGCTGGACTACGGACCCCAAACGCCGGGTGAAAGAGCACAACGCCGGGCGCGGCGCCCGCTATACCCGGATGAACGGTCCGGTCAAATTGGTCTATGTGGAAGAAGTTGAAGACCACAGCGCCGCCCTCAAGCGCGAAGCCCAGATCAAACGCTACAGCCATGAGCGGAAAGCGACCCTGGCGCAATCCATTGACCTGCCGCCTGTTTTTTCGAGTGAGGAAAGTTGAAATGTCATCATCCGAAAACAAATCCGCTTCCCAAACCATCCTCTCCCCCGGCCGGGTCAACCTATTGGGCGAGCATGTTGACTACAACGACGGCCCCGTCCTGCCCGTGGCGATTGACCTGACCCTGACGCTGGAATTTTCCCCTTTAGAGCAAAATCTGATCACCCTGCACGCCCTCGACCTGGGTCAGTCCACTATTTTTTCTCTCGATAACCTGGAAAACAAAACCGACCTGGAAGGCAAACCCCTGCCCCATTTCGCCCGCTATCCGGCGGGGGTGGCCTGGGCCTGCCAAAAGGCCGGCCTTCCGGTGAGGGGCCTGGAAGCCTCCTACACCTCCAACATCCCGATCGGCTCCGGGTTAAGTTCCTCTGCGGCGGTGGAAGTGGCCTTTGCCCAGGCGTTCAAAGCCCTCGGCGGCTGGGAGGTGGACCGGATGACCCTGGTGAAACTGACCAAAAAGGCCGAAAACGAATACGTCGGCGTGAATTCCGGCATCATGGATCAGTTTGCCGTGATGTTCGGCCAAAAGGACCACGCCCTTTATCTCGATACGGCCACGCTGGACTGGGAAGCCGTGCCCCTTTCTGAAGATGTGGCCATCATCGTCGCCGATTCGCGAGAGCCGCGGGAACTGGCCGGCTCGGCCTACAACGACCGGCGGGCCGCCTGCGAAGCCGCTGTGGAACACCTGCGGCAATACCTGCCGGGGATCACCTCCCTGCGCGATGTCTTCCCCGCCCCATATGAGAAATATTCCGGCAATCTCCCTGAACGGATCAGAATGCGGGGCCAGCATATCGTGGATGAGATCGCCCGGGTGGAGGAATCCGTCAAACTGCTGAAAGTCGGGGACATCGCCGGCTTCGGCAAACTGATGATCCAGGGACACGAGAGCCTGCGCGACCTCTATGAAGTCAGCACGCCGGAGCTGAATGCGCTGGTCGAGATCGCCCTGCAGCAGCCCGGCTGTTACGGCGCCCGGCTGACCGGCGCCGGCTTCGGCGGGTGCACGGTCAACCTCGTCCGCAACGAGGAAGCGGGAGCTTTCCTGCGCCATGTCAAAGCCCAATATCACCAGCGCACAGGCAAAAGCGCGAGCCTCTACCACTGTCACGCCACCGATGGCGCTCACCTGATCTAAGAACAAGGTCCCCAGAAACCAAAAACCGCCCTGAGGCGGTTTTTTTATCTTCAAAGGCAAGGTTCATCGCAAGCGGTATGAGGTATAGAGCAGCAGACCGATCCCAGAGAGGCTCACAGCCACCAACCCGATCCCGACCCAGAGCGTATCCCCGCTGAAAATGTTGGTCAGGAAATTGCTGCGGGGTTCCGGCGTGGGCGTTGGGGTGGGCGCAGGCTGGGTTGCCGTTGGCCGCATCGTTGCCAGGGGAGTAAGGGTTGCTTCCTCCGTGAGGATCTCGGTGGGGGTCGGCGTAGCGGTCACACCTGTGCCCTGGACGATCAGCAGCTCTTCATCCGGGTAGATGGCGGAATCCTCGGTCAGGTTATTCAGAGCCAGCAGGTCCGCCAGGGGAATGCCATAGGCTTCAGCAATGGTCCAAAGCGTCTGGCCGTACTGCACGATATGGATCACGGTGCCATCCGGCCCAGGGGTTGCCTTGATCAAGGGTTGAATCAACGGCGCGGTGGTCGCGGTCGGCCCGCTGGGGGTCACCTGGGAGGTATCAGCCGGCTGCGATCCATCCGTGTCAAAGTTGCTGAAATCCACCACGTAGATAGTCACCCCGGAACTATTCACCGCCACACCGGCCCCAAATTCCTTGCGGTTCGGGTCCAGCATGTTATCGGTGTGGGCTGCGTCGCTCCATTTAGTATAAATGCAGGCTGAGACGGTTAGGCCAACTCCTTCTGCCCAATTCTCAGTGACGTAACTCACATCATAACCTACAGCGCGAGCCCGGTCAGTGGCAGTGCCGCCGCCTTCGCCGGTGTGGCCGCCGAGGCCCGTCTCTGCGATCCAATCAGCATGGCCCTGCGCGGCGAGGTTGAGATAGATATTTTCTTCAATCGGCGCCAGGCCATTGGCCGCGCGGTAGGCATTGATCTCCGCCAGCATTTCCCAGGCCGTCCCCGCTGCCTGAGCCTGCACGGGTTGGGGCGCGGCAAACCAGGCCACCAGAAGGCTCAGGATGGATAAAATTGCCGGAATTGGGGATTTCTTTTCAGGTTTCATAAAGTTCTCTGGAGCGTCACAAGGATGGTCTTCAAAAAAAACTCGGTATCCAGGCAGACTCCTCTAAGCGGCTGAATTCTACTCAAGAATCCTAAATTTATCAAACTTACGGATTAATAAGGCTACGCGAAGGGATCAGGCCGCGACCGTGATCCGGTCGCCTTCCACAGCCGCGCCGATCTCCCAGGCGGGCTGGCCCATTTCTTCAGCCCTGGCCATGAAGGCGGCAATTTTCTCCTCAGGCACGCCGATCAACAGCCCGCCGCTCGTCTGCGGGTCAAAAAGCAGCATCAGGGATTCCTCAGGGATCGCCTCATCAAATTGAACATGCCCGCCAAAATAGAGCCGGTTATCCGATGCGCCACCAGGGAACCGCCCTTCCTGAGCGTGCTTCCCGGCGCAGGAGATGAAGGGCAGCCGGTTGAATTCGATTCGCAGGCCCAAACCAGCTCCCTCCGCCATCTCCCAGGAATGCCCCAAAAGGCCGAAACCGGTGACATCGGTGGCGGCCCGCAGCTCAAATTCCAGAGCCAATTTAGCGGGATCGCGGTTGAGGCGCTTCATCCAACCCACCACTTCTTCCACATCTCCGGGGGTGGCGGCCTGCTGTTTGAGCGCGGTGGTGGTCACGCCAAAGCCCAGCGGCTTGGTAAGCACCAGCCTGTCACCCACCCGCAAGCCGTCTTTCCGCAGCAGGGATTTCTCCTCGCCAAACCCCAGCGCGACCAGACCGATCTTCGGCTCCTTATCCTGAATGGTGTGGCCGCCAACGATCACTGTGCCGGATTCGGCCGTCTTCTCCGCCAGGCCGTGAATGATCTCGCGGGAGATCGCCATCGGCAGGTCAGGCGGCAGAGCAGCCACCGTGAGCGCCGCGAAGGGCACAGCACCCATTGCGTAAACATCGGAGAGGCTGTTGGCCGCGGCGATCGCGCCGTAATCATAGGCGTCATCCACAACCGGCGTGAAGAAGTCCGTGGTGACGACCAGCACCCGGCCATTTTCCAACTGCCAAACAGCCGCGTCGTCCGGATTGTCCAGACCGATCAACAGACCGGGGACGGATTGACCCTGATAAACTTCCAGAATTGGCTGCAGAACCTGCGCCAGCGCTTCCGCGCTCAGTTTGGACGCTCAGCCAGCACAGCTGGAGAGCGTTGTCAGGCGAATTTCACGCCCTGAAGTGCTCTGATCGGACATCGTTGTGACACTCTTTTCTGGTGATAACAGGACCTACTCCGTCGGAGGGGTGAGCGTGCTTGTACCCGTTTCCGGCAAGGGGAAGATAAAGGGGCTGTCATAAGGCAGGAACATTACTTCAACATTGGGCGAGAGCTTGGTGATGTAGACATAGGTCAGCAAGTCCGGATATTGCGCCAGGACTTCCGCCTGCACCTGCAAAGCTTCGGCTTCCGCTTCGGCCTCCAAAATTCGAGCCTGGGCCTGGCCTTCCGCGGCGATCACAGCCGCATCCGACTTGCCCTGCGCTTCCTGGCGGGCCTGCTCGGCTTCCTGCTTCTTCTTTTCAACCAGCAGCTGGGCTTCCTGCGCCTGCTGCTCGGCAATCTGCTTCTGTTCAACCGCAGCCGCATATTCCGGCGAGAAGGTGATGTTCCGCAAAACGAAGTCCACCATCAGCAGCCCATTTTCGTCCAGGACCTTGGCCATTTGGGCATTAATCTGATCGATCAATGTGAACCGCTCTGTGCTGACGACTTCATTGACAGTGAACTGGGAAACGACATCCCGGATGATGCTGCGGGCCTGGGCGCGGACCAGCTCTTCTTCGTAGCGGTCCTGCCAGAGGATGTGGACGCGCAAGGCCTGCTCGGGGTCCACGGCAAAGATTACCGAGGCATCCACCAGGATCTCCTGGCCGTCCGCCGTCCGGGCGGCAATCGAGTCGTCTCCGGCGATCTGGCCCTCCTCGGTGGCAATGGACATGGTATAGGTTTGATAGGAGATCGGGTAGACCTGCACTGTTTCAAAGAACGGAGTAACCCAGGATAAGCCGGGCTGCAGCGTTTCCTGCCGGTAGCCTTCGGGCGCGAGGGCAGAGATCACCACTCCGCGCTCCTGTGGCTGGATGAAAACCAGGCCGCTGTTGAACACGGTCAGGATGATGGCCGCCAGGCCCAGTGCGATCGCAACCGGTACGGTGGGTTTCAGGGGGTTCTTACGGTAGGACCGCAAAGCGGCATACCCCACCCAACCCACCAAAGCAATCCAGAGTAGCGCGACGATCCAGGATAGAACGATCGTGACATTCATCAAAAACTCCTTTTATATTTCTTATTGAACACTCAGATTAATTATACTCAACCTCGTTCAGCCTACCTCAGATTCTCTTATGTTTCAAACGGAACCGCGCCAGCCCATTAAAAATATCGGTGGGTCAGCGTTTAAAAAAACTGACCCACCCCTGCAGCTCAAAAGTTAATGGGGCTAGGGCTGGTAGAGAACAAAATTATCAAATTCAAAGGTGGACGAGGGGATATCAAAAGTCCCACCGACCAGGCCCACATCACCGCTCGCCAAGGAAGAATCCGTCGCCACGGCAACCATCTGACCATTCCCATACAAGGTAAGTGTGCTGCCAATGCAATCCGCCCGGAGGTGGTTGGTGGCATAGCTCGGGATGATGACACCCGTCGGCTGCATCTGCTCGCTGTAGAGATAGGTCGAGCCGCTCTGATCTTTCCTCCCAATCACGGCGTAACCATCGCTGCTGATATAAAAGAAGGAGTAATGTGGTGCAAATGGTTCTCCCGAATAGCGGCAAAGGATCCCAAAGTCATCATCCAGGTCGCCGTCCACCTTGGTGGCATCCACCTACCGCCCCCTTGGCCGCTTCACGTTGCCAGGATATGCGTTGCCACGGTGGCGGCCATGCCGCCCACGCTCTGGATCATGCCGACCCGCGCGCCCTCGACCTGGTTGGCGCCAGCCGCGCCCCGCAGCTGCAAAACCGCCTCCACCGCCTGATAGACGCCCGTTGCGCCCAGCGGGTGACCGCGGGCCTTGAGGCCGCCGAAAGTCGCCACCGGAATTTGCCCGGCCAGGCCGATCACCTCCGGCTGGGCTAGCATCCAGCCCTGTCCCTGGGAGGCAAAGCCCGCCGCCTCCAGCGAAAGCGCGGCGTGCAGCGAGGTTGCATCATGATATTCAAAGAAATCCAGGTCCTTGGGCAGGATCCCCGCGCTGCGGCAGGCCCGCTCGACGGACAAGCGCGCGGCATCCCAGGCCAGCGGGGCGTGCCTGTCATGGATCGAAAGCGTATCGGTCACCAGGCTGGACCCCACGATCCGCACCAGCGGCTGATCCCAGCCCTTGGGCAGGGCGGATTGGCGCGCCAAAACAAGCGCCGCCGCCCCATCGGCATAGGGCGCAACATCAAACAGATTCAGCACTTCAGCGGCTACCGCCGCCCGCAGGTAAGCGCCCTCGCCCATGGCCTTCTGGAACATCGCATTGGGGTTGGTCGCACCGTTGGCATGAGCGACCTCCGGGAAACCGGCGAAGGCCTTCCGGTCCGCGCCATATTCCTGCAGATAGCGGTGGAAAAGCAGCCCGGCCAGGCTGAGCGGCGTCAACCCCTGGGCCGCCTCGAAATCGGCATCCAGCATCTGGGAAAGGTAGGTCTCGGATTCGGGGCCAATCACGTCCGTCCACTTCTCCACGCCGACCACCAGGGCCACATCCACCGCGCCGGAGAGCACCGCCAGATAGCCGCTGCGCAAGGCCGCCCCGCCCGAGGCATCCGCCGCCTCAACCGTGAGGCCCTCCACCCCCGTCAGTCCGACAACTTCCGTGAGCAGCGCACCCAGATTGGCCTGTCGGGAGGCCGTTGGCGCCAGCATGTTACCGATATACATCACCTGAGGCCGCAGCCCCTTGACATCCGCCAACGCGGCAAGGATCGCCCCGGCCGCCATCTGCCGGATGGACGCATTCCAGTGTTCGCCCACCGGAATCTGTCCGATTCCTGCAATGACCACATCCGCCTGCTTTGAATCCATAACCCGCCTCACTTCATTGCGATCTTGCCGCGGAAGCGGGCATAGGTGGCGTAGTCGATCTCGGTCCGCCGGGCGATGTAGTCCTGCGTGCTTAACGCCGCGCCGCGCCGCTCGGGCAGCGCTTCCTGGGCCGTGATCACAAAGGCATCCGACCCGGCTCCCGAGCCGTAGGAGGTGATCAGGATCTTATCGCCGGGTTCGGCGATATCCAGCACAGCCGTCAGCCCCACGAGGGAGGCGCCGGCGTAGGTGTTGCCGATCACCGGGGAGAGCAGGCCGTCAGTGATCTGTTCAGGCTTGAATCCCAGCTGCTTGGCGACCCGCTGGGGGAATTTTTTGTTCGGCTGGTGAAAGACGGCGTATTTGAAATCTTCGGGTTTCATCCCCAGGCTGTCCATCAGGCTGCCCGCGGCCGAAGCCACATGCTCGAAATAAGCCGGTTCACCGGTAAAGCGCTGCCCGTGTTCGGGGTAGATCTGATGCGCCCGCCGCCAGAAGTCCGGCGTATCGGTCACAAAGGAATACTGCGCCTCGATCACCGCCAGGGACTGCTCCGCGGGGCCGATGATGAAAGCCGCCCCACCGGAGGCTGCCGTGTATTCCAGGTCATCGCCAGGTTTGCCCTGGGCGGTGTCCATCCCAATCGCCAGGGCGTAGTCGCCCATCTGGGAGCCAACCAGGCCCATTGCCGCAACCAGGGCTTCCGTCCCGGCTTTGCAGGCAAATTCCCAGTCGCCCGCCTGGATATGGACGGGGGCGCCGATCGCCTCGGCCACGATGGTCCCGCTGGGTTTGACGGCATAGGGGTGCGATTCGGACCCCACCCAGACGGCCCGCAGCTGCAAGGCGTCAATCCCGGAGCGGGCCAGGGCATTGCGCGCGGCCTCAATGGACATGGTGATCACATCTTCATCCAGCCCAGCCACAGCCTTCTCAATCACCGGGCCGGGGGATTCCTCGCCCTTCCAGATCCGGGAGATCTCGGTGTTGGGCAGCCGGTAGCGGGGGATATACGCCCCGTAGCCCACAATGCCCACCGGGCGCGCCGGTCGGTTAACGATGCCTTCGAAATGGTCATGTTCGGTCATAGGTTCTTCAACTCCATTCTGCCATGATCTCCCGAGCGCGGTCGACCCGGACAGTCTTTTCTGCTGCCAATATTTCAGCCAGTTTCTCCACCTGGTCGCCCACAGCGCCAGCGGCAATCGCAACCTGCCGGGCATGGAGCGCCATGTGGCCGCGCTGGATGCCCTCGGTCGCCAGGGCGCGCAAAGCCGCGAGGTTCTGCGCCAGGCCAACCGAGACGATCACCTGGGCCAGTTCCGCCGAGGTGGTCACGCCCATCAGCTTAAGCGCCGCCTGCGCGCCGGGGTGCACCCGGGTGGCGCCGCCCACGATCCCGACCGCGAGGGGCATCTCCAGTTCGCCTTCCAGGTTGCCGTCCGCGTCCTCGCGCCAGGTCGAGAGGCTGGTATAGCGCCCAGCCCGGGCCGCATAAGCATGTGCGCCCGCTTCGATCGCCCGCCAGTCATTGCCAGTCGCCAGGACAACGGCATCCACGCCGTTCATGATGCCCTTATTATGCGTAGCTGCGCGGTAGGGGTCCACCGCGGCGAAAGCCCAGGCCTGAATGATGCCATCCCGGACGGTCTCGCCGGTGAAATCATCAAAGGCCAGGTCCGTCGTGCGGACGGTCACTTTGGCGCGGGCCAGGCGACGGTCCGCCAGGTTGGAGAGAATCCGCAGCAGCACCCGTCCGCCGGTGATCGCTTCGATCCGAGGCGCCAGGCGCTCCACGGCGGTGTTGATCGCGTTGGCGCCCATCGCATCCCGGACGTCATAGATCAGGTGCGCCACGAGGAAAGGCCCAATCGGCGAAGCCTCCATCACGCGGAATTCCAAATCGCGCGGTCCGCCGCCCAACTTCTTGAGCACCGGGTCCACCTCGGCGGCCTGAGCCAGCAGGGCATCCTTCTCAGCCAGCAGTTTCTCGCGGGCCTCATGCGGGTCTGCCAGGTCGAGAATCTGGATCTGGCCGATCATCTCCGGCGCGGTTGTGGTGGCCGTGAAACCGCCGGTGGGCTGAGCCAGCTTCGCCATAAAGGAAGCCCCGGCCACGATGGAGGGTTCCTCCACCACCATCGGGACCGAAACCGGACGCCCGTTGATGATAAAATGGCGGACGATCCCCACCGGCAGGCTGTAGGTGCCCACCACATTCTCGATCATGTGCTCCGCCTGGTCCGCGGTCAGGCCCGGTTCACCGCTGAGCGCGGCGAGGTCTTCTTCGGTCAGCCCGGCTTCGGACCGCAACAACGCCAGGCGTTGCTGGCGGGAGAGGTTGTAGAATTTTATTTTATTCGGCGCGCGGGAGTTCATTGTTGAGGATCTCCTTTTTAATTTTTAATTATTTCTATCACAATTCAGCCTGGTCTCGCAAGCTGGTCAGGGTGAACAGCCATTTTGTCCATTCACAGGGTATCAATATACCGGAAGGAGTCTCCCAAAACCTATCAGAAATAACAAATTTGGCGGATTGGCAAGCCCCCGCCCCACAACTTACGCTTGCAGGGTCGCCCCCTGCGAGAAAACATAGACAAGCCTGGTGAGGCAGAGGCTGAGCCTGCGTGACATAAGACCCTCCATTCACTGTTCACCACCAACTCCAAAGCAGGGTAAAATTAGCCCGCAATGAACAGTAAACCCGCCTTATCCGCCGAACAACTCGAGGAGCGCCTGGCAGCCCTCCACCAAGCCAGCCTGGAGTTGGTTCAGGATATCTCCCTTGTTTCCCTCCTGCAGCGGATCGCGCGAATCGCTTGCGACCAGGCCGGCGCGGCCTACGCCGCGATCGGCGTGCGGGATAAGGACGGCGGGCTCGCGGACTTCATCACCGTGGGCATCTCCGCAGAAGAAACAGCCCGGATGCCGCACCCCCCTGTGGGCAAAGGCCTGATCGGCGTGATCGCCGACGCGGAAGGCCCCATCCGGGTAGATGACATGGCCAAGGACCCCCGCAGCGCCGGCTTTCCCGAAGGCCACCCCAAGATGACCTCGCTGCTGGGCGTGCCGATTCGGCTGGGCAGCCAAAGGCTGGGCCAGATCTACCTGACCGACAAGCTCGATGGCGGCGTCTTCACCCAAGACGATGAACGGGTGATCGAAACCCTGGCCGCTTATGCCGCGGTGGCGATCTCCAACGCCCGCTCCTACTCCGAGCTTCACGAACGGGACCGCACGCTCACCCGTCGCAACCAGGACCTGGCCCTGCTCAACAACCTGGCTTCGGCGCTGGCTTCGATCACTGAACTGGACGAACTGCTCGAGACGGCCCTGGACCGGGTGATGAATTATTTCAAGGTCGAGGTGGGCGAGATCTACCTGACCGATGAGAATATGAACGCCCTCTACAAAGTGCTCCACCAGGGTGGCGCCATCCCCGCACTCTGGGAAAAAGACCGCTTCAAGCTAAATGAAGGCCTGGTGGGGAAAACCGCCTGGGATGGGCAAGCCGCTTTGGTGAGCCTGCCTTACACCGCTGACCCCTTCCTGCTGAGCGACGAGGCCTATGCCGCCGGCATCCGCCAGATCGCCTGTTACCCGCTCACCAGCCGCAGCGAGGTTCTGGGCGTGCTCTGCATCGCCTCCAACCAGAATGAACTGCTGGATAGTATGGATCAGCAGCTGCTCTCCTCGATTGCCTCCTGGGTAGGCACTACCTTTGAGAACGTCCGGCTCAACATCCAGGGCCGCCGCCTGGCTGTTCTGGAAGAGCGCGAACGGATCGGCATGGACCTCCATGACGGTATCATCCAATCCATTTACGCCGTTGGGCTGACGCTCGAACATGCCCTTTTGCTGCTGGGCGAGGAG
Organism: Anaerolineaceae bacterium; assembly: GCA_011620555.1. Classification (GTDB taxonomy): domain Bacteria; phylum Chloroflexota; class Anaerolineae; order Anaerolineales; family Anaerolineaceae; genus Brevifilum. The sequence goes on along the minus strand of WOYY01000001.1, from coordinate 10,620 downwards.
CCTGAACAAACCCGCATACGGGTCAAGCAATCCATTGAAGACCTGAACAGCACCATTCGGGACCTGCGGGCCTTCATCATGGATATGCGCCCCCGCCAGCTTTATGAAGAAGACCTGATGGACGGCCTCCAGCGCCTGTTGAACGAATTTCGGGCCAACTCTCTGGTGGAAGCCAAACTCTCCGGCCCCTCAGAGGGACTGGAAGACCTGCCCGATGCCTACGCCATCGCCCTGTTCCATATCTGTCAGGAGGCTCTGGCCAATATCGCCAAACACGCCCAGGCCAAGAAAGTGGAAGTGCTGGTCTGGACCACGACTGACCGGGTCCTGATGGAAATTCACGATGACGGCAAGGGCTTCGACACCCAAAAGGTCCGGCTCACCCTGGGCCATGGCGTCTCCAACATGCAGACCCGCGCCCGCAATGTGGGCGGCGATCTCGAACTCACCAGCGAACCCGGTGAGGGCACGACCATCCTGGTCTGGATGCCCCATATCCGGGAACATCAGTCCCAGGAAGAGAAATGATCATGCCCGAGCCGCGCAATCTGGATAAGGCCGCTCTGCGGGGCGAACCTTCGTATGTCTGGCGGGATGGCCAGCGCCGCCGCCTGCAGATGGTGCTGGATGCCGCCGGCGAGCGGATCGGCGGCCAGCTGCTGGTGGATGGCTGCGGGGTCGGCATGTACCTGCACCACCTCAGCCCGGATTTCTCCCCGGCTGTGGGGCTGGATATCGAATTTGAACGCCTGCAGGAAGCGCAGACCCTCGAGCCGAACGTGGTCAATGGCGTGGGCGAACATCTGCCCTTTCCCAGCGGAACCTTTGACCTGATCCTCAGCCATGAAGTCCTGGAACACGTCCAGGACGATCAGGCCGCAATCAATGAAGCCGTGCGGGTGCTCAAACCCGGCGGGCGGCTGGTGCTCTTCTGCCCGAACCGCGGCTACCCTTTTGAGACGCATGGCATCTATTGGCGGGGAAAATACCACTTTGGCAACAAGTTCCTGGTCAATTACCTGCCGCGCCGCTGGCGTAACAAACTCGCCCCGCATGTGGAGATCTACACCCGGCGAGACCTGGCCCGGCTCTTCGACGGGTTGCCCGTCAAGTTCATCACCCGCAGGACGGTCTTTGGCGCCTACGACAACATCATCGCCCGCCGTCCCAAACTGGGCAACGCCCTGCGAAGATTCCTGCAAGGGCTGGAAAAGACCTTTTTCCAGCGCCTGGGGCTTTCCCACTTTTGGGTGATCGAAAAAATCTAATCCCTTTTTTTATATTTCGCTAACATTTCTTTGACGTTCTTTAAATACAGCCTGCCTATCCTTTAAAGTGTAATCAACCAAATTCACTATTCATGGAGGAATAAGATGGCAAACTTAATTCGACGTGATCCTGTTAGTGAAATGCTTTCCTGGAACCGGGCAATGGAGCGCATGCTCGACCAGTTTTATGGGGATAACGAGCTGGGCTTCAGCGACCAAATCAATTTGCGCGTGCCGCTGGACGTGATCGAAAACGATGACGAATACCTCATCAAAGCGGATGTCGCCGGGTTGGACCCGGAAAAAGTTGAAATCACCTATACCAACAATACCCTGACGATCAAGGGCGAAGTGAGTGATGAGCGCGAAGAGGTGGAAGAAAAAGGGCACTATCACCTGCGCGAGCGCCGCTATGGCAGCTTCACACGATCCATCACCATGCCCGGCTCGGTGGACACAGAACACATTGAGGCTGAGACCAAAAACGGCGTGCTGGAACTGCGCCTGCCCAAGAAGGAAGAGGTCAAGCCGAAGCGCATTGAAGTCAAGGTCAAATCCGGTGGCAAGGTCATTGAAGGAAAGTCAAAATAAGGACCGGAAGTCAAAACAGAACAGGGTTGGCAAACTTGCCAGCCCTGTTTTGGTTTCTACCCGTCATCCGGCGTTTCACGCCACCTTCCTTCACTGGGGGGAAAGGCTTAACCTCTTAATCATCCCCAACGGGCGCCAGGCGGATCTCATAGAGCCGGGGCCAGAGCTTGCCGGTCACAAAGAGCCGGTTATCCTGCGAGTCAAAGGCGATCCCGTTCAAAACATTGGTCTCCGGGCTGCGCTCTTCTTCCGGCAGCAGACCGGTCAGATCGATCCAGCCCAACACTTCGCCCGTCTCGGGGTCGATCCGGACGATGTCATCCGTCTGCCAGATATTCGCGAAAACCTCTCCCCGAATCCACTCCAATTCATTGAGGTTCACGATCTCCCTGCCCTGGTCGGTGACGGTCACCCGATCCAGCACCTCGAAGGTTTCAGGGTCCAGGAAATAGAGCGTGGACGTGCCATCGCTCATGATCAGGCGCTCGCCATCCTGGGTGAGGCCCCAGCCTTCCGTGGCATATTCAAAGACTCCGACCTGCGAGAAACTGTTCTTGTCATAGACAAAGCCGCGGTGCTCCTGCCAGGTGAGCTGGATCAATTGGTCGCCCCAAGCGGTCAGGCCTTCGGCAAAATAGACCGCCGGTAAATCCACCTGCTGCAAAACTTCCCCGGTTGCCAGATCAACCTTCCGGAGCGAGGACTGCCCATAGAGGCCCGCGCTTTCATAGAAGATGTCATCCTCGAAGATCAGCCCCTGGGTGAAGGTCTGGGGATCATGGGGATAAACCTGGACCACCTCATAAGTCATCCGCCCGGTCATCTCCCGGGGAAGGGAAGCCTCCTCGTCCGCAGGCCGGACCCAGCCAAAATGATAAATGCCGACCACAGCCACGGCAATAATGACAAGCGTGACTGCCAGCCAGGCGTATTTTTGAAAAAAGGGTTTAGGTGCAGTTGGCTCTGGCAAGGGAAATTCCTCCGGCGCTAGAATTCGCAGATATCACATTGCAGATAGTCGTGGATGAAATCCAGGATCAAGGCCAGCGGATTGGGGTCCTGCTCGGGGTTGATCAGCCGCAGACCGTGCAGGCTGCCACCGTATTCCACCGCGCGGAAGAGCAGGCCTGTGGTCGCCTGGCAGGCCGCGGCCGATTCGCTGTCGCCAGCGGCATAGAGGCACCAGGCGGGCCGCCCGATCAGCTCCGCTTCAAGGCTGGCGACCTCCTGGGCGTAGGGGATATCCAGATAGCCGCCCGGTGAAAGCGAAAAAGCGCCCTGGCAGCCGCCCAACTCCGTGTTGTAATAGTGGCAGCCATACGCCGCGCCATCCGCCCCAATGCTGGCGCCGATTGTCAGCACCCCCGAGCGGTCAATCTTGTCCATCCGGATCACCTGGTTCAGGGCCGCTTCCACATCCAAGCGCCAGCCTTCCCGGTCAAAGGCAGCGCAGCCGCCCTCGCAACCGCGGAAAGTGAAAGTGAACACGTTGAAGGAATATTCCGCGGCGAATTCCGGGAACCAGCTGGAGTCCAGCCAGGGCTCGTCCACACCACCCGGTGCCACCTGCAAACCGCGGTTCTGCAGCCAGGCCGCCACAGCCCGCCAGTCGCCCTGGTCGCCTGGCGCCCAATGCATCAGGACAATCACCGGGGCGTTGACTTCCGCGGCCGGGTAGAGCATGCCTTGCAGCTCAACCCCATCCCGAGCAGTAAAGGTCATCAGCACCGGGTCCGCGGGCAGCGGTTCTTCCGCCGCAGCGGTCGGCGCGGGGCCGCTCATTGCCTGGTCGTCCGCGGGCAAAGCTTCCGTCACCGCCTCAGTCTCAGGCATGGGTGGCGCGGCAGAAGTCGGCGCCGCCGGTTGGCAGGCAGCCAAAAGAAGACTGAACGACCATAAAACGGCCAGCACTGACAGGGGTTTAAAACGATAAAGTGGTGCCATTGACGCCCTCCATCTTCAACAAGTAAACTCATCACCCCCGCTAGACATTATACGCCAACCGCGATTCGAATTAAAGTTGGGGCGGGCTAAATCCCGGCGACCAGATCCTCCAACAGCAAATCCAGCCGGTGCCCCAAATCGGCCTCGCGCCGCAGCAGGAAGTCATCGGCCGGCTGTCCGAGCAGGTGATGCAGCAAGCGTTCCTTCTGGGTGTGCACATAGGCCGGAAGGACATCATCTTCCAGCACCGGCAGCAGATACGCCCCAGGCCGGTAATGGACCAGCTCGGCGCCCCGTCCCAACACCCGGTCGATCAAAGCCTGGTCGGGTGAAACGGGCGTCTTGCCGAACTCCCCCCGCAGCAGCATCTTGAACTCATTGGAGACAAAGCTGTATGGCTCACCCGTGATCACATTATAGGTCGCCTGGGAGGCGATGATCTGGCTGGTGGGCGTGACCAGGGGTGGGTAGCCCGCGGCGGCCCGCACGGCCGGCACCTCAGCCAAAACCGCATCCATGATCTCTTCCCGTCCCAGTTCCTTCAACTGGTGCTGTAAATTGGTGACCATCCCGCCCGGGACCTGCGATTCAAAGATCCGCTCATCATGCGGCGGATAAGCGTTCTGCGCCAGGAGGGCGCGGGTGAGCCGCAGCCCTTCCTGCAGCGAGTCGCGGGTGCCCTTTTGGGCTGCTTTTAATATGGCTTCCACGGTCCGGGGATCAAAATCACCGTAGTCCACCGGATGATAGTATTGACCAAAATAGGGGCTGACATCCTTTAATTCTGCAGCAATCGTGAAAAGCTGCTGCTGGGCTTGGAGGACCCGGCCCTTATCCAGACCATGATCCAGGCCCAGCATCTCCGCCACAACGATCAGCAGCTCCACCGGGGGGTGGGAAGGCCCGGAAGCGAAAGGCGTGAGGCAGGTGTCAAGCACTTCCACGCCCTCCAGCATGGCCAGGATCGCGTTGAACCTGCCGACTCCGGCGGTATCGTGGCTGTGCAGGGAGAGGGGAAGCGAGACATTGGCCTTCAATTCGCGGATCAATGTCTGGGCATCCCAGGGATGCAGGATCCCCGCCATGTCCTTGATCGCGATCCGGTCCGCCCCTTCATCTTCCAGCCTGCGGGCAAATTGCACCATGCTTTCAACCGTGTGAACCGGGCTGACGGTGTAGGCCAGGGCGGCTTCCACCTGAGCGCCGCTGGCTTTGGCCGCCAGGAGAGGGATCTGCAAATTACGCCAATCATTCAACGCGTCAAAAATCCGCATCACCCGCACGCCGGATTGGACGGCTTGTTTGACTAACGCAATCACCAGGTCGTCCGGGTAGGGCTGGTAGCCAAACAAATTCTGTCCCCGCAGCAGCGCCTGAAGCTGCGCAGGCGAACCGTCCAGGACTCTGTGGAAAGCCTCCAGGCGGTCAAAGGGATCCTCGTCCAGGAAGCGGACCGCGCTGTCCAGGGTCGCTCCGCCCCAGGCTTCAATAAATGGATAGCCCGCATCAGCAATGGTGCGGATCACACTGAGCGCCTGGGCGGTCGTCATCCGGGTTGCCGCCAGGCTTTGCTGGCCATCCCGCAGGGTCAGATCCCGAAATTGAATTTGCTGGGTCATAAGCTTCACACTTTTCCGCGCTTGAAATTTTGGAACAAATTGGTGACATTATACCCCCATCTCAGGCCCATACCCTGCGAGAATCTAGGGTTGCATCGGAATTTGACCGGGTGAACGTGCTAAAATAAGTAAGATAAGAAAGGCATTAATGGTGAAAAATAAAATATTAATACTTTATCATTCCCAGCAATATGGGCACCTGCACACAATGGCTGAAGCCGTGGCAGAAGGCATTCAGAAAGCGGGCGCTGAAGCGACTCTTTTCAACACCAACCACAGTCGTTTCAACATTGAAGCGTACCGTCACTATGACGCCGTCGCCGTCGGCTCGCCGGATTATTTCAGCTACATCGCCGGCACCCTGAAGACCTTCCTGGATGATTGGTTCCTGGCGAAATCCCGGGAACCCGAAGGCCTCGTGAACAAGCCGGTTGCGCTCTTCCTGAGCTATGACCGCGGCGGGCGGGCCAGGCAATCCCTGGAGATGCTCTTTTCCCGGCTTGGTAAGCAGGTCGGCAGCATCGTTGAATGCGATGGAGAGCCGGACAGCGCGGTCAGAGCCGCCTGCGAGGACCTGGGAGCCAAACTCGTCCAAGCCATTCCCTGAACCAAGCCGCCTTAAAAGGCCTATAATTGAATATCAGCCACCAAACACAATCACCCCTGTGAGGATTTCATGCACCCTGTTGTTAACCGCTTCATTCGTTACGTCAAAATGGATACCCAGTCCGCCCGCAAATCGGACAGCTTCCCCAGCACCTCAAAACAACTCCTGCTCGCCAAACGCCTGGTTCAGGAACTCAAGGATCTCGGCTTGGCGGATGCGGCAATGGACAAATTCGGCTATGTGACCGCCACCCTGCCCGCCAACATCGAGCGGGATGTCCCGGTGGTGGGCTTCTTGGCCCACATGGACACCAGCCCAGACCTCTCCGGCGAGAATGTCAACCCGCAATTTCTGGAGAATTACGCGGGCGGCGTGGTCACGCTCAACGCCGAGAAGCAGATCCTGATGGACCCGGAAGAATTCCCGGACCTCAAGAAATATGTGGGCAAGACACTGATCACCACCGACGGCACCACCCTGCTCGGCGCGGATGACAAAGCCGGCGTGGCCGAGATCATGACCGCGGTCGAGACCCTGGTCCGCCACCCGGAGATCAAACACGGCACGCTCAAGATCGGCTTCACCCCGGATGAGGAGGTCGGCACGGGCGTGGACCATTTCGATGTGGAAAAGTTTGGCGCGGATTTTGCCTACACCGTGGACGGCGGCGAGATTGGCGAAGTGCAATACGAAAATTTCAACGCCGCCGGCGTTGAGGTCCGCATTCACGGCCGCAACGTGCACCCCGGAAATGCCAAACTCAAAATGCGAAATGCCCTGCTGATCGGAATGGAATTCAATGCGCTGCTGCCCGTCTTCGAGCGGCCGGAGTTCACGGATATCTATGAAGGCTTCTTCCATCTTTATGAGTTTAACGGCACGGTGGAAGAGGCGACCATGGCCTATATCATCCGGGACCATGACCGGGAGAAGTTTGAAACGAAAAAACGCCTGATCCAGGCCGCCGCCGATTACATCAACCTCCAATACGGCGAGCCGGTGATCGAGCTGACCCTCGAGGACCAGTACTACAACATGAAGGAAATGATCGAGCCGCACCCCGAGATCATGGGAATCGCGCTCCAGGCGGTCAAAGCCATCGGCGTTGAGCCGAAGGTGGAGCCGGTGCGCGGCGGGACGGATGGCAGCCGGCTTTCCTATATGGGCCTGCCAACCCCCAACCTGTTCACCGGCGGGCATTATTTTCATGGCAAATATGAGTTCATTCCCACTTTCGCGATGGAAAAAGCGGTGGAGGCCCTGGTCGCGATCGCCAAATTGGTGGCGGAGAAATAACAGGCTTGCAATAGGATTCCGTTGAAAATCCGGCTCAATTATGTCTATAATAAAGGTGATGACCAAAAAAGAAGTGATCCTGGCCCTGGTGGCTGCTCTCCTGTTCGCAGGCCTGATCACGGGATGCAGTCCCCAGGCTGTGCCCACCAGCGATACAACGGCAGACGCTATTCCTGCCATTGAAAAAGCTTCCGCGACCACGCCCGCTGAAATGACCCCTGCACCGGCTGGAGAATCAGCCACGGAATGCCCGGGGCAGGAGATCAACCCCCTCGGGGAATCTATCGCCGCGGACTATGATTTCACCACCTATGACCAGGTGATGACTTGGTTCTGCGAAGGAGCGGCGTTTGAGGATATCCTGGCCGCCCTGGAGACCCAGGCGGTCACCGATGAACCCGCCGGCGAGATGCTGCAAATGCTTGCCGACGGATGGACCTGGGAGGATATCTGGCTGCTCATTGGCTTAGAAAACTGAAATTGGAAAGGAGCACAAATGAAAAAGATTCTCATTTCCCTCTTGATCGTCCTGATGCTGGCGCTGCCGGCTGTTGGGACCGTCTCCGCCCAGAACGATATACGGAACGTCAAAGGCGAAGTCCTCTCACTGGAGGGCGGCGTCCTGACGGTTGCATCCAACAAAGGTGAGACGATTGAGATCGCTATCCCCGCCGATTTTGACCTTCCCGACCTCGAAGCGGGCGATTCCGTGCTGATCAAAGCCGTCGCTGGTGAGGAAGGCGGATGGATCGCCAGCGCTGTGAAAGTGCTTGGCCAGGGCAATGCTGCCAGGGACGAGATGGGCGGCTTCGAAATCAACAGCGCCTACTGCGCTGAGGACAAGAAAGACACCCCGCACCCGCTGGCGGTCAAGATCGCGGAACGCTACGGCGTCTCCGAAGAGCTGGTGATGACCTCCTACTGCCAGGGCTACAGCATCGGCCAGATCATGTTGGCGATCAAGACCAGTCAGATGGATGGCGTGGATGCCAGCCCGGAAGAGATCCTGGGCAGTCTGGAATCCGGGGTCGCCTGGGGCCAGATCTGGAAGGATATGGGCCTGATCGGCTGGGAAAAGAACGGCAACAGCCCTCCCGGCCAGCTCAAAAAGCCTGATAAAGTTGGCACCGATGGTGACGACTGAACCCTGAAGTGGTCATAACTATCCCGCATCCGATCAGATGCGGGATTTTTATTTCCTCCGCCCCTGGATAGAGACTTCGGCCCTTATTCGCTATAATAAAGCCATCCCCAAGAATCAGGAAAGGTCCGCCATGAACGCCAGAGAACGCATCCAGACCGCCCTCGCCCACCAGGAACCCGACCGTGTCCCCCTGGACCTGGGCTCCAGCCCCACCACCGGCATGCATGTGTCCTCGGTCTACAAGCTCCGCCAGGCGCTGCAACTGGACCCACCCGGCACGCCCGTCAGGGTGACGGAACCCTATCAGATGCTGGGCGAGGTGAAGCCGGACCTGCTGGACGCGCTGGGCGTGGATGTGATCGGGCTGAGCAACCCCAACAGCATGTTCGGCTACCCCCTCGCAGGGTGGAAGCCCTGGACTTTCTTCGATGGCACACCGGTGCTGGTGCCGGGGGATTTCAACACCCAGCCGGAACCCAATGGCGACATCCTGATGTATCCCGAAGGGGACCGCTCCGCCCAACCCAGCGGCCGGATGCCCGCCGGGGGATTTTACTTTGACGCCATTGTTCGGCAACCCCCGTTCGATGAGGATCACCTCGACCCAGCAGACAACTGGGAAGAGTTCCAGCCGGTCTCAGAAGCGGACCTGGACTTCTATGAAAAGGAAGCTGACCGCCTCTTCACCGAGACCGACCGGGCCATCCTGGCCAACTTTGGCGGGACGGGCTTCGGCGATATCGCCCTCGTCCCCGCGGTGCAGCTCAGGGATCCGAAAGGCATCCGGGATATGGAAGAATGGTATATGTCCACTGTCATGAGGCGGGATTACATCTGGGCGGTGTTTGAAAAACAGTGCGAGATCGGCCTGGAAAACCTCCGGCGGATTCACGAGCGGGTGGGCGATAAGGTCTCTGTGGTCTACATCTCCGGTGCAGATTTCGGCGCCCAGAACGGACCTCTCATCTCACCCAAAGCCTACCGCGATCTTTATAAGCCCTTCCACAAGATCATCAACACCTGGGTGCATGAGAACACCGGCTGGAAGACCTTCATCCACTCCTGCGGTTCGATCTTCAAATTGATCCCGGATATCATTGACGCCGGGTTTGATGTCCTCAACCCGGTGCAGACCTCGGCGGCCGAGATGGATGCGGGGATGCTGGCGGAACGTTTTGGCGACCGGGTGACCTTCTGGGGCGGCGGCATAGATACCCAACAGGAACTGCCCTTTGGCACGCCGGAGGAGATCAGGGCGCAAGTCCGGGAGCGGATGCGGATTTTCGGCCGCGGCGGTGGTTTCGTGTTCAACCCAATCCACAACGTGCAGGCGGGCGTACCGGTGGAAAACCTGCTGGCGCTGTATGAGGCCGTGGCGGCATATCGGGACTATCCGCTCGAATGAGATTATTCGAATCAATCAAAAACAAGAGCCATCACAATGGCTTTTGTTTCTTAATTTTCTTTGATTCTGACCCTTTATTTCCCTTACCTATCACTTGTACATTAATTTGTTGCGCCAGGTAATGTGTTCAAGAGATTATTGAACTATCGTGGTAAAAAACATTAAAGATTTGTGTATTCGTTCTATTTTCGATAAAACAGAACAAATTAAACCAACAGTGGTTCGAGTGTAATTTGACAATGCCAGGAGAAAAAATGAGTAACAACAATAAAGCATTAACCAAAAAAGGAATCACAAATAATGTGTGGAAATTTTATTTATCCGCATTTTTTGGAAGTTGGTCATTTGCCACGGGAATTCTAATTTTTCATTATCGCGAATTGGGTTTTTCTTTTGCTCAAATCTTGAGCATAGCAGTTGTGTACGAAGTATTAAATTTTATTTTAGAAATTCCTACAGGGGTTTTAGCTGACCTTTGGAGTTGTAAAAAAACAATTATGATTGGTTATTTTATTTCTGGAATTAGTTTTTTTATTGTCTTGATTGATCCTAATACATATATTATCTACTTAATTTGGTCAGTTCTTTCTGCGGTATGTACAACTCTTAATTCTGGATCAGTTTCAGCTTTTACGTATGACACGATGCAGGAAATCAATCCAGAAAAATACCCTAGAGTGTTAAGCAGAATTTCAGCCATATCATTAACGACCCAAGCCATAACAATAATTATTGGGGGAATATTA
>WOYY01000016.1 GCA_011620555.1 Anaerolineaceae bacterium | reverse complement strand
GGTGGAAACAACTCTCTTCAAGAAGAGTTGTTTTTCTTTAACCTGAACCCGAACCTGAAGCCCTTTCAACACCCGGGGAGGGTGCAGGTGCCAAGACCAGGGCCGAAGGTCCCTGTGGGGGCAAAGCCCTCGCAGGGGGTGGAAACAACTCTCTTCAAGAAGAGTTGTTTTTCTTTAACCTGAACCCGAACCTAAAGCCCTTTCAACACCCGGGAGGGTGCAGGTGCCAAGACCAGGGCCGCAGGTCCCTGTGGCGGCAAAGCCTTCGCAGGGGGTGGGGGCGCCGATTTGATTTCCATCCTTTTTTCTTCCGCGTTGGGGTAAAATGATTGCGCCAATTTTGGGATTGTCATTATAGGAAGACTTTATGTCTGAAATCCGAATTGTCCCTGCCAGAAGGATTCAAACCGAATTTATCGAGAAGAACTCCCGGTTCATCGCCAATGCCGCGCCCACTTTTACGGTGGAACAGGCTCAGGCGTTCATCGAAAATATCAATGAGAAGTTTCCCGATGCCAGCCATCATGTCCCGGTCTTCCTGATCGGGCATGGCGCATCCACGATCGAGCATTGCTCCGATGATGGGGAGCCTTCCGGGACGGCCGGCAAACCGGCCCTAGCGGTGCTGCGGGGGAGCGGGGTGGGGGATATCACCGTGGTGATCACCCGCTACTTTGGCGGAACCAAACTGGGGACGGGCGGGCTGGTGCGCGCCTACAGCGACAGTATGCGCCAGGTTTTGGCGGAACTGCCTCGGGCGAAGAAACTGGCGACAACCACACTGATGTTTGTGATTCCTTATCCGCTTTTTGAACGCGTCCAGATCGTTATTGCCAATTTCAACGGCGCCTGCGTCGAGAAGAACTTCGCGGCGGATGTGACCCTTTCCGTCCGGCTGCCGAATGAGCATCTGGCCGCTTTTCAGGACCGGGTGACCGCGCTGGCCCAGGGCCGGATTGAATTCATCACGATTGAAACCCGGGATAACACGATCATCCCGATTAACTAGTCAGCAGCTTCACCTACTCAAGCGCTGATCCAGATCCCCAACTCTTAATTACAAATTTTCCTGAACGTTGTAGAGCCGGTGATAAAGGCCGTTTTGCGCGATCAGGGAATCATGGGTGCCCTGCTCAACGATTTCCTTGCCTTCCAGAACGACGATCTTGTCCGCGTTGCGCACCGTGGACAGCCGGTGGGCGATGATGATTGTCGTGCGCCCCTTCATCAGGCGTTCCAAGGCCTGCTGGATCAGGAGTTCCGTCTCCGTGTCCACCGCGGAGGTTGCTTCATCCAGGATCAGGATGGGCGAATCTTTCAGGACCGCGCGGGCGATGGAAAGCCGCTGACGCTGGCCGCCCGAGAGTTTGACCCCGCGTTCGCCGATCATCGTCTCGTAGCCGTTGGGCAGCGCCATGATGAAATCGTGGGCGTTGGCCACCTGGGCTGCGTGGATGATGTCCTCATCCCCGGCCTTCGGATTGCCAAAGAGGAGGTTCTCGCGGACGGTGCCGTGAAAGAGAAAAACGTCCTGCAGGACGATGCTGATCTTACTACGCAGCTCTTCAATCTCCAGGTCTCGGATATCAATCCCATCGAGGCTGATGGCGCCTTCTTGGACGTCGTAGAACCTGGGGATCAGGCTGACCAGGGTGGATTTCCCCACACCGGTGGGGCCGACCAGAGCGACGACATTGCCGGCCGGGATGTCCAGGTTGATGTTTTCGAGGACCGGTTCGCCGTCAATATAGCTGAAGCTGATATTGTCCAGTTTGAGGGCGCCCTGGATGGTCACGGGGAGGGACTGAGGGTGCTGGGAGACCTTGACCTCGGGTTCCTCGTCCAGAAGCTCGGCGATCCGGTCGAACCCAGCCAGCGATTCCTGGATCTGTTCCCAGGAGGTGCCCAGGGCGCGGATGGGTTGGTAGAAAATTTCCAAATAGAGGAAAAAGGCGACCAGATCCGCCACGGAGAGCACGCCCATCAAGGCCATCCTGCCGCCAAAGAAAATCGCTACCAGCTGGCCGATGGAAGTCGAGAAGTCAATGAAGGGCTGAAAAACCGCCATCAGTCTCAGCGCCGTCATCAGGGAGACCTTATAATTTTCAATACCCAGTTCCACCCGCTCCAATTGTTCGCTCTCCCGGTTGAAGGCTTTGATCTCGCGGATCCCGGCAAAGCTGTCGTTCAGGATGGCGTTCAGCTCACCAACCTGCACCTGACGCTTGCGGAAGGCTGGGCGGACCACCTTGGCGAAGGCCACCAGCGCCAGGATGACCAATGGGATCGGCGCCATGCTGTAAAGTGTGAGCTGCCAGTTGAGGCTGGCCAGGATCGCCGTGATCCCGAAAAAGGTGATGATATTGACCAGCACATCCGGAATGGCATGAGCGATCATCCGTTCGAAGAGGTCCGTATCGTTGACCACCCGTGACATCAGTTGTCCGGTTTGTTTATCCTCATAGAACCGCAGGGAAAGTTTCTGCAGGTGCTCATAGACGAATTTGCGGGCGTCGGAGACCACGCCCCAGCCGGCAAGGTGGGCCATATAACTGCGGAGGAACTGCATGACCCCCCGGCCGACGAAGGCAATCAGCGCGATGATGGAAAGCTGGGTCACCCTCTGCATCGTCGCGGGGGAGAGCGCCTGGTCTGTGACCAGGTTGATCAGGTTGCGGACCAGCCAAGGGATCAGCAGCTGCGCCCCCACCAGGGCTAAACTGGCGAAGATCGTCGCGATTAACGGCCAGGTGTATTTTTTTGCAAACCGGAGTAAGAGTTTCATGCCGGGAATTATACAATGGGGCAGGCGGAAATTCCAGGATTGGGGCGAAACTCGTTAGATATTTATCTAAATTTATGCCTGAATGTCATCAAAAAGCCGGGGTAATTGCCTGGAACCAGAAAAAACCGCCCAAAACTGGGCGGTTTTCCTTGAGAGAGAAAAATATTGGAGGTTGTAAGAAGAGTTGTATGTTACCGGTTACATCCATAAGGAGAATTATGGATAAATTGTATCTAAATAATACAATATAATCTGGTATTTGTCAACATTTGTTGGTGCAAAAAGTTTGGTGCAAAAAGGCCTGAGAAATTTCAGGCCTTTGTTTATCCTTAGCTGAATTTGGGGCTGCTTTTTGGCGCGGGACTTGAATCGTAGAGTTAATGGAAGGGCTGCAAGGCGTGCGGCGTTATTTGACTTCCTGATACGCAAGAAGATCGCCCTGCCGGTCCAGGTGTTGGATGGTGGCTGAACCGACGACCAGCAATTTGACGGCTTTGTTGTCGTTGGCGCTGGAAAGGACCGTCCCTTTGAAGCTGGTCAGATGGGCGCTGTCGCCTTCATGGAGGAGGAGAGGCTTTTTGTTGGGGAGGTCCACTTTCAGCGTGCCCTCCTTGACCAACAGGAACGCCTCACCCTTTTGGATCTGGATGCTCTCGTGGTAAGCTGCCGGGGGGATATAGGCCAGGATCGACTTGAAGGAAAGGTTGTCCTCCGGTGAGAGCAGGTAGAGGAAGGGCAGAGCCGGGTTGCTGTATTCCCCTAACTGGTCCATCTGGCTTTTGCGGACGATGAAGGCGTCTTCCTCTTCGATATCCTGAAAGATCTGGAAAAGCCGGACGTTGTAGAAATTCGCCAATTTTTGAAGGTTTTCGACGGAGATTGAAGCCTTGTCCCGCTCGATCAGGGAAATAAAGGAAATGGAAAGATCAGCGCCTTCGGCGACTTCATTGAGCTTGTAGCCTCGTTGATGTCTCAATTCACGTAATTTTTGACCTAGAGTAGCCATTATATTTTTTCCTTTTTTTAATTAATTAACTAATTTTACCTTAAAAATCTAGATATTTGAATATCCATATAACCTTTTGAGATGAATTCCAATTCACCAGCACCTACGAATTTTTTTGATTGACGGCTGTCTTAAGAATGATAAAATGATGGAAGTTAAACCAGACCCAATTGGTAAAAATATGACTGACTTACGGCCCAGCCCAACAATTGAAGACTATCTGGGCGTGATCTACACCCTTGACCGCAATGGCGAGAGGGTGATCTCTGCCCGTCTGGCCCAATCGCTGGATGTCTCTGCGCCCACGGTCACCGCAACCCTCAAACGGATGCAGCGGGATGGGTGGGTGGTGGTCAACGGTCAGAAAGAGATCGAATTGACGCCTGCAGGGCGATCGGCGGCGATGAACGTGATCCGCCGCCACATGCTCACTGAGTGGATGCTCGCCAGAATGTTAAAATTGCCGCTTTCCGAGGTTCACCGGGAAGCGCACCAAATTGAACATTCGCTTTCTCCTGAAGTTGCGGAACGGCTCCAGGTTGAACTGGAAGATCCGCGGTTCTGTCCGCATGGCAACCCGCTGCCCGGCTTTGAGGAGGAAGCTGAGGGCTGGGTCGCCCTTTCCAGTTTATCCCAAGGCGAGGCAGCCATTGTCAGGCGGATTCAGGAAAATCTTGAAGAAGATTACGCTATCCTGACTTTCCTCGAATCAAAAGGGGTGGTTCCCGGCGCTCAATTTCAGGTGATTGAGGTCTTACCGTTTAATGAAACCATCAAACTTTCTATTGAAGGAAAAGACCTGATCCTTGGTCTGCGATTGGCATCTGATATTTTTGTGAGTCGGGTGGCGTGATGGTGGAACCGCTATCCTTATAAATTGCAGTAATTTATTATAATATTAAAATGGGCCAGATGTAAAGTGCTCAACCAGGATTGAAACGTCTGGACCCGATTAAGCCCTAATCATAGCGGTGGACCATCTCGTAAAGCCGGGGAACCTGAGATCGGATGACATCTTCATCGGTGCGCCAGACGAAAACATCGCCGACGCCGCCATACTCGAAAGCGACCAGGCGCGGCTCTTTCCAGTGACCGGCATGGATTTCCTGCAAGGCCCAATCCAACAATTCCCAGGCCTGATCTTCCATTTCAAAATGGTCGGTGAGGATGCCGCCAAACGGCCGGAGCCCGGTGATATGCATTTCGGCCAGCCGGTCCAGAGGCAGGCCGCGGATATAGTCCCTGACATCCATCCCGAGGGTGTCCGCCGTGATCCGGGCATGGGCCAGGTCCAACAGGAACTGGCAGCCGGTATCCGTGATCACTTTTGAAAAGGTCTCAGGGTCCACCGCGGGCGCCAGGTAGGGCGTTGCCAAGGTGAAGGGGTAATGTTCCAGGACGACGCGCTCAGCGCCGAAATAGTCCACCATTCTGCCGATCTCATCGCGCCAGAGGTCATTGACCCTTTTCAGTTCCGTGGGGTCGTCGGGCGTGTAGCTGCGCGGCGTGACCAGGTGGGAATTGATATGCGGTGTGCCAGTCTCGGCAATGAATTGATCTATCCGGCCAAAATCTGCGCTGAGAGTCCGCCCCAGGCCGGCCTCCAAAGAGAAATGGATGACAACGGGTCCATAGGGCAGGGCTTCAGCCAGCATGCCTTCCCAGTCGGGGCATTTGATGAGATCGACTTTGATCTCCTTGGCTTTGATCTGTTTGACCAGGGGGTTCGAGAAATTGACCGCAAGCTTCATTTGGAATGTTCTCCTTGGGCTTCGAAAGTATCACCGGGCTGCCAGGCTGGGACACAAACAGCCAGAAAGACAAGGTCCTCACCAGACCGGTTAAAAATTTGGTGAACTTCTGACGGTTCGATCAGCATGGCATCCCCCTTTTCAGGTTCAGGGTCTGCCCATCAAGGTCCAACTCCGCTTCGCCGGAGAGGATCAAATAGGATTCCCCGGCCTGCTGGTGGTAATGCTGGGAGGAAGAGCCGCCCGGCGGGATGCGGATTTCTGCCAGGCTGTGGGATTGCACGCTGCCAACCTGAAGGCCAAGAACCTCCTGCAGGATCTCACCCTCTGGGTTGTGGATCTCGGCCGGTCTCTGAGATTGCCCGGAAAATTTCATGATATTCTCCCAAAATTAAATTAAACAGCCTCCCCATGATAGCAGATGATCGGGGAGGCTGCAAATCTATTTTGACTGGATCAGGCGGCGCTGGCGGGTTTGGGTTCGGTGAAGAAATCGTATTGCGCCTCCAGCTCGTGCCGGAACTGCTTGGTGTAAAGGTTGTAATATTTCCCTCTGAGTTTGATCAGCTCGCGATGGTTGCCCATCTCCATGATCTGGCCGTCTTCGATCACAATGATCTTGTCGGCCCGTTTGATGGTGGAAAGGCGGTGGGCAATGACGAAGCTGGTGCGGTCCTGCATCAGTTTGTCCATGCCGCGCTGGACCAGGACTTCGGTCAGGGTGTCCACCGAGCTGGTGGCTTCATCCATGATGAAAAGCTCCGGTTTGGCGAGGATCGCCCGGGCAATGCTGATCAGCTGTTTCTGGCCAACGGAGAGCAGGTTCCCTCCCTCGCCGACGTCCTGGTTGTAGCCGTGCTCAAACTTCATGATGAAATCATGGGCGCCGGCCAGCTTTGCGGCCTCGACAATCTCTTCGTCTGAGGCATTGAGTTTGCCATAGCGGATGTTGTCGAAAATCGACCCACTGAAAAGGTGGGGCGTTTGCAGCACCACCCCAATGCGGGATTGGATGTCTTGAAGTTTCATTGTCGTGTAGTCAATCCCATTCAAATAGATCTTCCCCTGGGTCGGCTCGTAAAAGCGGCAGAGCAGGTTCACAATGGTGGTTTTGCCCCCGCCGGTGGGCCCGACCAGGGCGACCATCTCGCCATGTTTGATGTGGAAATCCAGGCCTTTGATGACCGGGTCGTCTTCTTCGTACTGGAAATAGACATTCTCGAAACGAATGTCACCCTGGATGGTCTCAGTCTCAACCGTTTTCGGCAGGTCTTTTACATCGGGTTCCGTGTCGATCAGGTGGAAGATGCGCTCCGCCGAGGCGACCGCATTTTGCATCTGGGCATAGACCCGGGCCATATCCTGAATGGGCCACATGATGAAGGTGATGTAAGAAACGAAGGCCTGGATCCCGCCAATTGTCATATTTCCAATCTGGGCCTGCATCCCGCTTTGCCAAAGCACAATTCCCAACACCATCGCACTGATCACCTGAACGGTGGGCAGGAACAGAGCGGAAAGCCAGGCGGCCTTGAAGCTGGCATTGTACATCCCCTGGCTCAATTCGCCGAATTCCTCCAGGTTGGATTCCTCCCGACCAAGAGCCTTGATTACCCGGACGCCGGTGATGGATTCGTTGAAAGCCCCGGTGATCCTGGAGTTCATCTTGCGGGATTCCCGGTAATGTTTGAGGATGACCCTCCTGAAACGGAAGGCGACCACGACCAGCAGCGGCAGCATCACCACGACAATCGTTGCCAGCCTGGCGTTGATGATGAACATGAACACCGCTGCGGTGCCAATATTGACGACCGCCCAGGTCATATCGAGGATGCCCCAGGAGAGCAGATCGGCCAGCCTTTCGGTGTCTGAGGTCAGGCGGGACATGATCCAACCCACCGGAGTCTGGCTGAAATAGGACAGCGAAAGCTCCTGCAGGTGGTTGAACATGCTCTTGCGCAGGTCATAGCGGACGCGTTCAGCGAGGATGCTGACCAGGTAGATGAACCCAAAGGAACAGGCGGCCTGAAAAACGATCATCCCAGCGTAGATCAGGATGGTCCGGTTGATTGCCTGCCTGTCTCCGGCCGTGATGCCATTATCAATCAGGTCCTTGCTCAGGTAGGTTGTGAATGCATCGATTATTGAGACAATTGCGATGCAGACCAGGAACCCGAGCACCCATTTCCAGTGGGGTTTGAGCATCTGGACCAGGCGTTTGAAGACCTGGTTGGTCAGCTTGCCATATTCCTTTTCTTCAAGTTCTTCATAGGTTGACACTGGCAATATCCTTTTCTAATTCAACTTCTATCCGGGTTTGGATATCAAAAATCTCCCGGTAGATTCCAATTTCTTCCATAAGTTCAGCATGCGTTCCGTACTGAACGATCCGGCCCTGATCAAAGACCAGGATCTGGTCTGCGTTCATCACGCTCTGGATGCGGTGGGCGATGATGAAAGTCGTTCGCTCTTCCATCAGGAGCTGCAGGGCCGCGCGGATCTGGGCTTCAGTCTCCGTATCCACGCTGGAGGTCGAATCATCCAGGATCAGGATACGGGGGTTCTTGAGGAGCGCCCGGGCGATGGCCACCCGTTGTTTCTGACCACCGGAAAGGGTCACCCCGCGTTCGCCGACCAGGGTTCCATAGCCGTTGGGGAATTCCTCGATCACCTCATGGATGGCGGCAAATTTGGCAGCCTGGATCACTTCCTCATCCGTCACCTTCCGATGGACGCCGTAGGTGATGTTCTCCTTGATCGAGCGGGAAAAGAGGAAAGCCTCCTGTTCCACGATGCCGATCTGTGAGCGGAGGTATCTTCGAGGGTAGGCTGTGAGGTCAATGCCATCCAGTGTGATGGTGCCGCTGGTGGGGTCATAGAAGCGCGGCAGCAAGTTGACCAGGGAGGTCTTTCCGGAGCCGGTGGACCCCAGCAGCGCGATCATATCGCCCGGATGGCAGGTGAAGTTAATGTCGCTGAGGACGGGGTTATCCTTTTCATATTCAAAACAGACATCCTTGAAGATGATCTCCCCGTTGACATCGCCCTCGGGTTCGATCGTGCCCTCGGTTAGAGATTCGCGTTCCTGCTCAAGGATATGGGCAACCCGCTTATAGGACACCATGCCGGTGGAGGTCTGGACGATCAGGCGGCCCAGCCCGCGCATCGGCCAGATGATCCAGACGACCAGCGCGGCGAATGCGATATAGGTGCCAACGGTGATCTCGCCGTTCACGGCCATCATGGCGCCGGAATAGAACGAGACCAACATCTGCGCGCCGCAGATCAAGTCGGAAACCGGCCAGAACAGGGAGTGAATCGAAAGCAGTTTCTTGCCCAGCCGGAATTTCTGCCAATTTTCCTGGTCAAACTTGTAGCTTTCGTAGCCCTGCCGGGCGAAGGCTTTCACCACCCGGATGCCCGTCAGACTTTCCTGCAGGCGGCTGCTGAGGGTCGCTTCCTGCTCCTGATATTCTTCATAGGCCTTGGAAACCTTCGAGAAGAAGAAGATTGAGACGCCGATGATCACGGGGATCGCGACGACGGAGATCAGAGCCAGCCGGGTGTTGAGCTGCAGCAGCGCGATGAAGTTTACGATGAACATCAGCAGGATCCGGCCGATCCCGATTGCTTGTTCGCTATAGAACCGGTTGATTGCATCCACATCCGATGAGACCCGGGCGAGCAGATCACCGGTTTGGGATTCTGCATGGTAGGCATAGGGCAGGCGCTGGAGGTGGTCAAAGAGGTAGTTCCTGAGCCGGCGGGTGATGCTTTCGGCAGATTTTGAGGCCATCCAGCCGGAAAGGAATGTGAAAAGGCCCTGCATCAGCGCCAACCCGAGGAAACTCAGGAGGATGATCAGCAATTCCTGACCGTAGTGACCCGCAACAATAACATCATCAATGAACCTCCGCAGGACAAGATAAACCCCGGTACGTGAAATGGTGGCGACAGCCAGGGTGGCGGTCGCGCCGACATAAAGCCAGCGATAGCCCTTCATCATGCGCCAAAGCCCCAGCAATCGGTTCTTTGAGATGGTTTTGCTCAAATCGACATCATAATAATCATTTTTCGACACAATAATTCGTCTCCAATGTGAATCAAGTCAAAAAACTTGGTTAAAGGTTAGGACAGGCCCTTTTAGACCCCAGAATATGAAGGCATGCTCCGATGACGGCGCATCGTGCAGTCCGTTTCTTCACGCATGTGAGGTTTGCAGATTAATGATGTTCCCGAGTTTTCTAGTGTACCAAGAACCGCCCCCACTGTCAAACAGAAAGTCGGCTCTCTGGCGGGGATTTCGGCCCGGTCAGTCGTCCGGCTGACGGGTTAAGTGTGGTCCTGGATGAACGTGACGATATCCTGAAAAGCCTGGTCCAATTCGCCATCCAGCAGGATGCAGTGCGGCGATTCGCTCATGTGGACCAGACCTTTTTCTTTGGAGCCAATCCCTTTGAGGATGCTCTCGGCGGCGTCCGGGGTGAGGGTGGTGTCATATTCGCCCGTGAAGACCAGGGTGGGCGCTGTTACCTCTTTCAGGTGCCGCCGCGCATAGCGCTGCAGTTTGAGCATCTGGACGGAGGCCCGGACCGGGTAGACATTATAGCCCTTCCAGGGCAGGCCGTCATCTTCGCTGCTCTTTGAAAGATATTTTATGAAGGGAGCCGTGAAGCGGGTCAGCCAGAGCTTATGGACCTTGATCGCCGGGGCGAAGAGCAGCAGGCCTTTGACCTCAGGATGTTCGACATTCAGCGCCAAAGCCAGCAGGGTCCCCATGGATTCGGCCACCACGAAAACCCGGCTGCATTCCCGGGCCAGCATTTCATAATAGTTTTTAACTTTTTCCAGCCACATTTGCCAGGTGGCGCGGTTGAGGTCATCCGGGTGGGTGCCATGACCGGGGAGCAGCGGCGCGCCGACGGTGTAGCCCGCCTGGTGGAGCTTTTCGCCGATCAGCCGCATTTCGGCAGTCGTGGATGTGAAGCCGTGGATGAGCAGGATGCCGGTCTCATTACCCGGCCAATGGAAATCCTCGCCGTCGAGATGGTCGTTGCGCATAAAGCCATTATCCAGCATCTTGGACCTCCGCCATGGTGCGGGTGGCCGCTGGAAGGACGGCGACCCTTGCATTGATGGGTAGTTGGGTCGCCAGCCATTCCAGCAGGGCTTCCAGTTTGTCCGGCTGGCTGGGGGTCAGCTTCCAATCCCGGACCGTTTCGGGCGGGATCTCTGAGACGAGGACGATGGCGACCCTTAGAGCATCTTTTGCGATCTGGTAAGCCTTGTGCGGACCGACTTTGAAGTAACCGTTTTTAAACTGATCAACGACTGCCTGGTGCGAGGCCGCCTGAGTGATGTAGGTTTCATACGCAGGGCTGCCGGAACCTTCCTCACAGCCGGCCAAGAGCAGCACCAGGCCGTTGTCCCTTGTGATTTGGGCGGCATGGGTCAGCCCTTTTTGGGCTTGATAGAGATTGATGTCCTTGGGATAGCCCCCGGGGGAGGCGATCACCAGGTCGTAAGGCTCTGCGACGGGGACGGTGAAGATCCGGCGGACTGTGGGAATGGCGGATTGCATCACGGCTTTGGGCTCGCCGAAGAAGACCCGCAGCACCTGCTTATCCTCATTGAGGACCGTGCCCAGGGCATAGTCAATGCCCATTTTCCGGCCAATCTCTTCAATATCCTGCCGCATGGGGTTGATGCTGTAGATCCCGGAGCGGGCCAGGTCCTGGGTGAGCATGGCGTGATTGATGTTGATGGTCTCTCGGCCGGCCAGGCCGATCGCGGCGGTCTTCACGCCGCCCGAAAAGCCCATAAAGTGATGCGGTTCGATATTCCCCACAACGAATTTCAGGTCGCACTGGTAGTAATCCCGGTTGACGGAAACCGGCGTGCCATAGCGGGTTGTGCCCAGGGCGACCAAGGGGGAATGGTCGCAGTCGTGGGCGTAGACCGGATATTTGGAGAGCGTTTCCTGATCGAGGATCAGGTTCAGTTCCCCAGCGGTCATCGGGCTGTGGGTGCCGGAGCCGATGAAGAGCGTGGCCTGCTGCGGCTCAAGCCCGAGGGATTCGAGATAGGCCAGCAGATAGGTCAGGGGGTGCGGCGAGGAAACTGGGCGGGTTTTGTCGTTGATCGCAATGCCCACCCGGCAACCGGGAGGGATTTCGATGGGCATGGATCCGCCCACAGGGGAAGCAAAAGCCTCCGCAAAGAGGGCTTCCGGCGCTTCGGGGACGGCGAACGGTTGCGGCAGGAGGACATCCACCAGGTAGGTGTCCGGCAGGTGGAAGCTCAGTTGAGTGTGGTTATAAGGCAGGCTAAATTCTTTCACGGTCAGCTCCCGGAAGGCTTGGGAATGAATGAGAAGATCAAAATGAGGTCTGGCGGTTGCCCCGCACCCGTCCGAAAGGGATGTTTTTCTGAGCGCAAACGACTCGAATGCAGGGTCTCACCGCGGAACCAGCTTACCCTTCTCTAATAATTATAACCGCATCAGGGCGGGCTGTTCCGGAAATGCAGGGCTTAAAGGTCCGTGAGGTCTTCCTGGGTGACGGATTCCACCATCGCGAAGAAGTCCGCGGCGGTTCGGAGGGCGTCGGGCTGGCGGCGGTGCGGGTTCGGGGGTGGACTGGCAGGCGGTCAGGAGCGCCAGGAGGCTGATGCTGATCAGAATGGTAGTTTTCCACTTTGCAGGGGCCATGACATGACCCGCACCGTTTACGGATGGGGCTGTCCGTGCTGCAGGATCTCATCAATCTCGTAGTAGAGGGGTTTGAGCTGCTTATACATCCTTTTATAGATCCGCTCGTAAAGTTCGGTGTACATCACATGCCGTCGGCGGTCCGGTTCAAAGGTGTCTCCGATGTGCGCCATTTCAGCCACCGCGGTCTCAAAATCGGGCAGCAGGCCCAATCCGACAGCCACATCCATCGCCGCACCCAGGCCGGAGGCTTCATAGACATGGGGCCGGGAGACAGGCAGGCCAAAGATATCCGCCGTGCTCTGCATTACACCGGGGCTTTGGCTGCCGCCGCCGGCCACGCGCAGGGAAGTGATCGGGATATGCGAGCGCTTCTCGGTCCGGTCGGCGCCTTCGCGCAGGGCATAGGCCAACCCTTCAATGATGGCGCGATAGAAATGAGCCCGGTTATGCACATCGCCAAACCCGATCACCGCGCCTTTCGCTTCCGGCCCTGGAATCTTCAATCCCGGTGACCAGTAGGGCTGGAGGATCAGTCCGTCTGCGCCGGGCGGCGCGATTTGCAGCAGCTCATCGAACAGGACTTCAGCCTCGATGCCCAGTTCTTCCGCTTTGCGTTTTTCAACCTGGCCAAATTCATCCTTGAACCAGCTGACCATCCAAAAGCCGCGGTAGATCTGCACTTCCAGGGAGTAGGCGCCCGGGACGGCGGAAGGATAGGGCGGGATCAGCGGGATGACTTCGACGTATTTGCGGTGAGTGGTGTTGATCGTGGCGGTGGTGCCATAGCTCAGGCAGCCGATGTGGGGGTCCAGGCAGCCGGCGCCGATCACTTCGGTGGCTTTATCCGCAGCGGTTGCGATCAGGGGCAGTCCCTCGGGAATCCCGGTGGCCTCAGCTGCGGCTTTGCTGATCGTGCCCAGCAAACCCGTGGGGGAGACCAGTTCGGGCAGCATCTCACGTTCCAACTGGACGGCGTCCCACTTCCAATCCGAGGGGGAGGCCCAGTCCTGCTTTTTATAATCGAAGGGGATATAGCCGACCTGACAGCCGACTGAATCGATCACTTTATCAACCAGTTTATAGGTCAGATAGCCGGAGAGGAAGACGAATTTATCGGTCTGCTTCCAGATTTCAGGCTGGCGGGTTTTGATCCAGTTGGCTTCGGCCTCGGCCTGGAGATAGTGGACGGTGGCCTGCATCCCGGCAATCTTGAAGAGCAAACCCCACAAGCCGCCGACCGGTGCCAGGTCTTCTGAGCGCCGCTGATCCAGCCAGACCATTGCAGGCCGCAGAGGCTGGTGATCCGCGTCCAGATTGATGACGGTGGAGCGTTGGGTCGTCAGGCCGACGCCGGCGATGGCTTCCTTATGGACACCCTCCATCTGCCAGAGGCCCTGACAGGCATCACAGACGCCCCGCCAGAAGACCTCCGGGTCCTGTTCGGCCCAACCGGGCTGGGTGGAAAAATAGGGCTGGATCGGGATGCGTTTTTTAGCGATCAGGTTCCCTCTCAAATCAAAGATCAACGCCCGGACGCTTTGCGTGCCATTATCAATTGCCAGGATTTGTTCACCTGCCATTCAACCCTCCTGAATGATGATCGAACTAAATTACCTACCCTTTTATATCATTAATTCATCTGGCCGGTGGGGTTTAGTCGTGGGGAAGGTGGTAACTTTGCCGCCAGATCCCGCGGCAGCAGTCCACTTCTGCCTGCCAGGTTTGGTCCGACCAGCCCAGAGGCTGCTGCACAAGTCACCGGATGCGTTCAATATCGTCCAGTCCGCCCTGGGGCATCAGCAGGCCGACCCGGACCCGGCGCAGCAGCAGATCATCCAGATGGACGACGGCTTCGTTGGCCGCCGCCCAGGCCAGTTCAGCCCAAAATTGCGGCAGCAGGGCAATGGACTTGAGGGCGTCTGGTTCGGCGCAGTCGAAGAAGGCGTTCACGTCTTTTCCAAGCCGTCCAGCCATTATCTGTTAATCCTGCTCGCTGGCTTTTGGGCTGGTTTCCAGTGCGGGCTTGACTCCAACTGGTAAGTGGTCATGCCAGGGTGATATAACGAAATTTGGTGGAAAGCGAGAAGCAGGAAAATGGGAGGAGGCTGGGGGGGGACTAAGCCTGATTCCGAAGAGGTGAAAGCCTAGAGTGATCGTTCAAATTGACGGTGGACCTTGTGGAATTCGATTGGCAGGTTGGAAGTTTCCAGCAGGATGTTGATATTTTCCTCGCGCAATTGAAGCATCTCGCTGTAGGTATATCGATCGTCTTCCATGACGCTTTTGTAGATTTCTTCGAAGAGGATCGCGGTTCCACCGAGACGCTGGTATTTTTCAAGGATGCCGATCCCGTTGAAGTCAATCCAATTGGAGCGTTTGCTTTCCCGCATGATCTGCAGCCAGCCCAAAGGGAAAAGTCTGCCCTGGCATTTCTGCAACGCTTTGCCGATGTCGGGATACCCCAGGATCCAGCCGACAGGCTGATCGTTTTTGTAAATGATCTTAACCAGCCTGGGATCGGCGATCCAGAGCAGCTGAGAGGCCATGTTGCTCATATCCTCGTCCGTGAGGGGCGGGTTGCCTGCCGAGCCGGCCAGGGATTCATTGTAGAGCATTTGGAAATCGTCAATCACCGCCCGGAGCTCCTGCTTGGTATGCAATTCAGGCGCCGTGAAGCCCACCTTTTTGGCCACCAGGCGGGCCGCGCGGGTGAATTTCTCCGGCCAATCCACGTCGCAATCCAAGCGGCCGGTGAAGATGATTTTGACCTTGGTGAACCCGAGCGCGGCGATCAGCGCCGGGTAGTAGTCCAGGTTATAGGGCTGCCCGAAGGCGGGCTGGTATTCAAAGCCCTTGACCAACATCCCAAACCCATCCAGGACCGTTAATCCTTTGGGGCCGAGGATCCGATTCATTCCCTGCTGTCTGGCCCATTCAAACCCGCGCTCAAATAAGGCCTTCGCAACCGAAGAGTCGTTCACCGTTTCAAAGTAATAAAAGAATGCGGTTTTTGTGTCGTGGAAATCGTTGTAGCGGTGGTTTTCGGCCACGGCCAAACGGCCCAATACCCGCCCATCATCCTCAACAGCGAGCAGAAAGGCCGCCTTGCCATATTGATAGAAGGCATAGCCCGGTCGGAAGAGCTTGTGCATTTCCATCCGCAGGGGAGGAACCCATTGGGGCGTATTGTGGTAGAGATCGAAGGGGAATTGGATGAAGGCGTGCCGGTTTTTCCGGTCGTTGGGAGAGATATTAATAATTTTCATAAGATTAAAGTAAAAAAAATAAGATGGGATTAATATAAGCGAATAACCCAAATCCAGCAAGGGGTTCAGGGTGAAAGGGTTGGCTCAATGGACTGAATTTCAACCCATTCCGCTTCCAATGTCTTGACCAGTTCGGAGACTCGCTGAGTGAGTTGATCGGGTGGGGCGGATTGGATGGAAACCACTTTGCCATTCAAGGTGTCCAGGTCGTTTTTCAAGGAGAGCAAAGTCGCATCAACCCGCTCCAGGAGGGCATCAGCCCTGCTGTTCTGGCTCATTCGGTCCTTGATGGAATCGTAGATCTGTTGATATTCCTGGCGGATCGCTTCGTCTTCCGCTTTTTCGATCTTGGTCTGGGCGTTTTCCAGTTGCAGGAACAGGCTTTCCCGGGATTGTGAAACCAGGCGGTTGTTCTCAATGGGTGTCAGGCGCAGGCAAAGGGCATAGGCAGCCTCGACCAGTTTGGAAGAGGCGCCCAGCACAGGCTGCAACTCACGCTTCACCCTGGGGTTCGCGGAAGTGATCATATTGAACAGGCGGGTTTGGGCGCGGTCAATATCCTCAAATTTCTTTTGGAAACGGGAAGCCAGCGGCGCCCGGCTTTCAAGGATATGGCTGAATTGCAAGGAGGGTTCCCGGCTGATAATCAGCACCATCACGATCCAGAGGACAAACCCGACCGGCGCGAGCCACCAGGCCGAGCAGAGGCCAGCCGCGAGAGTCAATGCCAGCATCGCCAGGTTGGCGGGGTTAAGCAGTGCAATCGTGAAAGGCGTTCGTTTCATTTTTAGAAGAAGGTCGCAATCGCTTTATAGATTTCCTGAATGGTGTCCGGTTCGCCGAAGTATTCCTGACCGCCCGTGATCTCTGCGATGTTTTTGAGGACATCTTCATTAGCATCAGTTCCATAGGCAATTGAAAAGATCTTGGTCGCGTCGCCGCTTTCAGAATGGCTGCCGATCGCCGCCAAAACGGCATCCAGTGCGTTGCCCGAGGCGGTATCCTGCCCATCGGAGAGTACCACGATCGCCCGGATGTGGTCCGGGTCGCCGAACTCGTTTAAGTCCTGATAGGCCTTCAATACGGCGTCATACAGCCGGGTGTCGCCTTCTTCAATGATTCCGGATACCCGCCGCTGGACGTCCGCGCGTTTGTCGCCCAGTTCGGTCAAGGGGGTCAGTTCATGGATCTCGTAATTGAAGGTCAGGATTTCCAGCCTGTCCCGGTCGCCTAAAAGGTCCGTGAACTGCACCAGGCTGGACCGGACGGCGTTGATCTTTTCGCCGCCCATGCTGCCGGAGGCGTCCACGACCAAGACGAGGTCCACAGGTTTCTTGACCTCATACCAAAGCGCTTCAATCCCGCGGATCACATCCGCATCCGGGACTTCCAAGACGGTCTGCGGCTGGAGGGGGTCAACGCCGTGGTTCTCATCCAGCGGGGTGGTCAAGGGGATGGAGGGGTCCGCCGGACGGAACCCGTATTCAATCGCCAGGAGCTGCTGGGGTTTGTCCAGGAGATAGTCCTCAAAGAGTTTCGCGGCTTCGCGTTGTTCATCCGTGACCCAGGAGGCGTTCAGAACGATATAGGGATGGTTGGACCAGAAGGTGCCTTCCTTGGGATAGATTGCCACCACGGGCATCTGATTGCTGTTGCCGGTGAGCCGCTCATTTTCCTGGTAGACCACCAAGTTCTCATACATCACGGCTGCGCTGAGGTAGGATGGCCCGCGTTCAAACATCCGGCTGGCGAAGAAGCCCGTGCTGGAGCCATAGTGGATGACTGACTTTTCAACAGCGGCGAGGAAGTCGATCGCTTGCTGGTTAGCGAGGTCCGCGGCGGTCAGGTCGCGCTGTTTTCCCGCGCCGGCGTAGGTACTGGCGATGACGGCGCAGATCCCGCTGTTGGAATATTCAGGATGGGTGTGGCCAAATTTGAAATTGCCCCATTCCGGGTAGCCATAAGCTGTCCAGCCTTCTTCAGAGAAGGCCATTTCACCGATATCCGACCAGCCCAGAGCTTTTTCCGGCCAGCCCAGCGCTTCTGCCATCGGCTTCCACATCGCGATCACCACCGGGCTGAGGACGAGGTCGTTGGGCGTTCCGGCATAGAGGTCATCGGCGTGGTTCTGCCGCCACTCCGCATTGGCAACCGGCAGGTAGATGGAAGAGGCTGGGCTCCATACCGTTGGTTGGATGGTGCCGGCATTGATTTCCCGCGCGGATTCAATGGAGCCCATCGGAATGGCTTTAATTTCGATCACCGCGCCGGATTCGACCTTGTGGTTGGCCTGGTTGAAGGCTTCGATGAGGGGAACCAGCCAGTCTTCTTTCTCTGAGCCGTAGACCATTGTGACGACCACCTTATCCGTGACAAGGTTGGATAGGGCGCTACAACTGCTCAAAAAAAGCGAAAATGCAATCAGCAATCCGATAAATTGAAATAATCTGGATTTTTGCATGTCTTTTCCTTTACTAATCACTGACGTTTCTGGCCCAAAAATCGAGGAGGGCATCCAGCACATCCCCCTTGGGCACTTCCACCTCGGGCGGCAGGCTGTCAATTTGGATTCCGTTGGCTCCCAGGACGAGGAAGGGGCTGCCGGTCTGGTCGAGGGCAATATCCGGGTCAACACTGCGGAAGCCGAAATCCATCACGGCAGATTCCTGGGCGGGATCGGAAAGCAGGTAGTCCAGAAAGAGCCGGGCTGCCGTCTGTTGGTCAGCATCCACCCAGTCCGCATCGAGGATGCAGTAGGGATGGTCGCTCATCAGCGTCCGAGGCGGGTAATAGATATACAGCTCGCCATACCGCCCGATGGCATTTTCAGCCTGTTCGATGGCAACGGATTCATAGACGGCGACCACATCATATTTGCTGGGGCCATAGGCGATGATATCCCGCATGTAAGATCCTGTGCTATCCCCGAAATCCGTGATGGAAGATTCCAGTTGCAGGAACCAGGACTGGAATCCAGGGTTCTGAATATCTGCGACGGAGAGGTTGGCAGATTTTTGGTGGTATTCGTAAGCCAACAAAATGGAGGTCATGAAGCCGCTGTTGGATTTGAGCGGGGAGGTGTGGCCGAATTTGAAAAAGCCCCAATCCGGGTGGCCGTAGCTTGCCCAGCCCTGAGGATCAGTGGCCGCGTCCCAAAGCTCTTTCCAGAGGTCGCCTCCGGGATTCAGGCCCCAGAGCGCCTGGCCCCGCTCTTTCCAGGCCACCAGCACCAGCGGGGTTTCAACCAGAGGGTGGCAGTTTTGCTGGTCGGCCGTGTTGACCATTGCCTGGCCGAACTTCTGAGTGGAAAGGTCCTGAAAAAGTGAGATCTGGAGGGATGAGGCAGGGGAAAGGACGGTGGGTTCAATCGAGCCATCCAGCACAGAGAGCACCATCTCACGGGACCCCATGCCTTCCAGTTCGATCTCGATCGGATGACCGTTGACCCGGGGATCGGTTTGCAGGAAATCTTCCCGCATCTGCTCGAGCCAATCGCGTTTTTCTGTGCCGTAATAGATTGTGATTTGAATGGGATCGGGGGGTGGCAGGAGCCCCTCTCGCAGAGGGGCATAAGCGTTCCCGCGGAAAGCTGGGTTGACCAATGAAAACACAAAAACCGCCAGGCTGGCAATCCCAAAGACCGTCAGCAATATCCAGTTGATTTTTGGCGTTTTCATAGGCAGGGTTTGGCTTCTCTTCTCAGGTGGTGAGAACTCTACCTATATCATATCGGGGGATGATTAAGCGCGATTTAATTGGGAATTAACGACAGTATAAGTTCTGATTGTCGTTGATTCCCAATTGTTTTACGAAATATTGGGATTCAGGGAAGGTTCCAGTATTTCAGTTCATCCGCTTTGACCGTGAAACCTGGGTTGTTGGCGAAGGCGATCAGGAAACCGGTGTAGCCTTCGCCCGAGAGGGTGGAGTCGCTGGCCGTCCCAACTTCTTCACCGTCGATGTAGAAGGTGAAGCTGGACCCATTTATCATGATGCCTACCCGATGGGGATTGTTGGTGCCATTGCTGAGCTGTGTTGCGGATTGATAGCCTTTGATTTCAATGATATTGACCTCCGGCGCCATGCGGAAGAAGCCCCATTGACCATCGCAGGTGATCCCCATGAAATAGAACTGTTGCCCGTCGGAGCTGGCCCGGACGGCCAGGCCGAAACGGTCCAGACCGGAGCAACTGGACATTTGAATGGTGGTCTCGACATAAGCATTTTTCAATTTGGGGCTGGAGACATACCAACTGTGCCAGTTGGCATTGGCCTTGGTTGTCATGTTGAGGTAGCCATTTGCCGTTTGGAAAGTCGCCTGAGGGTAGTCAAAATCCCAGGCGCTGGTGGAACCGCTGAAATCCTGGGTCCAGGCGGGCGATCCCAACAATTGAGCCGGGTCGGAAGCGGCCTGGGTCGCGGTGGGCGTGACGGTGACCGTTGGGGTGGGTTCCTCAGCTTCCGTTTCCTCGGTGGTTGGGGCAAGCGTCTCAGTGGGTGACTTTGCCTCTTCTGTCGCGCCCTCGGTGAGCATCAGGGATACCTGAGTGCCAATGATGTCTGCGGTGGGTTCGGCGCTTTGGCCGGGAAAGTTGCAACTGGAGAGCATGACCACGACCATCAATAAAACACCAAGGATGCTAAGTTTTTTCATTTGGGTCCTCCTGGACGATATCTTACATTTTTGAGATTAATTATAAAGATTTCAGGGAGCCAGCGCAACTGTAATTTATTTCTGTGGTTAATAGTATAGACAATAGGGTAGGTTTGTCATTTTCTAAGAAGAGCCAAACTCATGTATAATGGGCATTGTTGTTTACTTTAGAATTCAAGGATGAAATTATGGATATTTTTGATAAGTGTTTTTCATTTTCCACCGTCAAAGACGCGAAAGAAACCGGACTCTACCCGTACTTCATCCCGTTGGATGAGAATGAGGGGACGGAGGTCACCTATCAGGGCCAGCGGGTGATCATGTGCGGATCCAATAACTATCTTGGACTCACAACCCATCCCAAGGTCCGCCAGGCGGCCATTGATGCCATCGAACGGTATGGCACCAGCTGCACCGGTTCCCGCTTCCTCAATGGGAATATGACCTTGCATGAAAATCTCGAAGCCGAACTGGCTGAATGGGTTGGAAAGGAAGATGCCCTGATCTTTTCCACCGGGATGCAGGTCAACCTGGGGACGATCAGCGCTTTGGTGGGTCGGGGAGATTATGTGATCCTCGACAAGGAAGACCATGCCAGCATCGTGGATGGCGCAATCCTGAGCAGCGGGAAGATCGAGCGTTTCCGCCATAATGACATGGCGCATCTGGAACGGGTGATGGCGAGCCTGCCGGAAGACCGGGGCAAGCTTCTGGTGGTGGATGGCCTTTTCAGCATGGAGGGCGATCTCGCCCCTCTGCCGGAGATCGTGCCGCTGTGTGAAAAGTATGGCGTGCGCTTGATGGTGGATGACGCTCATGCGATGGGTGTGTTGGGCGGCGGCCGGGGGACGGCCGCTCACTTTGGCATGACCGATGATGTGGACCTGATCATGTCCACTTTCAGCAAATCTTTTGCCTCCCTGGGCGGCTTCATCGCTGGCGAAGCTGATGTGGTGGACTACATCAAGCACAAAGCCCGCAGTCTGATCTTCAGCGCCAGCATTCCCGCGGCCAATGCCGCATCGGCGCTTGCAGCCTTGCAGGTGATGAAGGAAGAACCCGAGCGGATCGAACGGGTCAATCAGATCGGCGCCTACATGCGGGAGGAATACCACAAACTTGGTTTTGACACGGGCGATTCGGTGACCCCGGTGATCCCGATCATTATTGGCGACGACGACCTGACCTTCAGGACCTGGAAACTGCTCTTTGAGAACGGGGTCTTTGTGAACCCGATCATTTCGCCTGCGGTTTCCCAGGGGCGTCAGCTGCTCCGCACGAGCTATATGGCAACTCATACCGATCAACAACTGGATCAGGTTCTGGCGACCTTTGAAAAGGTTGGCAAAGAAGTGGGTTTGATTTAAACCCAATTGTTTCGTTGGAAAGTAAAAGGCCGGAGGAATTCCTTCGGCCTTTTTTAGTCGGGTTGATCGATGTTTATTTCACATCCCAATAGCGGATCTGATCTAGCCACATGGTGAAGTCGACGCCGTTATCTCCGCCGACAAAGACGCCAAAGATGCCTTCTGAGAAGGTCTTATCCTTGACCTCATCCACCTTGCTGCCATTCACGTAGAGGGTCAGCGTGTCACCCTTGGCCATCACGCCCAGAGTGTTTACGACATTTTCGCCTTTGATGATCTTGTCGCTGGCGGTCCAGTAGACCAGAGAGGTCATATTCGGATCATCCCAGAGGCGCAGGCTGTATTTCCCGTCGCAGGTGATGCCGAACAGATAGCCCTGGCTGGCGCCGGAATTCTTTGGCGTGCGGAACATCAGGCCGTAGTGGTCGGTCCCGGAGCAATCCGGGGTTTGGAATTTGCCCTCCAGATAGAAATCATCCGGTCCGGGCCAGGACAGCCGCCAGCCATCCAGATCGGTGATGGCGGTCAGCTTCATATAGCCGCCTTCGAATTTGATCTTGGTGAAAGCGTCATTGTCCGTCAGCCAGTTGTTGCCGTTGTCCAGGTTATCCACCCAGTCCGGCGCGCCCAGCGATTTGGCCGGGTCCGTGTCTGAAAGGGTCGCGGTGGGGGCCATGGTCGGGGTGGATGTTGGAGCGGGGGTGGCGGTGTCCTCCACAGGTTCAGCCGTAGGCGCTTGGGTCGCGGCTTCACTGGTCGGCTCTTCCGTCGCGGCTTGATCGGCGCCGGCTGTGGGGGAGATTAAGATCTGCACAGGCGTGCCCGTGAGGATCTTGGCGATTTCCGTGGCCATGCTGTCATCCGTAGGCTCCGCCGGGTTTTGATTGGCCGGGAGGTTGCAGCCCGCGAGGAGCAAGGCGATGATTACAATTGAGATAAACGTCAGTTTCTTCTTCATTTTGCCATCCATTCAGACTTAATTAGCGGACTTCGGTTAATTGACGTGTCATTATGGCAGAAAGTTCCCCATAACAGGATTCTAGCACGCGACAGGCTATTTGTCATCTTTGGGGGTGCAAGAACCTGACCATTTTCGATCTTTTTGCTGGCCCGGCCTAAAATGGCCTCATGGTATAATCCCAAACGAGTCAGGGCTTGCCAATGTTTGGCGGCCGGATTTCTTTTTAAGTTGAAGGACAGACCCAATGGAAGGTTTCACCGCGATTTTCACAATCCTCTATGCTTTTTGGCCCTTGGTCATCACTTTCGGCTTCAGCGGACTTTTTAACCGCGGAGAGCCTTTCCTCGGCCGCCTCAGAATAGCCGCAAATCGGGTCTTTTGGGGCTGGGTGGTTTGGGCGGCCTTTTTGGGGTATTTGCTGATTAAGGGTCAGTCGCCTTTTTCATTGCTCCCGGAGCCGCTCAACAGTTTTCTCTTTTGGGGGCTGGGCGCGGTCTCCGGCGGCTTTGCGATTGGATTCTGGCTGCATCATTGGCGCCAGCATCGGATCAGTCTGGCGGATGCGCAAACGCTGGAGGATTTACTGGCCTTATCGCCTGAGCGGTTTGAGATGCTGATCGCTAAGCTCTTTGAGGCCTATGGACATCAGGCGACGGTGATGGGCGGGAATGGCGACCACGGGGTGGACGTGCTCGTGCTGACGAATGAGGGCGAAAAGTGGATTGTGCAATGCAAGCGCTACAGCGGCTCGGTGGGCGAACCGGTTGTGCGAGACCTTTATGGGACGATGCTGCATGAAGCTGCCCAAAAAGCCTATCTGATCACCACGGGCGGGTTGACCCGGCAGGCTGTGGATTGGGCTGCTGGAAAGCCAATTGTGCTTTACGATGGCGACGGGCTGGTCAGGCTGATCCGCAGGACGCAATCGGCCAAAGCGAAAAAATTAATTAAGTGAATCTGCTATCTGCTGCACCAGACGCTGGACCTGGATGCCGTGTTCGAGGCCGGGAAGGAAGCTGATGCCCGGTTCGCCGCCCATGAAAAGATAGTGGTTGTGGATCAGCGCGCGGAGCCAGCCAGCCGGACTGTAGCCCGAATAGAATTTGGATGACGGCTGGTAGTCGCTGTAGACATCATGCCGCCGCCAGCCACCATCGGGCAGGTAGCTCAGGTAGATGTCCGGCTGGGCCGTATCAAAAAGGATGGAACCGCGCGTGCCATAGAGTTCCAGTTTGAGCTGATCGCCCGTCCCGGCGGAAACCCGGCTGGCGGTCATCGTGCCGATTGCGCCGGTCTTCTGCTCTTCCAGCATGGCGATGGTGCAGAGATCGGTCTTTTCGGGGACGCCTGCGATGTTGGCGTTGGTGTAGGCGGCGTTCTTCACGGTCAACTGGTCGCCCAGGAAGGCGGTTAGCATACTGAGGGTGTGGGAGCCAAGATCGGCCGTTGCCCCATTGATCGGGATGGGCAGGAGGCGGCTGGCGCGGCTGGCCCGGTAGTCCGCACTGAGGTAGCTGCCGTGGAGGTATTCGGTCCGGAAATGCACCGGTTCGCCAAATACACCGCCGCGCCATTGGGCCAGGGCCTGCCGGATGGGGGATTTTTGCAGGAACTGGAAGCCCATCAGGACGAATTTGCCGTGGTTGGTCTCGCTGGCCGCTTCCAACTGGTCCAGTTCTTCCTGCGAGGTCGCGATCGGTTTTTCCGCATAGATCCTTTTCAGGCTGGGATTGGCGAGGGCTTTGAGGAGCTGAGGGGCATGTGTTTGATTTGAACCCAGGATGTAGACCGCATCCAGGTCATCCCGCTCCAAAAGCTCATCCGGAGAGCAGGTCTCGTTGAAGGCGTAGCGTTCGGCGAAAGCCTCCCGGTGGGCAGGCGTTGGGGAAGCGGCCACTACCCGCTCAATGAAGGGGGTGTTTTGATAGTAAAAGTGGACGGCGTTGAGGGCAAAAGCGTGGGCCTGAGCGATGCTGCCTGTGCCTAAGAAACCAACTCGGAAAGTGTGTGCCATGATCATCCTCCGATGTTTTCTACCATTATACGAAGAAACCGCCCGAGGAAAGGCGGTTTCAAGGCAATTTGCTGATTTTTAAGCTAATTCAGGTGCAGGATCAACAGCCACCCTCTCTCCGCTACTTCGGCGCCTTCAACCAGTGGGAAGAACGCGTTGATCTGGGGGGATCCCTCTCAGGGGTAGCTGGTCTCCATACCATCCACCACGACCACCACTATCTGCTGGCCGTCCCTTTCCACTCTCACATCGAGAGTGCCAGAGCTGCCGGAGGGGCGGCAGACACCGCTGATGGCGGTATCGCCATCGCATGTCACGCTGAAAGACCCCCGGTCGGCCGTTAGGACGTCCTGATCATATTCAACTGGCCCTCCTCCGCTGACGATATAGGCTTCTCTTTCCCGGGTGACCTGAAAGGGGATGTCGGCAAAAGTATAGGGCGCCAGGACGCAAGCGAACAAAAAAAACCGCAGTCGTGATGTCTCACACTGTGGTCTTTCTAAAGTCGGGGCGCTGGGATTTGAACCCAGGGCCTCTTACACCCCATGCAAGCGCGCTAGCCGGACTGCGCGCATTTAAATTTTATGGATCATTGTTGATTTCAGTGCATGCTGCTAACCATGCTGAATTATGATTTAATACTGGGTTGTAAATTGATAAAGCGATTCGATATCCATCAATGTCACAAATCACAGTTTTATCTGAAGAAATACCGTTCAGCACCTGGTATCCAGTATCATTATAGAAAATATAGAGTGCTGTTGGATTAACATTTCCATTTTTTAACTGATTTATTTCACTTTCAGCGAACTCTTCCAAGGCTCTTTGGTTATTTCGGGCTGAATAAACCCAATTAATATTCATTTGATTTTGTTGTGCATACTCAGCAATTGGTTCATAGACGTTGAACACAGAGCCATCAATTGGGTAAAGGATAATACTATTATTATTTTCACCCGCTTCTTGCCAGAATTCTGATACTAAAGGTGAATGATATTCAATGAAATGAGAAATTCCGCGTGAAGTGTATAGGGGCTGAATATCTATAGCTTGAATGAAAATAGCTATCAGTAAAAGATAAGCGGGTTTTTTAGTATTTTTTATTAATGTAATTATGGGGAATAGGAAGATTAGGTAAAATACTGGCCAAATAAATCGTCCTGATGAACGAAAAGTGGATATTAACTTCATCCACTGATCGGATATTGGATATTCCCATATTAATTTATCATTTAGGTATATTTGATTTGAGAGGGCAAAAAAAATATAAAATATAGAGACAATTAATATCGGATAAAAAAACTTTTTATGAGTGTGTAGATTTCCACTCTGAGAGAGTATATAAAAACTTATAATCAATAATATGATAATTCCCAATCCAAGATAACTATATCCTTCATATTGGCCTTTAGTTCCATTAGATATACCTTCAATAACTGATGAAGTAGACATAGGATTGAAAAAGCCATTTATATTCCACGAATAATATCCGTAGCCCCATTCTCCAAGATCCGTACCCCCTAACTCGAAAAGGCCTAATACCCAGGCAACAACAGAACTGGAAATGATGAGAATGAGAGAATCAATCAATATGGGCTTGATCTTTTTTGTCTTTTGATATCTAAAATATTGGCTGACAGCCCAGAGAGGAAGAAGCATTACAAAGAGATACAGATGGGTGAGGATAGATATTGAAAAAATAACAGGCCAAATCCATCTTGTTACAGACTTATCGCGATATGCCCTTATAATCAACCAGATCGATAATAATATTAGCCAATGGGCAGTTAGCGAGGAATGAGTGAAGGCCCGCCAAATCATAGGAGGCGACAAGACCAGAAGAACTCCCCCAAGGATTTTTGTGGTCCATGAATCAGTAAATTCACTTAAAATACAAATACCAGTCGTGAATTGCATGAATATGGAAATGAATTCCCATAAGCCAAAGTATTGAAATCTCTGTTCAAGAATTGGTGAAATAAGTTTAAAAGGTATTGCTAATAAAGGGATGGAATCCATAAACGTTAAATTCGATCCGAATGGATAATTGACTGAACTTATTGATCCGATTGGGAAATGCCAGGGTTCATTTCTGAAAAATTCCCACCCCAGTTGATGCTGAAACGAATCTCCACCTTTATCATAAATCCAATTTACATGCGTGAAATATATTGGGTAACGGTTATATAGGAACAAATATAGAATTGAGCTTAATACCTGAGTTTCCCACCCCTCTTCAAAAATGGCGCTTTTACGGGTAAAAATGAGAA
>WOYY01000013.1 GCA_011620555.1 Anaerolineaceae bacterium | reverse complement strand
AAAGTGCGAGGATTAGCTCGCACTTTTAGCGGGAGCGACGGGATTTGAACCCGCGATCTCGGCCTTGACAGGGCCGCATGTTAAACCACTACACCACGCCCCCGAGCGACAGTTATATTATCACATCGGGATTTAAAAGTCAAGCAAAATGAGATAGCACGTATAATTATTTTGATGACTGAACAGAAGGGTTATTAACATGAAAATTGTGTCTGTTGAGCAAATGAGAGCAATCGAGCAGACGGCAAACCGCGCTGGAATCGCTTATGAAACAATGATGGACCATGCCGGGAGCGGCGTCGCCGAGTGGGTGCTGACTCATCTGGATTGCCGGCGCGGCGTGGTCGGATTGGTGGGTTCCGGGAATAACGGCGGCGATACTTTGATTGCTCTGACGAGGTTGTCAGAGCGAGGTCTGAGGACCGGCGCCTTCCTGGTTCGGCCCCGAGAAGCAGACACACTGATTGAAGACTATTCAGCGCAGGGTGGGGTGGTCATCGACCTCTCAGCAGGGCAGCCCCTGGCTTATTTTCAGGCCTGCCTTGATAAAGGTACGGTCATCCTGGATGGCATGCTGGGAACCGGTTTCCACCTCCCGCTGCGGGGCGCGCTGGCCCAGGTCATGGCGGAAATCCAATCCTGCGTCCAGCAACAGCCTGGGCTTCAGGTCATTGCGGTGGATTGCCCCTCAGGGGTGGACTGCGACACCGGGGAGGCTTCTCCGCTGTGTTTACCGGCTTCTCATACCCTAACCATGGCCACGGTCAAACAGGGGCTTCTGAAGCCTCCTGCCAATGCCCTGGCGGGAGAGATCCACCGGGTCGATCTTGGCATGGGCGTCATCCAAGGCGGCCAGGCGGAAGCCCTGCCTGAAATGATGGACCAGCAAATGGCGGCGGGTATCCTTCCCGAGCGGCCCGAGACGGGGCACAAAGGGACCTTTGGAACCGCGCTGGTCGTCGCGGGGTCCCGGCCCTATACCGGCGCGGCTTACCTTTCCGGGAAGGCGGCTTATCTGGCGGGATGCGGACTGGTCCAGATTGCAACCCTGCCGGAGGTGCAGCGGGGGCTTTCCGGCCGACTGATCGAAGCGATCTGGACCCTGTTGCCTGAAAAAGGCGGGGGTTACGATCGCTTGGGCGCGGGGCAGCTTGAATCCGCTCTGAGCAAGGTTCAATCCCTTGTGCTCGGCCCCGGCTGGGGACTTCAGGATGAAAACCAGGCGTTTTTGGAGGCTTTGCTGCCACTCATTCCCCCCAACCTGCCAACGGTCATTGACGCTGATGGCTTGAAACTATTGAGCAGGGTCCCCAATTGGTGGGAGAAAGTACCCGCTCATGCCATCCTGACGCCGCACCCAGGGGAGATGGCCATCCTGACGGGGCTGTCAACAGCGGAGGTCCAAAGTCAGCGCTGGGAAATTGCGCAGCAATTTGCCCAAAAGTGGGGCGTTGTCTTGGCCCTGAAAGGGGCGCTGACTGTGATTGCATTGCCGGATGGGAGGCTCTTTGTCAATCCTGTCAGCGATTCCGCCCTGGGCACGGCTGGTTCCGGCGATGTTCTTACGGGGATCATTTGTGGTTTGCTGGCGCAAGGCTTGGCGCAGGGCCAGGCAGCCCTCCTGGGCGTCTGGCTGCATGGTCAGGCCGGGCGAATTTGCCATCAGCGGCTCGGCGGTCCTCAAAGCGTCACAGCGCTGGATATCCTGGATGCGGTCCCGGCCGCTTTTGAGGCAACAAAAAAGGCTGGTCATTAACCGACCAGCCTCTGTCATTCTTCGGTAGAAGGTTATTCAGCGGCCTTATCTTTGGGGTTGATGGTTTCAGCAACGATGGTACGTCCACCCTCAATGACCTGCTCGCCTTTAACGATCAGTTCATCCGTTTTTTCCTTGGCTACCTGGGACCATTCTTCGGTCTTTTTCTTGGCTTCCTCCCAGGCTTTTTCTGCCTGCAGGCGGGCCTCTTCCACAGTTTCCGAAGCCTGATCGCGGATATCAATGGCTTTATCGCGGATCAATGCACGGGTTTCTTCGCCCGATTGGGGAGCAAACAGGAGAGATACTGCTGCGCCTGTTAGACCACCCACAAGGAAACCGATTAAGAATGCACCAAAATCACTCTTTTCTGACATTTTTTTGCTCCTTTATCACTATCTGGTTTAATTTTTATTTACTCTGCTCAACGACCTTTTTGTTTTAACGCTTGCGTAAGCTGAATAATTGCTTGATCATCGCCATCAGTTGATTGATCTTGATGACTGGTTCAGAAAGGTTTTCACTGACAAATTGAGCCGTTCCCTTGAGCGTGTTAACGGTCTCGCTGGTGGAATTTATGATTGGCCGGATCTCATTCTGAAGTAGATTGATCAACGTGGAAAGCTGGATGATGAGGATCACCAGGGCTACGCCGATCACCAGACTGACAAGCGCCATGAAGATGATGACGATATCGCGAATTTGTTCGGTGGTCTGACTATTGGCTGGTTTCGCGAGGAAAATTGTTGCCAGAACGACCAAAGCCAGGACGACCAGGATGACGATTCCGCCGATGATGTAGTACTTTGTCTTGCTTTCAGGTGCAGGCTCTGGGGATTCAGAGGTTTGCTTCGGAAGCATCGGAATTTCTTCGACCAGATCTGTTTTTTCTTCCATAATTTTAAAACGCTCGATGATGATTGTGACTGAATTTTTTCCGTTCCAATTTAATGTTAATTATAACGGATTTAGTCTTCCAATGCCAAGACAATCTCTTCATTGTCAAAGGTTTTGTCGGAAGCCGAGACATAGATATCGGCAAAAAGCTCGGCCTGTTCAGCCGTTGCATAGCTTTGCTTGACCATTTCCAGAATCGCCAGGAAGAGGACAATGGCTTCAACCCGGTCATATTGGTCCGGCAGCATGCTGCGATAAGAAAAAGACTGCTTCTGCTGCAATTTGTCCAGCAGTTCCCTGATCTTGTTCTTGATCGTGACTTTTGGGATCGTGACGACCGACGTGATCGACGCGGCTTCTTCCTGAAAACGGTAGAGGGCCTGGAGCAGCTCGACCAGGTTTTCAACGGTCACGCCGGTCAGATCCAGTTCCTCTTCGATGACCGGGGGCGGGGCGAGGCGGATATAGGTTTGCAGGCCCTGGTCTTCACGGTTCTTCAGCCATTTTGCAGTCGTTTTGACTGCCCGGTAGATTTTGAGCTGCCGGGCGAGGCTCTCTGCGGGGTCTTCTTCGCCCTCTTCACGTTCCGGCGGGCGGGGGAGCAGTGCTTCCGATTTGATCTGGATCAGTTTGGCGGCGATCACCAGGAAGCCAGAGACCTCAACCGCGGAATTCTGCTGGATCGCTTCCAGATGCGCCAGGTATTGGTCCGTCACGGCTGCCAGCGCCAGGCGGGTGATATCCAGTTCGGACTTGACGATTAAATCCAAGAGGAGGTCCAGAGGACCTTCATAGACTTCTGTCCGTACTTCGTAATCAGACCCAGCAGTATGGATGATTGACATAAATAATTACCTGAGAGGTATTATACCCTGTTAGATGCGCTGCATCCCCAATCGAGTAAAATTATTTTACGATTTTAGTATTTTCGGTTACAATTTTAATCAGGCAGTTATTAATAGTTCAATAGTTTGAACTGTTGATGCGCAAGCCATTTTAAGAGATGGCTGGCGCATCGACAGTTCTGGAGATGGAATCCAGAATTATGACTGATGTTTTTACGTCCGAAGCACCGGAACATTTAGCTCAACGTCTCAATTTACCCTTCAAAGATTATTTCTTACTCTCCCGAGCCTTGACGCATCGCTCTTATCTCAATGAGAACAAGGATGCCATTGAGGATAATGAGCGGCTGGAGTTTTTGGGAGATGCCGTCCTCGACTTCATCGTTGCCGACTGGCTCTACAACCATTACCCGGAGAAACCGGAAGGCGATCTGACCAGGCTCCGCGCCGCGCTGGTCCATACGGACCAATTGGCTGAATTTGCCAAGATGATTGACCTGGGACAAGCCCTCCGTTTGGGGCATGGCGAGATCCAGGCGGGCGGACGGGAGCGGAACACCTTGCTTTGTGATGCTTTTGAAGCTCTCATCGGTGCGCTTTATTTGGAGGGCGGGATCAGGGCTGTTGATGCGTTCATGGTCCCCTTGTTGATCCGGGTCGTTGATGAGATCTTCCAAAACCATATGGATGATGACACCAAGAGCCGTTTCCAGGAATGGGCGCAGGGGAATGGGTATTCCTCACCGCGCTATGTTTTGGTGGAGGAAAGCGGCCCGGACCACGCCAAGTTGTTTGAAATGGAAGTCCGAATCGGCAAGACCCCCTATGGCCGGGGAACCGGCACGAGCAAGCAATCCGCAGAAAAAGCCGCCGCCAAAGAAGCTCTGATCAAATTAGGGGTTTTGGAGCGACGATAAATCTATGGCCAAACGCTTAAATTCCCTGGAATTGCAGGGCTTTAAAACATTTGCAACCAGTACGCGACTCGAATTCCCGGGTCAGATCACGGCGATTGTCGGGCCGAATGGCTCCGGGAAATCTAATATCGCGGATTCCATTCGCTGGGTCTTGGGCGAACAATCCTATTCCCTCTTGAGAGCAAAGAAAACAGAAGACATGATCTTCTCCGGCTCACAGCACAAGCCGCGGGCAGGGATGGCTTCCATCACCATCAATTTCAACAATGAGGATGGGTGGCTGCCCATTGATTACGCGGAAGTATCTCTGACCCGGCGGGCGTATCGCGACGGCCAAAATGAATATTTGCTCAATAATCAAAGAGTCCGGCTCAAGGACATCAATGAACTGCTGGCGCAAACCGGCATGGCCGAGATGTCCTACACGATCATCGGTCAGGGCCTGGTGGATGTTGCGCTGGCGCTAAAGCCCGATGAACGGCGCAAGCTCTTTGAGGAGGCCGCCGGGATCGGTCTTTACCAGGCGCGAAAGGCGGAATCGCTCAAACGGCTTGAGAATACCCGCAAGAATTTGGATCGGGTGCGGGACATCATGACTGAGATCAAACCTCGGCTGCGGAGCCTGGAAAGACAGGCGGTCCGGTTCAATGAATATCAGAGCCTGAGAGCGGACCTCCAGGTCTTGCTGCGGGAATGGTATGGCTATCATTGGCATCAGAAGCAGGAAGATCTGCAGAACGCCCGCAAGGCCTACAAGGACCATGAACAGCAATTGAGCGCGATGCGCCGCGACCATGCGGAGGTCAGCCAGAAGGTTGAAGATTCGCGGAAGATTTTGCAGGAAAAGCGGCATGCCCTCGAATTCTCCCATGTGGAACTCTCTGAGTTGCATCGCGAGTTTGAAAAGGCCTCCCGGGACCTCGCGATCCTCGAAGAACGCCGGAGGTCCTACAATCAGCAAAAACAGGATCTGGATATCGACCTGGCGAACTTGGAAGAATCTTTGCAGGGGCTTCAATCTCAGGAAGTGGGCTTTTCAGAAGAGATCCAACAGCGCACGGACGAATACAACGCGGCTTTGGACGAAGTCAATCAGGCGGAAACCAAGCTGGCAGAAATCACCCGTCAAAAACAGGCTGAAGAAGCGCAGCTGGCCGAAATACGCCGGAAGCGGATCAAGCTGGAAACCGAAAACCTGCAATTACACGCCCGCCTGGAAGAACTTCACAACCGCCTGCGCACTCAGGCTGATGAGCGCAGCAAGGCCGGGGCAGCGATCAGCGCGCTCCAGGCCGACTTGGCGGAACTGAAAGGCCAGGCGGAAACCGCCGATGAGACCTACCGGCTTGCGGAAGAGAACCTCAACCAGCAGAATGAAAACCTGAAAGCCACCCGCGCCCAACTGGATGCAATGGAGCAGCAGCGGCAAAAGGAAGCTGGGAAATTGAGCGCCCTGGAAGCTGGGCTGGCAAAGCTGCAAGCCCAGTTTGATGTGCTCCAGCAGGCAGAAGCGGCCCTGAGCGGTTATTCCGAGGGGTCCAAGGCGATCCTGGAGGACTCCCGCCAGGGACGTCTGCCCAAGGGGATCGAGCCTTTATCTCAGCACTTGGTGGTTGACGCCAAATATGAAAAAGCCCTCAGCGCGGCGCTGGGTGAACTGGCGGACCT
The DNA here is from genome assembly GCA_011620555.1 of Anaerolineaceae bacterium. GTDB lineage: Bacteria > Chloroflexota > Anaerolineae > Anaerolineales > Anaerolineaceae > Brevifilum. Next base: position 20,786 of record WOYY01000013.1, on the reverse strand, counting down.
CCTGGTCGTCCCTTCCAACGCCAAAGATTTGATTGTCGGCTATCTGGAATCGGAAGAAAAGGACCGGGTGGCTCTGATCGCTGAGGTCAGTTCAGATATTCAACCGCCTGCCCGGTCCAGCTTGAACCTGCCGGGTGTTTTGGGGTTGGCCAGTGACCTGATCCAGGTGGATGAAGCTTATCAGGCCTTCTCTAAATCGATCTTATCCCAAATCGTTGTCGTTGAAGACCGGGCAGCGGCTCAGAAGGTCCTGCCGGGCCTCAGGAGCGGCCAGAAGGCTGTGACGTTGAATGGTTTGGTCTTCCATGCCAATGGGATCATCACTTCCGGGCAGGGCGCCTCCGCCAAGCGGATGGGCCGCACCCGTCAAAAGGGTGAATTGGAAGCGGAGATCCAGGCTGTTCAACAAAAGATCACGGCCCAGACCAAAGCGGTTGCGAAGGTTAATTCGGAGATCGAGGAAAACCGGGCGCAATATCAGCAGCTGGGCCAAACCCTGCAGCAGGCGGAAGGCGTCCAAAAGGCCGCTTATCAGGCGAGGCAGAAGATTCTTGACGAGCTTGCCCGTTACGAAGAGCAGCTCTCCTGGCATACCAACCGGCTGACCGAGCTGGACCGCAACGAGTCCGACAACAAAGCGCAGATTGCCCAGTATCAGCAAAAATGCGAAGACCTGGAAGTGCAGGTTTCAGAATTGGTGACTGCCGAACAGGCCTATCAGGAAAAGGTCAATGCTGTGCCGCTTTTTGAGATCCAGCAGGAACTCAACCAATGGCAGACGCACCAGATCGTGGCCAAAAACGCTCTCAAAACGGCCAGGCAGCGAGCGGATGACCATCAAAACCGGATTGACGATGCCAGGAAGCGCCTGACGCTCTATCAGGAGCGGATCACTGCGCTCCAGACCGGCCTGAAAGAGATTCAGGAGCAGGAGGTCATCCTCAAGGCTGCAATCGATCAAGTCTCTGGCAAGATCAATGAGATTGAGAAGAATCAGATCGACCCGTTGACCCAATCTCAAAAAGCGGTCGAGAAGTCTCTTGTGGAATTGCAGCGGCTGGAAGACCAGTCTCACAAGAAAGTCATCATCGCCGAGCGGCAATACACTCAGCTGCAGCTGGAGCTGGATCGGCGCAACGACCAGCTGGAAAACCTGATCCAAAAGATCGAAGACGATTTCGGTCTGGTCGCCTATGACTATGAAAAGCGGATGGACGGCCCGAACCCGCTGCCTTTTGAGGACGGCACGATTGAGAACCTGCCCGTGGTCAAGGAAATCCCGGCTAATCTGGAAGGCGATATCAAACAGCTCAAAGCGCAGATCCGGCGGATCGGGCCTATCAACCCCGAAGCCCAGCAGGAATACCTCGAAGTGAAAGAGCGCCATGAGTTCATGACGCAGCAGATTGCGGATCTCGAAGAAGCGAGTGAGGACCTGCGCAAAGTGATCGAGGAACTGGACGCGCTGATGGAGCGCGACTTTATCCGGACCTTCAAAGCGGTCAACCAGGAATTCTCAATTTTCTTCACCCGCCTTTTCAACGGCGGCGAGGCCAGACTGGTCTTTTCCGACGAGGAGAATCCGGTGGAAGGCGGCGTGGATATTGAGGCCCGGCTGCCGGGCAGACGCCAGCAGGTCCTGGCGCTGCTTTCCGGCGGCGAGCGCAGCCTGACGGCCGTGGCTCTGGTTTTTGCCCTCCTGAAAGTCTCTCCCACACCGTTTTGCGTGCTGGACGAGGTGGATGCCATGCTGGATGAATCCAACGTTGGCCGTTTCATTGATTTGCTGCGGGAACTCTCCAATAAAACCCAGTTCGTGATCATCACGCACAACAGGAACACTGTTCAGGCCGCAGACGTGATCTATGGCGTGACGATGGGCCGCGAGTCCACCAGCCAGATGATCAGCCTCAAGCTGGAAGAGGTCGATGAAGTTTATCTGAAATAACCCCTTTGTGAATCAAAAAGAAGCGCCAGTACAGCGCTTCTTTTCTGTTAAGTCTTGTGGGTTCTACTCGATGATCCCCAGTGCGGTTTTCAGCGTGCTGTTCAAGGCCGGGGAGGAAGGCACGTATTTTGCCCAGTCCTCGGAGATCACGATATCTTCCCGGGCGTCCCGGTGCTCCGCCAGCCAGTCCGAAAAGGCTGCGGCTTTTGCCTGTTGGAAGTCTGTCTCCGTCATTTGGGCTTCGCGCTTTCCGACCAATTGGATGATATGCCAGCCAAAGTCGGTCTGGACGGGGTCGCTGATCTGTCCGGGTTCTTCCAGGGCAAAAGCTGCATCCGAGAAGGCTGCGACCATTGTGGTTGCATTGAACCAGCCCAGGTCTCCGCCGTTGTCTTTGTTGGTCTCATCGGTGGAATATTCAGCCGCCAGAGCGTTCCAATCTTCGCCCTCATTCAGCAGGGCGAGCACATTCTGTGCTTCCTCTTCGGTCTCAACCAGGATATGGCGAGCCCAAACCTGTTCCTCAACCGGGACCATGTCCTTGGTGATCTCTTCCTGGAGCTTTTCAGCCAGGAGATTGGTCTTATAGACCTCCCAGAGCTGATCGACGGAATAGCCGTAATCCTTGTAGAGATCGTTGAAATCCGTCAGGTTTTGACCGTAGACCTCAGTTGTATAGGTCGTTGGGGTGGGCGTAATGGTCGGGGTCAGGGTGATTGTGGGGGAGGCTTCTGGGGTGGTAGCGTCTTCCGCTGTCTCACCCGTTGCGGCGGCTGTCGCTTCCGCTTCTTCCGTGGCAACGTCTTCAGAAGGCGTGGCTGTCATGTCCGGGGTCGCGGTTGGCTCCGAAGTCTTGGTCGGCGTGCTGGTTGGTGGGACAATGGCCAGTTCCGTCTTGGAATAAGTCGGTGTGGCCTGGGCGGTTGCGGTGTTCGCGGGGGTGGGGGTGCCATCCGGGTAGAAGCCGAAGGCTTCCTGCAGGGCGGCATCCACTTCTGCGTCGCTGACGGTGATTCCCCGGGCGGCCGCCTCCTCCCGGATGAGGATGTCATTGATCATGTCATCCAGAACCTGGCGGCCCAGCGTTTCAACCTCGCTTTGTTTAAGCTGTTCCGCGAGGCTCACCGCATAGCTGTAGAAACTGGAACCCATATCGCCGTAGATGGTGTAGTACTGATAGTACTGATAGGCTTGTTCAAGCAGTTGAACGCGGGTGTATTTGACCCGCGCTTCGAATTCGTCCGCCTTGATGACCTGGTCACCAACCTTGGCGATGGGATGATTTGGTCGAACGATATAGTTGTCAATCAGACCATAAGCCACCAGACCGACAACAGCCACTGCGATAACGATTGTGACAATCAGGATCGTCCTGGTCTGTTGTTCCTCTCGCTGTTTCCGGGCCAGGTGTTTTTTGGTAACGGTTTTATTGCTTTGGTTTTCGTTTGCCATGGATGTCGACCTATCTAGTTAATGGGCACCGATTAGTCGCCGGTGAAGGGCAGCAAAGCGATGTGCCGGGCATTCTTAATGGCTTTGGCGACGGCGCGTTGATGCTTGGCGCAGGCGCCGGTTTGGCGTCGGGGCCGAATTTTACCGGTTTCGTCAACATAGCGACGAAGAAGATCGGTGTTCTTATAGTCAATCACCAGATCTTTATCGGTGCAAAATTGGCAAACTTTAGAACGCGAGTAAAAACGGTTTCCTCGATTTCTATAATCACTCATTTTGAACTCCTCTTGATGTTTGGAAGCTTAGAAGGGAAATTCTTCTTCGTCTTCCAAATCCTTATCTAAATTTTGACTCTTACTATCCATCAGCATGATGTCCCGGGCGACAATTTCCACCGATTTCTGCGGGTTTCCATTGCTATCCGTCCAATCACGGATCTGCAGGCGCCCTTCAATATAAACCATGCTGCCTTTGGACAAATATTGCTTTGCGATCTCTGCCAAATCTCCCCAGGCCACAACGTTGAACCAGTCTGTCTCTGTCTTTCGTTCACCGTCTTTGGCTTTCCAGGACCGGTTGCAGGCAACCGAGAAACTGGAAACGGACTTGCCGGTGGGAGTGAACCGCAGTTCGGGATCTCTTCCGAGATACCCAATGATCATGACCTTGTTCAGACAGCGGGCCATGCGGCCCTCACTTTCTCATCTCAGGCCCGACTTAGTCGTCCTTTTTGACAATGATGTGCCGAATGATGGGTTCAATGTAGCGCAATGTTTGAGTCAGCTGAGAACCGTATTCCGGTTCCATTTCAACTTCCATGAAAACATAGTATCCATCCCGGAATTTCTGGATTTCATAGGCAAGGGATTTGGTGCCCCAAAGATCAGTCTTGAGGACCTTACCGCCATTGTCTGTGATGAGGTTGTTCACGCGTTCAACGATACCCTGCGTGGTTTCCTCGTCCAGGTCGGGTTGGACGATGAAAATTAATTCATATTGTCGCATTTGGAATCTCCTTTCCTCGGGTTTGCTGCCCTTCGCTATCGTGGATAGCTGGGCAGTGGAAAGAAACCTATTGAATTTTGGCTTCTTTGCTGTGCCGCGTCCAGCTTGGCGCAACACAGCAGAGAAGTATACTCGAAAGTTCGGGGCTTGACAAGTTGGGTTTTGACATTAGGACATTTTAACTTTGCCTTGACAGTTGGGTTTTGACATGGGTTTTGACAAGTGTTAGGGTTTCAAATGAAATTTCCAACTTGCGCATGCGGTCTGGATCAAAGTTCTTCTTCAGAATCCTTCGGAAGCTCGGTATCCTCAAAGTCGCCGGCCTCCATCGCCTGCAGGAGTTTGGTTGCTTCTTCTGCCTGATCTTCCGGCACGAGGATTTTGACCTCACCAAGCCGTCCGGCGGTCAGCCCCAGGGTGCGGGCGATGCTCTCCTGGGAGATGACGGCTTCAATGCCCTGTCCATGCAGAAAACCTTTAATAAATTCAGCCTCGAGGTCGCCGGCTGTCGTATAAACTTTGACCCACTTCATAATGGTTTATTCCTTGATAACTCTAATAATTCAATGGCCTTCGCATAGGATGAGAGGGCGGCCGTAAAATCGCCCTGGTGCGAGGAGATATCGCCAAGCGCTTCCCAGAGGCTGGCCCTGTTCTTTTCGATTTTCTTGTCCGCCGAAAGCAGCCATTCCCTGATCTCATCAAGATATTCTGATTGGCTGATGTATGGTTTGATGACGTTCAGGGCTGGGAGGATTTCGCCCTGTTCCAGAATCTGCTTAGCTTGAAACAAGGACGCTGGCACCCCGTTGATCATTTCCAGGGGCAGGGAATCCGGTTCGGATCCCTCCAAAGCAATCTCCGTTGCCGAGAAAGTGTGGACTGGAAGGGTGGTCTCACGGTCCTCCGAAGGGACGGATTGTCCCCAATCCTTGGGCTGGAAGGCTTCTTCCCCTGCCAACGCATCTTCGTTGGCTTCTTCTTCGGGAGCCTCACCGCTCTGGTCTGAGGAGAGGAGGGCGTGGACCGCATCCTGGCGCTCTTCAATTTCTTCAACTTCCGCCAAGTCGAGACCATCCTGACTGGCCTCGTTTTCCATTGCGAGGGGGTCAAATTGGATGGGCTGGAACCCGGATTCTTCAAAATCGGCGCTGGTATCATCCGGCTCGGCTGGCTGGGCGGTCTCAGCTTCGTTGGCCGTTCCGGCGATCCGGCTCCAATTGGCCGTGGGCAGCACAGCCGAGCGTTTAAATTCGGGCGGGGCGGCCTGATTATCGGACTCGCCATTGATTTCTTCCACTGGGACTTGCGTTTCCTCAAATATTCCTTCCAGCGATTCGCCAGCTTGGTCAGGTGCCTGCTCCTGAAGATCCGGTTCACTTTGAACGGCGACGGGCTGGGTGGGTTCATCCGAAAGCGCGGCGAGCCGCTGTTCCCGTTCCTGCGCCTTGCGTTGCTGTTTTTCATCCGCCGCGATCATGTCCCTCAGCCAAGCTGGGATATCTTCCGTCTCAAGCAGGATTTCATCTTGCAGAGGGTCTGCTCCGTTCTCACCCCATTCAGATGTTTCGAGTTCCTGGGAGCTTTGGTCCAATGCCATTTCGGGCGTGATCTCCGCTGCTGGCAGAACGGGAGGTAGTTCTTCATCCTCAGTCGCCTCAACAGCCGCCTCTTCGGAGATTTCCTCAACCCCGGGTTCATCTGGGAGGGGGGCTGCCCATGACGCAACCTCTTCCGCTATTTCTTCTTCTGTTTCTTCTTCTATTTCCTCTAGTTCTTCTTCGTTCATTTCGACCGGCTCATCTTCTTTAAACCAGTTTGTCAGATTTTTTTGAATTTCAGTCTTGTCCTCGGGGATTGATGGCTCCCCATGGTCTTGAATTTCTTCTTCTGCGGCGGGGAACTGGTCGGTGATTTCAATGGATATGGGACCGGTTTCTTCGGCGGAAACGAAAGTTTGTTCTTTCAGCCATTCCCCATCCGCCGATTTTTCAGATTCCGCATTGTTTTCAGAATTGTTTTCAGAGATGCCTTGCAGCCAAAGCGGAATGCTCTCAATCCGTTTCCTCCCGCCGGGATCATTGCCTGGTTGTTTTTCCCTGGATGCGTTATTCAAGTCATCGTCCATTTTTTTCGTCCATTTTGCCCACGAATTTGAGTATCCGTCCCCTCCTGCTTAGAACCAATAATACGCTGGAAAAGGGTTCGGGTCAAGATAAGGGTAAGAAAAACCGCCTCTGAGCATCAGAGGCGGTGGATATCGTTTAAATTGCGATTAATTATTCACCCAGATAGTCCCGCAGCCGCCTCTTAATGGAGGGGTGGCGCAGCCGACTGAGAGCTTGGGCTTCAATCTGACGGACCCGTTCACGGGTGACGCCCATTTTGCGTCCGACTTCTTCCAGGGTGTAGGCCTGGCCGTCCAGCAAGCCATACCGCAGCTGGAGGATGCGGACTTCGCGGGGCGGGAGCGAATCGAGGACGGTGCCCAGATGTTCCTTGAGCAGGTTGTAGGTCGCGGTGTCATCGGGTGGGGGCGCTTCCTCGTCTTCGATGAAGTCGCCCAGCATCGAATCCTCCTCATCGTCCGTTGGCGTTTCCAATGAGAGCGGCCGCCGGGCCACCTGGATCATGTTCTCGACCTTTTTGGGCGGTACTTCCAGCGTTTCGGCGAGTTCTTCCACGGTGGGTTCGCGCCCAAGACGCTGGGTCAATTGATGCTGGATGCGGAGGAGTTTGTTGATCTGGTCGCCCATGTGGACGGGAACCCGGATCGTGCGGCCCTGGTCTGCAATCGCCCGGGTGACCGCCTGGCGGATCCACCAGGTCGCGTAGGTGCTGAATTTGTGCCCGCGGCGGTATTCAAATTTTTTGGTTGCCCGGATGAGGCCGATATTGCCCTCCTGGATCAGGTCCAGGAAGGGGACGCCGCGGCCCATGTATTTTTTGGCAACGGAGATGACCAAGCGGGAATTGGCCGTGATGAGGTGTTCTCTGGCTGACCAGCCGTCTTCGATCAGGCGGCGCAGCTCGATCCGCCGGCGGTTGGATACGTTGCCGCGGGCCAATTCTTCCCGCGCCATCCGGCCGCTTTCGATCCGCTGGGCCAGTTCGACCTCTTCGGTCGCCGTCAGCAGTGGGACCCGGCTGACCTCTTTCAGGTAGAGGCCAATGGTATCGTCGGTATCAATATTCGCCAAGTCGTCCGCAGGTTTTTGTTCTTCTTCTTCTTTCTCTTTGCCCTCCTGCGCTTCCCTCTTCAAATCCTCATCCGAAGGGTCAACAAGCAGGTCTGCATCCTCAATATAAGGAATTCCAGCGCTGATTAAGGCAGAAAAAGCTTCCTCAAGCTGCTCAACGTCCTGTTCAGCATCCGGGAAGAATTCAAGAATATCGTTTATTGTGACAAATGACTTCTTTCGGCCGAGTTGAATTAAGCGGGCGATGGGAGAATATTTCCGACCGCCGTTGGTTTTGGAGGTATTCTGAGTCTTTGTACCCATGGGATCCTTCTAAAATTAAGAGCCTGCGGGTTGAAACAGCCCTAATTGGATGCAATAGGCAATTCTGTGCTATTACATGGAGTTTGTCAGTATCGTAGATTTGAGAATACTCTTTTTTAAAGAAAAAATCAACAACTTGCGCAGAAATCTCCCATTAAATCAGGACATTCGTCACGAATTTATGGGGTAGGCGTCAGCGTTGACGTGGCCTCCGGGTCTGGGGTGGCTGTGGGCGGGGTCACGATGGTGTACATCAGGGTGGGTATATATTCCATGGCGGAAGTCGGCAATACAAAGATTTCGCTATCATCTACCCTGGCGTAATATCCATCGCTCATGGCTGTCGGTTCGCCCACTTCAATTTTATATGTGGATTTATCGTCAAAGACAAAAGTGATTGAATAGGCCGGGGTATCTAGACCCACATCTTCGAGGGCGGTATCCGCCGGCAGCGTGCTGATGATGCTCAACCCGGATAAATAAGCCAGCAGCTCCTCAATGTTACCCGCGGTCACCTGGGCCTCCGGATCTGTGGGGGAGGTCCAGGTCAATGCTTCGACTTTGTCAAGTTCGATGGTCACGCCAGTCATGTCGGCATAGATGATTTGGACCATATTCTGGTCATCCAATTCCTGCAGCGCAGGTTGTTCGGTCGGGGCTGGTGTTTCGACCGGCGCCGGTTCAATGCTTTGTGAGATCAGGAAGCCGATCAGGAGCAGCACAAAGGCTCCCAGGGCAAACCAAGTTGTTTTCTTCATGATGTTTTAGCCTGTCCGTTTTCTGCGGATGCCAACGATGATGCCAATGGCCGCGATCAAGAGGGGTAAACCCACCAGTCCACCCAGGATGATCGCCAGTTGGATCCCTTTGGTTGGTGCAACCAGCACCCGGCTTGTGGACTCAGCCGGCGTGAGGCTGATCAGGTTCTCATTGGACGAGGCCCAATCGACGATGCTGACAGCCAGATCGCGGTTGCCGTAGGCTTGAATGTAGGAGTCGGAGGCGAAATCCGAGTCGCCGACGACAACCACCCGCGCACCGGTTGACACATTCTCGAAAGCGGTCGCCAGGTTGATCGGCCCCATGGTATCGGCCTCCTCAGGGGACACCTGACCATCCATGATGGCATTGACATCCGTTTCCGCCCAGGATTGGCTGGAAGTCATAATGAGGTCGTTCGCGCTGACGCCCGTGACAGTTTCAAAGTCTACGGAGTGGGCGGTTGGGTAGAAGGTGATATACCCCTGCACCGCATCGGTGATGGCATGCTCGGCGTACTGATCCGCGACAGCCAGTTCCACCGGGTCAATGGATAGGTCGATCACCAGATTGTTGGACATCACAAGGCCCCAATTTGTCTGCAGGTATTCCCATAGAGGGTCGGTTTCAGCCGTGTCCACCTGGGTCAGGAAGGGCGGCTCGGAAAACAGGACGAGGGCGCCGCCCTGATCCAAATATTCTCCAATCAACTCAACTTCCGATTCATCCAGAAGGATCTGCGGGGCGGCGATGATGATCGCCTGAGCGTCTTCAGGGATGACGGGCGAGGAGACCAGGTTCAGCGTTTCGATAGCATAATTCTTGGCCTCCAGGGCCTCTCGGAGGTTGATCATTGAGAAGTCGCTGGACTCGAAGAAGTTGTCTTCACCGTGCCCTGTCAGAACGTAGACCACTGTGGTTTCTGGGTTTTGCAGTTTGACAATGCCGTTCAACAGGTTTTCTTCGCTGAGGTAACTGAGCTGTTCGCTCTGGTCGCCTGAGGTGAGGACAACCGTCTGGTCTCGGGTGATCCCGGCCTGGTTGGCGATGACCGGGTTTTGATAGGGATCAATGAATTCATACTCGAACATGCCGTTCGAATTGCGCTTGAAATTGCTCAGCAGAGCGTCTGCGCTGTCCGTGCTCGTGCTGGAGCTGTAAAAAGCCTGGGCATAAACGGGAACTTCGAGATTCTGGAGGATCTCCAGACTTTCCGTGCGGAGGGTGTTGACCTTGTCCTCCGTCAGGTCCCAGGAAACATTGTTGTTATAGATGAACAGGTTCACAATGACCAGGATGCCGATCACGGCCAGGGTCAGGATCGTCGCATTGCTGCTGTATCTGGCCCGGCGCCCTTTGAAGGAATCGAGAATGGATTGAGGGTCGAGGGCCACAAAGAGGATCATGCCGAGGATGGCTACGCCGATCAGGATTTTGGCCGTCAGGGTGAGTTGTCCTGTGGAAATTCGGAGGATCAACGCCGCGGCTGCCGCGACCAGTCCAATGACCAGGCCGGCTGGTGCATATTTTTGGAATTTCTTAACCATTTAGCGCCACCTTTTTGATTCAATAGAACGGGTGCCGAGGAACAATGCCAGGACGGTCAGGCTGACATAATAGGAGACATCCAGAAGGTCAATCATCCCTGCCCGGAAGCTGTTGTAATAATGTTGTGTGAGACTAAGATTGGTGAAGACGTCCGCCGCCACGGTACCGGGAAAGAATTGGGCTGGGGCGGAGATCAACCAAAACACCAGCAGCGTACCCAGTGAAGCCATCAGGGCGGCAATGGTATTTTTGAACAGGGAGGAGATATAAATGCCAATGGCTGTCATCGATGAAGCCATCAGAGTCACCCCGAGGTAATTGGCGAGATTTTTGGGTTGGTCAATGCCCGGGTCAATGATGAAGTTCAGGACCAAGGGGTAGAACCAGGTCAGCAGGATCAGGGAGAGGAAGAAGAGGAAAGTCCCCAGCCATTTGCCGATCACCAGCTCGTGGTCCTTGACCGGCGCCGTAAGCAGCAGTTCCAGGGTGCCGGATTTGTTTTCTTCGGAGAAGGTCTTCATGGTCAGGATGGGGATGGCCAGGAAGATCAGGGGGAAGATCAGGATGTCCAGTTCATAGGTAAAATCGGGCGTGTACTGGTAGGTGATGGCGGCATTCAGGTCGTAGCTGAAAAAGATGCCCATCACTAAAAAAACGACAACGCCGACCACATAAGCGATTGGGCTGTAGAATAAGCCAGCATATTCTTTTTTTGCAATTGTCCATATATTTCGCATGATCACGCCTCGCTTTCCTGCGAATCATTGGGTTCAGGTTCCAAAGGCGGATTCTCGCTGGACGCTTCCCGGGTCAATTTCAGGAAGATATCCTCCAAATTGACCGATTCGGGCGTGAGTTCCAGCAGGTCATAACCGCTTTCGACCAGCTTCCGGGCGATGCCAGGGCGGACATCGCTTTCGCGGACGTTTTCAACCTCGATCCGGCCTGTTTCCAGAACCTTCACGCTGAGAACGCCCGGCAGTTCCCGGAGGGCCGTGGCGGCCTGGTCCGTTTTCTCACTCACCCGGACATAAACAACCCGCAGGGCGGAGACCCGACCCTGAAGGTTCTCCGGCGCGTCCTCGGCGACGATCCGTCCCTTATTGATGATGATCACCCGGTCACAGATTTGCTGGGCTTCGGAAAGGATGTGGGTGGAAAGCATCACCGTCCGCTCTTTGCCGATGCTCTTGATGAGGTTCCTGACCTCCTTGATCTGCTTGGGGTCAAGGCCAATGGTCGGCTCATCGAGGATCAGCACATCGGGATGGTGGAGGAGCGCCTGGCCGAGGCCCACCCGCTGGCGCATCCCTTTGGAGAGGTTCTTAATCAGGCTTTGGGAGCGGTCATCCATCCCGACCTGGATCAGGACCTCAGCCACTCGTTCGTCAATCTCCTGCACTTTATGAAGCTGCCCCATAAATTTTAAGTAGTCGAACACCCGCATGTCCTCATAAAGCGGGACGGTCTCCGGCAGGTAGCCGACTTTGTGCCGGACTTTGAGCGAGTCCTCCATGACATCAAGGCCGTCAATGGTCGCTGTCCCAGAGGTTGGGGACATAAAGCCGGTCAGGATCCGCATGGTGGTCGTCTTACCAGCGCCATTTGGCCCAAGAAAGCCGAGAACTTCACCCTTTTCGGCGGTGAAGTTCAAATGGTCTATAGCGCGGTGCGTATCATAGTCTTTCGTCAAATTTTGAACCGAGATCATAAGTTCTCCCTAATGCATAGCGTTATTAAGGAAATCAAAACCCGCATCCCTGAACAGCACGCGGGACAATTTACGAAGTCATCCTGTGTTATGATGACTTTGGATGCGGTCAACTTTGAAATTTTAAGTCATAGTTATTTATTTTTGGTTAACAAATCCAGAACCTCACATTCAATCCACTCTCTTAATTGACCAGTTATGGCCTGACTGGTAGAATCCTCTCGATAAACTTATGAAAACTACTCGTTATCGAAGAACTTACCTCTCTCAATACCTGGTTGTTATTTTAGCCCTGATCCTGATCGTGGGATTGGGATTTCTGGGCCATTGGGTCATGCGGCAGGTCCCTTATGAGGACCATTTTGTCATCCCCTGGGCGGCCGGGCGGGCCTGGCTTTTGGAAGGGGTTAGCCCTTACGATCAGCAGGTCATTCAGCTTGCGAGATCAGCGCTTGCCAACTCCGTTTTCCAGGGACAGATGCCCCAGGCGGCTGAATTCACTGCGCCTGTGCTGAACCTGGTGTTCAGCCTGCCCCTGAGTTTGCTGCCTTATGAGATCGCCCGGACGATCTGGGTTGTCCTCCTGCTGGTGAGCCTGGGGGGGATGGGTTTCCTGATGCTGAAGTTGTCCAAGTGGAAAACCTCGCTTCCCGAAAAAGTGCTTGTGGTCGTTTTGCTGATGACCTGGCTGCCAGGCCTGCAAATGGCCCTGATGGGCAGCACAACTCCGATTGTGCTGGCTCTGTTGCTCTTTGGCATTTATGCTCTTCTCAGCGGGAAAGACACTTTGGCGGGCTTCCTGCTGGCCCTGACCTTTGGGTCGGTTCAGATCACCTTCCTCATTTTATTATTGCTGGTCCTTTGGGTTGTTTTTCACCAGCGCTGGCCCATCCTGGTCGCCTATTTTTCAGGCCTGGGGTTCCTATGGATTGTCTCTCTGATCCTTTTGCCTGCCTGGCCGTCAGGGTGGCTGGGCGCCATCCTGAATAATTACTTCAACCTGGACTGGATCCATACGCCTCTGATGGCGCTTTCAGAAATCCTGCCCGGAATTTCCCAGTATCTTTCCCTAGGACTGCATATTGGTTTTGCAATCTACTTGCTGGTGGTCTGGATTGCCTCTCTTAATTCAGGGGAGCCGGTCGTCGGCTGGCGGCTTTTTGCGATCCTGAACCTGGCTTTCCTGTTTCAACCGGAAAACCCGGTCAACCAGCTATATTTAACCCTGCCAGCCTTGTTTTTGGCGTTCAGATTCTGGTCTGAACGATGGGGGATCGTGGGGAGGACGCTCTCATGGCTCATCCTGCTGGGGGCCGGGAGCCTGCCCTGGCTGACTGCTGAAGTTCCACTGACTTTCACCAGAGTCAATCCTTTGACTGGTTTGGTGGTTGGACTGCCGCTCGTGGCGATGGCGGCCTTGATCTCCGTGCGTTGGTGGGCTTTAAACCTCCCGCATTTGGCTTTTGATTAGGGATAGACCCCCTTTTTTGCCGAGAAGCAGATTGAATTTATGCTATACTTTGAGGAATTTGTGCCCGATTTAGGGCGTGTAGACAATTGTCATCAAAAATCCATTATTGTGAAATTTCTTTGAAGGAGAAGAGTCAATGAAAAAACGAATTGGCGTTTTGACGGGTGGCGGTGATGTTCCTGGGTTGAACCCGGCAATGAAGGAAGTTGTCCTGAATGCTCTGGATGCCGATTATGAGGTTTTTGGGATCCGGCGGGGCTGGGCCGGCCTGCTCTGGTATGATTTGGATGAGCCTTCCACGCATGATTATTACATCCAGCATCTGGAGCGGAACGATGTTCGCCGGATTGACCGCGATGGCGGCACCTTCCTGCATACTTCCCGGACTAATCCCCAAAAAGTCCGCCCCGATGACATTCCCGGTTTCCTGAAGGAGAGCGATTTGGGCCATCCCATTGATGAGAATGGCACCAAGGACTACACCGACCATGTCCTGCAGGTTTTGGACCATCTTGGAATCGATGCCCTGGTTTCAATTGGCGGCGACGACACCCTCAGCTACAGCGTCCGCCTGAACAAGGAGGGTTTTCCGATCGTTGCCATCCCCAAGACGATGGACAATGACGTCAATGGCACCGACTACTGCATCGGTTTTTCCACCGCCGTGACCCGGTCGGTGGATACGATCACCCAGCTGCGGACCTCTGTTGGCTCCCATGAGCGGATCGGCGTTTTTGAGCTTTTCGGCCGGAACTCCGGTGAGACCAGTCTGATCAGCGCGTTCCTGTCTTATGTCGATCGTTCGATCATTTCCGAAGTCCCCTTCAACATGGAAAAACTGGCGAATTTCCTGTGGGAAGATAAACGCAACAACCCCTCCAATTATGCGATTCTGACCATTTCGGAAGGCGCGACCTTCGAAGGCGGCGAGGTCATCGAGACCGGCCCGATGGATGCCTTTGGTCATCGCAAGCTGGGCGGGATTGGTGAAGTGGTTTCCGAACAGATCAAGAAGATCACCGGCCAGCACATCATGTATCAGAAGTTCGGCTATGTCATGCGCGCCGGCGCCCCCGATTCCCTCGATCGGATGGTTGCCATGGCCTATGGCAACCTGGCCATACAGCTGATCCAACGCGGCGAATACGGCCGGCTGGTTGCCCTGCAGGGCGGCAAGTACACCAGCGTCCCGATCGAGACCGTTTTGGCCGGTAGGAAGGTCGTGGATGTCGAGGCTTACTACGACAAAGAGAATTACAAACCGAAAGTCAAGGATTTCCTGGGCGTGCCCATGTTCCTGACCTAAATCTGTCCGGTCGCAGCCCGTGGAGGGAACTTCACGGGCTTTTTCTTACCAAAGGAGAAATAATTAATGCCGGTGAGCGAGCAAGGGTTCAGTGCAGACCGTTTTCAGGTGATCCCCCGTTCTCTGATCTTTATTTTCAATTCAAGGGGCGAGGTTCTCCTGTTGAAAGGCGCGCCGGATAAGAAGATCTGGGCAGGCCACTACAATGGCATCGGCGGGCATATCGAGGCGGGCGAGGATATCCTCACTTCCGCTTATCGGGAACTCCGGGAAGAGGCCGGGATCACGGATGTGACGTTGCGACTCGTGGGGCAGGTCATGGTGGAAGTGGATTCGAAGCGCGGGATTGCCTTGTTCATTTTCAAAGGGTTTTATGATGGGGGAGAGTTGAAACCTTCTGACGAAGGTGGCCTTGAGTGGATTAACCTCTCGGATCTGGCCGGTTTACCCGTGGTTGAGGATTTGCCCGAATTGCTGCCCAGGGTGAGCGCACATCAGGCCGCGGACCCCTTGATCATTGGCAAATATCACTACCCTGCTGGAAAGCTGGAAATGTCATTCGTCTGAGCGCCGTTTGTAGAACACCAAGCGGGTATCCCCATAATTGCGTTGGTCAAACTCTACAAAATTCGCATAGGCAATCTCGTCGAGGTATTCTTTCGGATGGATTTGGACGATGATGATGCCGTTTTCCGCCAGCCATCCCGGGTTTTCATCCAGGGCCTGCATCGCTTTGACCCAAATCCCCTGATACTGGGGCGGGGCGTTGTAGATCACGTCAAAGGACTGGTCCGGTGTGCCCCTGAGGTAGTTAAAGGCGTCCATTTTATGGACTGTGGCAAAATCGCTCAGCTCAGTCGTTTCTAAATTTTGGAGGATCGTCTTATAGGCCTGGTAATTGATCTCGATGAAGACCACGGCTTCCGCATCGCGGGAGAGGGCTTCAATGCCCACGGCGCCGGTCCCGCCGAACAGGTCCAACCAGGTCGTTCCCGCGACATCACTGGCGAGGATATTGAACAGGGCTTCCTTGACCCGGTCGGTGATGGGGCGGGTGGACTTTCCGGGGACGCTGGCTAAGGTGACGCCTTTGGCCCAGCCTGAGATGACTCGCATATTCAGTCCTGTCCCTTGTTGTCGGGATGGGTTTCCGAGTTGGGCCGCAACTTGGATTCGGCTCCCACGGGGACATCGGAATAGGTCCAATAGCGGTTGGCAAAGAAATTCCAGAGCATGATCACGCCAACGGACAAGGCGAGCGCCAGGTTTTGGCTGATGATGGTATTTTCCAGAGGCAGAGCAGCTGTGGAATTGGTCAGGGAGTTGAGGATCGCCTGATTGAGCCAGGCGATCAGAGGCGTTCGGATGGCGATGCCGACGAGGTTGATCAGGAAGAACTGGAGCAACTGGCGGTGGGCGGCTTTTGAGCGGGAGTCAGGGTAGGTCCAGAAACGGTTCCAAAGGAAGTTGTTGATGACGGCAATGGTGAACGACATGGCCTGGGCCCAGATCAACGGGATCTTGAAGGTCAGGCTGAAGAGGTTCATCAAACCAAAGTCAACGATGGTCCCGGTCACACCGACGAAAGCAAATTTCAGGAAGCGGATGCGTTCCTGTTTGTTGGTGAAGAAGCTCATAGCCCTAATTTTTGTTTGAAATAAGGAAGGGTCCGAGTCAGTCCCTCCCGGAAGCTGACCTTGGGTTCCCAGCCCAAGAGTTCTTTGGCTCGGGAGATATCCGGCTGCCGGCGCTGAGGGTCGTTGTCCAGACGTTTGGCCATTTTGATCACCGTCCCGTTTGGGTTGCCGGTAATCTCATTGACCAGTTCGGCTGATTCGAGGATGGTATTTTCGACTGGATTGCCGATGTTCACCGGCTCATGGAAGTCCGTTTGCATCAGGCGATAAATGCCTTCGATCAGGTCTTCAACGAAACAGAAGGAGCGAGTCTGCATGCCATCGCCATAGATGGTCAGGGCCTCGCTGCGCAGCGCCTGCTGAATGAAATTTGGGATGGCCCGGCCATCATCCAACCGCATCCGGGGGCCATAGGTGTTGAAGATCCGGACGATGTGCGTGTCAATGTTGTGGAAGCGATGGTAAGCCATGGTCAGAGCTTCGGCGAAGCGTTTGGCCTCGTCATACACGGAGCGGGTGCCGATGGGGTCCACATTGCCCCAATAGGTCTCCTTTTGGGGGTGTTCCAGGGGGTCGCCATAGATCTCACTGGTGGAGGCCAACAGGAACTTCGCCTGGTGCTTGCGGGCGACGCCCAGGGCGTTATGGGTGCCCAGAGCGCCGGCCTTCATCGTCTGGATCGGCAGGTTGGGATAGCCCAATGGGGAAGTGGGGTTGGGGCTGGCGGGTGAGGCGAAATGGACGACGTAATCAATTTTGCCTGGGGCAAAGATATAGTTGGAGACATCGTTCAGGATGAAACTGAAGCCGGGGTTGCCGGCCAGGTGGGCCAGATTTTCCTCGTTCCCCGTGATCAGATTATCCATCCCGATCACCGTATGGCCCTCAGCGATCAGCCGATCGGTCAGGTGGGAGCCGAGAAACCCAGCCGCACCGGTTATCAAGACATGCATTCGAAAACTCCTGAAAATTCGATGGTTTTGGATTATTTCTGAATACCTGCCAATTTTACCAGACGGTTCGACAATTGGGCGGGATAATAATCGAGTATAATCACTTACCGAATTTGATGAAGGAACGATCGTTTATGGTGGAACAAGATACCCTCGAAAACGGCCTGTTTGGGAAGGTTGAAGCGCTGCTTTTTGTGTCTTCCGGTCTGATCAGCAGTGGGCAGATCGCCAAGGCTTTGGAGGTCAGTGAAGCGGACGTGGAAAAGGCTTTGAAGGCTCTGGAGGAGCATTACAAGGCACACGGCCATGGAATTCGCCTGATGCGGATGAAGAGCAGAGTGCAGCTGACCACCGCGCCTGAATTGAGCAAGACCATTGAAGCCTTCCTGGGATTGGAAGCCAGCAGCACGCTTTCGACCGCCGCTTTGGAAGCCCTGGCGATCATTGCCTATAAGCAGCCTCTCACCCGGCCGGAAGTCGATGTGATCCGCGGGGTGAACAGCGATGGCGTGATGCGGACCTTGCTGTCAAAAGGCTTAATTGAAGAGCTGGGGCGGACTGAGACCCCGGGGCGTCCGATTTTATACGGCACAACCGCAGAATTCCTGCAATATTTTGGCCTGGAGACGCTCGAGATGCTGCCTTTTATTGATTTTGAAGCTCTGGAAGAAAACCTGGTGGCCAATGGGTCTCAGGAACTGTTGAAAACGTAACCGGGAAAAGCTTTCGACCGCTCGGGCAATGGGCTTCCAGGGTTTGCCAGGCGATGCCAGGCCTTCCGAAGAGATCTGCCCGAAGGATTTTGGTTCATCTCGAATTCATCGCTCGACCTCAACTTGAATTTATAAATTACTGAATAGTCAGAGGCTGTTAGATTGACGCCTTTCTTATAGTCATCATGGTGGTTTGGAGAGATTAAATGGAAGAACGCGTGCAGAAAATCTTATCCAGGGCTGGGTATGGCTCCCGCAGAGCCTGTGAGGCCCTGATTGAGGCGGGCCGGGTAACGGTTAATGGGAAGAAGATCAAGCTCGGAGATCAGGCGGACCCGAAATCTGATGAAATCCGGTTGGATGGCATCCCGGTGGGGAAGGCTGAAAAGAAAGTTTATATCGCAGTCCATAAGCCCAAAAATATGTTGTCGCTTGACGCGCCGGATGATCCCCGGCCTTCAATCTTTGATATCGTCAAAGATCAAAGGCATCTGTACCCCGTGGGCCGGCTGGATTTTGACAGCGAAGGCTTGGTATTGCTGACCAACGACGGCGAACTCGCCAACCGCCTGACCCATCCCCGCTATGAGCATGATAAGGAATATGAGGTCCGGGTGACCAAGCGGCCGGATGACGAGCAACTGGCGATCTGGCGGCGGGGGGTGGTTCTGGAAGATGGCTATCGGACGCTGCCTGCTGATGTGGAAGTGCTGAAAATGACCAAGAACGGCGCCTGGCTGAAAGTGATCCTCCGAGAGGGGAAAAACAGACAGATCCGCCGCATGGGGTACCGGATTGGGTTGCCCGTGCGGCAGATCCGTCGTGTGAGGATTGGGCCTGTGGAACTTGGCAAATTGCAGCCTGGTAATTTCCGCTATCTGAAGCCGGATGAGGTCCAGACCCTCAGGAAATATGCAGGGTTGGAATAAAGCTGCATTTCGGCGATTTATTCACCGCCTAAAATCTCATTGATCTTCGCAAGCGTTTCCGGCGAGACGCCATCCTCGACTTTGCGGTCATATTTCCGGATGGTTCGCCGCAACGCCTCTGCTTCGGTGATCAGTTCGGACGCTCCCGCCACGTCGCCAATGGTCGTTTCGGGATTCATCACAACCAGAATGCCTTTAATGGGTGGAATCTCTTCTTCCGGCATTTCACTGGCGAGGGCTTTCCGGAGTTCTTTTTCATTGTTCTCAATATCCAGGGCGGGCCGGCCGACATTCTCCTGACCAAAAAGCTTCCGTATGAATGAGCCGCCGCGCTGTTTCCAGCGTTTATCATAGATGATCTCGCCGCTGGCTGCGGTTGGGACGGGGATCCAGATACCGGCCGGGCCGATCAGGGCCATCGCAATGGGTGTGCTGTAGATATAGAAGGTGTATTCATTGCCCAGCTTGGATAAGTTGGTGCTGATCACTTCGTCGTAGCGAGGTTCGCGGGCAAAGCGGGTGACAAAATAAGTGCTGATCTGCGCAATAATGAAACCCACGATCAGGGCGATGAAGGAAATCAGGGTTTTGGTTGGGGTGGGGTTGAAGCTCAGGATCAGGCCAAAGACCAGGATGGCAATGCCAACGATCGACATTACATTGCCGATCGTTTTGTTCCGTTTGATCAATTTATCATTTCGTACGATCTTCATTCTTTTTCCCTTAATTTTCCTTGATGCTTTCTGCAATCGCGAGGCGAAGTTCACCCAGCAGGTTGTTTTCCACAGCTTGTTTGGCCGCGCGGACCGCACTGACCATCGCCCGGGCGTCCGAGCGTCCATGACCGACAAAAACCAGAGCATCAATGCCCAGCAGGGGAGCCGCACCGGTCTCAGCCGGGTCAAGCATCTGCCGGATGCCGTTGAAGGCCGGTTTGGCCAGGAGAGCGCCTACTTTCGTGCGGAAAGAACCCATCAGCTCTTCCTTGAGGATGTCCATGATCAGCTTGGCGACAGCCTCGATGGATTTCAGCATGACATTGCCCGTGAAGCCGTCCGTGACGGCAACATCCGCCTTGCCGCCGAAGAGTTCTTTGCCCTCAATATTGCCGATAAAGTTCAAGGAGGTGGCTTTAAGCAGGGGATAGGTCTCGCGGACAAGGTCGTTGCCTTTGCCTTCTTCTTCCCCGTTGGAGACTAAACCGACCCGGGGGTTAACTTTGCCCAGCATGGTTTTGGCATATATGGTCCCCATGGTCGCAAACTGGACCAGAAATTCAGGGCGGCATTCGGCGTTGGCACCGATATCCAGAACAACGGCTTTACCATTTTTGACCGGGAAGACCGCGCAAAGGCAGGGGCGGATCACCCCTTTGATATCGCCGAAGGTCTTCTTGGCGTAATACATCGCCATCCCAGTGTTACCGGCGGTGACAAAGGCCTCCGCCTCGCCGGATTTGATCAATTCCATCCCAATCTGCATGGAGTTCTGTTTCTTGGCGCGGGCCTCCACAATGTGGTCGCTCATGTCGAGGGCTTCAGGGGCATGGACGATCCGGACTTTGGATTTGTCGCCCGGCAGGGCCGAGAGCTTTTCTTTAAGGATGGATTCCGGCCCCACCAGCAGGATCTCTTCATCCAATTGGTTCGAGGCGGTTACAGCAGCCTGGACCTCTGGATCCGGTCGGTCATCGCTTCCCATGGCATCTAAGACAATGGTCATCATTTACTCCTTCAATTTTTTTTGATATTTTTTGATAATTGCTTGACAATCAATTCAAGTTAGATATAATTACTCTGCTCAAGCGCTGGTGCTGGAACTGGCAGACAGGCGTGGTTGAGGGCCACGTGC
>WOYY01000032.1 GCA_011620555.1 Anaerolineaceae bacterium | reverse complement strand
TCCACGCGCTGGTGATGAACACCTTCCACCTGATGCAGAAGCCCGGCTCCAGCACGATCCAGGCCTTCAACGGGCTGCACCGTTTTGCTGACTGGCCCGGCCTGATCATCACCGATTCGGGCGGCTTTCAGGCCTACTCGTTGATCCACCAGAACGCCCAATTTGGCTCGTTGACGGATAAGGGCATCCTCTTTCGGCCGGAGGGCAAAGATCGCAAATTCATCCTCTCCCCCGAGAAAAGCATCCAGCTCCAGATCAGCTATGACACCGACGTGGTGATCTGTCTGGATGACTGCACCCACGTGAATGCGCCCCGCGAGGAGCAGGAACTCTCCGTCAGGCGTACCCTCGACTGGGCCAGACGCTGCAAGGCTGAGTACCTGCACCAAATGGACCAGCGCCAGATCGCCCCTGCGGATCGCCCCCTGATCTTTGGCGTGATCCAGGGTGGCGGCTACCCGGACCTGCGCCGGGAATGCGCCGAAGGCCTGCTCGAGATCGGCTTCAATGGCTTTGGCTACGGCGGCTGGCCGCTGGATGGCGAGGGTAAGCTGCTGGAGGAGATCGTCGGCCTCACCCGTGAACTGGTGCCGGACAAATTTCCGATGCACGCCCTGGGAATCGGCCACCCCTTGAACCTGGTCAAGACGCATGCCCTGGGCTATGAGATCTTCGACTGTGCGCTGCCCACCCGCGATGCCCGCCACGGCCGGCTGATGCGCTTCACCGTCCCGCCCGAATCGCCCCTCAGCGGCGAAGACTGGCTGGAGTTCGTCTATATCTCGGATAAGAAGCACATCAAAGACACCCGGCCCATCTCCGAATACTGCGACTGCCCGGTCTGCGAACACTATTCGCTGGGCTACCTCCACCACCTCTTCAAAACCGGCGACTGGCTCTACCAGCGTCTCGCCACTCTGCACAACCTGCGCTTCATGACCCAACTGACCGAACGGCTGGCGAGCCATGCCGGATAAGGCCGCGCTGGCAGGCCTGGTTGAAACTGTGCAGGCCAACCGCAAATACGCCGGCATCACCGCGGACCTTGTCTCCCGGCTGGCCGCCGACGCGCTCGACCGGGGCTTGCAGGGCAAGGCCGCGGTCAAAGACGTGCGCAACAAGCTCCATCAAGTCGGCGGCGCATACTTCCGGCAGACCCCGGATTACGCTTCCGCACTGGCCGCCATCGGCTCCCTCCCGCAGAGCCTCGAATCCCCCGAAACCCAGTCCTTCTGCCGAGCGCAGATGCAGGCGCACGCCTCGAGCGCTGAACGGCTGCCGATCCTCGCCGAGTTCTTCCAGACCTGTCTGGCGCCGATTGCGCCGGTCCACAGCATTTTGGACCTGGCCTGCGGGCTGAATCCCCTCGCCCTCCCCTGGATGCCCCTGGCCAGTGACTACACCTATCAGGCCTGCGACATCTACCTCGACCTGCTGGCGCTGGTGGATGCCTTCCTGCGCCATTTCTCACCAGGCAGCCAGGCCTTCGCCTGTGACCTGGTCGCCGGGCCGCCGCCAGCCGCCGCCCAGGTGGCCTTTTTGCTCAAAACCCTCCCCTGCCTGGAACAGGTGGACAAGCAGATCAGCGCGGCCCTGCTCCCAAGCATCCGGGCGGACCATATCCTGGTCAGCTTCCCGGCCAAAAGCCTGGGCGGCCGCAGCAAAGGGATGCCGGATTTCTACCGGGACCATTTTTACACGCTGATCGCTGGGCAGCCCTGGCAGGTGCAGGAATTCACCTTTCCGAACGAGATCGCTTTCCTGGTGACCAAATGAACCTTGCGCCCGCCGACCGGGACCGGCTCCTGGAAAAAGTCCTCAACACGCCCAAATATCGCGAGAGCGGGTTAAATCCCCACACGGTTCTGGACCTGATAGACGAGGAAGCGCCCCGGCAAGCTTCGGAAAAAGCGCTCTATAAGGCTGTCCGGCGCAAGCTGCACAACATCGTCGCGCCCTATCTGGGCGACCCGGACTACGCTGCGCTGACGGAGAGGCTCAAGTCTCTGAAGAGCCCCCCGCTCGATGCGCCAGAGCTTCTGGCAATCTGCACGGAAGCCCTGACAGCCCATGCTTCAACCGCTGAAAGGCTGCCCGTTCAAACCGAGTTTTACAGGCAGTTGTTCGCGGCCACAGGCGCCCCCGCCGCCGTTCTGGACCTGGCCTGTGGACTGCATCCGCTGGCCTTCCCCTGGATGGGCCTGCCCCCGTCCACCGCCTATCATGCCT
This sequence comes from Anaerolineaceae bacterium, assembly GCA_011620555.1. Taxonomy (GTDB): domain Bacteria; phylum Chloroflexota; class Anaerolineae; order Anaerolineales; family Anaerolineaceae; genus Brevifilum. The sequence goes on along the minus strand of WOYY01000032.1, from coordinate 24,646 downwards.
ATGACATCATCCAGCCCAGGGTGGGCTTTATCAACCGCTTCTTCGAGACCCTCGGCCTGGCGCCTCTGGCAGAAAACCGTGACATCCTCGTCGATCCCCCCAACATCCGCGCGGACCTGGGGATCTTCTTCAAGGAAGCCCACCGCTTTGAGAAACGCCAGCCGGGCTGCAACCGGGACTTCTGGGCCAGCCTGAACGTCGAGACCCTGGCCGTCTCGCTCCCCACCCGAAACCTCTCCGGCACCCACAGCCTGCTGGGCCAGCACCGCCAGCTGGTTCAAGCCAACTGTGCGCCCAACAAGATCAGGGATGAACTCATTTTCGAGAAGGAAGTCGTCTTCCTGATTGACCATCCGGGGAGGCTCTGAAATGGCAGAACAAAACAAGCTCCGCGCCAGTCTGGAGAGATTCGCCGGCATCCTCAGCGAGGGCGAGATCGAACAGATCCTGGCTATCCAGGACCAGCCCCTCCCCACCGGGATCCGGATCAACCCGCTCAAGGCCGACCCGGAACCCGCGCTGGCCTCGCTCGCCGCGCGCTATGGCTGGCAGGTGGCCAAAATCCCCTTCTGCGAAAACGGCTGGACGATCGAGCGTTTCCCCCAATCACCGGGCCTGACCATTGAGCACCGGATGGGGCAGTACTATCTGCAGGACGCGGCCTCGATGGTCCCGGTCAGTTTGTTCGATCTGGACATCAAACACCCCCTCGTCCTGGATCTGGCGGCTTCGCCCGGTGGGAAAACCACCCATCTGATCGACCGCACCGGCGACCGGGGCTTCATCCTCGCCAATGATGGCAGCAAAGGCCGCATTCCCGCCCTGCGCTCCGTCCTCTCCAATTGGGGCGGAGTCAATTTCGCCATCACCAACTATCCGGGCGAATCCTTTGGCGCCTGGTTCCCAGAGACCTTTGACCGGGTGCTGCTCGATGCGCCCTGCAGCATGGAAAACCTCCGGCCGACTGAGAACCATCCCCTGCGGGAGACAACCGGCGATGAGCGGCTGCGGCTGCAGGAACGCCAGGTCCAGCTGCTGACCAGCGGCCTGGCAAGCCTCAAGGTGGGCGGCCAGATGGTCTACGCCACCTGCTCCCTTGCCCCCGAAGAGGACGAGGCTGTGGTCAATGCCGTTCTGGACCAGTTCCCCCATGCCCTGCAAATTGAGGATGTCTCCTCGAAATTCACCTTCCAGACGCCGGGCATCACGGCCTTCCGCAGCCAGCCCTTCCACCCAATGCTGAAGCGCGCCCTCCGCCTCTGGCCGCACCTGACAGGCATGTCCGGCTTCTTCACCGTTCTGATCACAAAGACCGGCGCGGTCCCTTTTGAAAGGCAGGCGCCCCCCGCCAGGGACTTTGCCCGGACCGGCCTGGCAGAACTTGACCAGGCGGACCAGGATAAGGTCTTTGCTGAATTAGAAAATACTTTTGGGTTTACGTTAGGCGCCGTGCTCGCCGATTCCGGCCTGCGCCTCTTCCAGCGCAACCAGACCCTTTTTCTGATCCCGGAGCTATACCTCGCCCATTTTCGGGAGCTTCCCTACGAGTATATTGGCATGCCGTTGGGCAAATGGCTTCACGACCGTTTCGAGCCTTCGGCGGAGTTCATCAGCCGCTTCGGGCATCACTTCACCCGCGGCTGGGTCACGATTGATGACGACCAGCTGGACCAGTGGATCACTGGGCGGGATATCCGCTATCCGCAAATCGAAAACACGCCCCAGGGGCAATATGTCCTGGTGCGTGATCGGATCAATCGAAATTTAGGATTGGGAAAGCTCTTACCCAAACGCCTGCGAAACATGCTGCCCCGCTGAGGGTCCCAGCCGCTCGATGAATTTCTGAGCCGCGCCCAGCCGGTCCGCGTAAAACCCCCGATATTCCTCCGGCAGGAGCCGGGCAATTTCCACCATGATCTCATCCGCCACCTCCTGCAGGATCCCCTTCTCCCGCTGGCGGCCATTCAACTGGATTCTGAAAGGGGCGCCAACCCTGATCGCCATCGGCGTTCTGCGGAGGCGTTTCAGGTTTTCGGAAAAATGCTCATGCCCGAAATAGGCAATCGGCAGGATCGGGACGCCGGCCTTGATCGCCAGCATCGCCACCCCGGGCTTGGCCTGGACCAGGCGACCATCCCAGGAGCGGGTCCCCTCCGGCGCCACGGCCAGGATCTTGCCCTCTTTTAAGGCCTCCTGCGCCGCCCTGAACGCTGAAAAGTCAGCAATTTCACGGTCGATCGGAATCCCATCCCAAATATTGAACAGGAAACGGAAGAAACCATTGTCCCAGGTTTCTTTTTTCACCAGCTCGGTCGTCTGCCGGGGATGCATATGCGCAATGATCACCGGCGCATCCAGCGAATTGACATGGTTGACCACCACCAGTAAGGGACCCTCTCCGGGGACCTTGGGCAGTTCGGATTTATCGATCTTTAAGAAAAGGTTCGCCAGGAACCGCACGATTAAGTTTACAAACCATTTCATCATTAATTCACTCACAAACCAACTAACGGTTGCTGTATAATCGCAACCTCCAATTCACCGCCCTGCGCAGGTTCAATGGCCCAGCATCCTGCTCTCCGCCTTGCCTGGGGTTAGCGGTCAAACAGCAATTTGTGCACGCGTTTTCTCCGGGGCCGTGATTTTCACCTAATCTAACCCTGAATTTAGGATAAAGTTACCAAATCCCCGTATTATTCTTTTGCCTTAGAGATTGAGAGTTTCAATCATCTGCAGGGCCAAGCCCGGGAAAAGGATCGCCGCCGTTTCCATCCGCAGGATCCGGGGGCCAAGTGAGACCACCCGCCAACCGGCTTCGCGGGCAGCTCGGACTTCTTCTTCGGATAGGCCGCCTTCCGGGCCGATCAGCAGGCGCAGCCTGCCCCCGGCAAAGCCCGCCAGCGCCGCAGAGAGCGTGTCGGCCGCATGGTCCGCCCCCTCCCAGGCCAGCAGCGAAAGCCCAGCCTGAGCCTGGCCAGCCACAAGGTCCCGATACATCCTGGGATCATTCAAACGCGGCAGCCTGCCCCGGCCGGATTGCTCCGCGGCTTCCCGGATGATCGCCTCCCAGCGCTCCCGGCGTTTATCCTTCAACGCCGGGGACTGCACGAGCGTTCGGGCGGAAACAAAAGGGCTGAAGCTTGTGACGCCGACCTCGGTCCCCTTTTGCAGGATCCACTCCAGCTTGTCCCTGTGCGTCAGGCCGCAGCAAAGCTCAACTTCCACCGGCGGTTCGCTCTCGGCCAGTCTTTCGTCCGTGATCTTCCCCCGCACGGTTTTGCCATCCGCATCAACCGCCAATTGAACCGTGTAGACCATCCCCGTGTCATCCAAGACCTGCACTTGCTCACCCGCCCCCATTCGGAGGACATGCAGGATCTGATGACAGAGGTCATCCGGAAAAACCACAGTCTGGGCGTTAATCTGGCGTGGGGAGATGAAGAAACGGTTCATAACACGGTATACTTACGACATTCTAATCTGGAATGAAATTATGGAAAAAGAAACAAATTCTGCACCTGCAACTCAATTCAAGTATCTCGATCTTATCACAATTGTCTTTGTTCTGGTTCTTGTGCTCAGCAATATCGCCTCATCGGCCAAGATCATCGACTGGGGCATCAGCCTGGGGGCCCTCCGACTCAGTTTCGATGCCGGCACCCTGCTTTTCCCCATCAGCTATATCTTCGGCGATGTGCTCACCGAGGTCTACGGCTATAAACGCTCCCGCCGGACCATCTGGCTGGGCTTCGGCGCGCTGATCTTCAGCGCCCTGGTCTTCCGCCTGGTCCAGGTCCTGCCTGGCGAGGCGGTTTGGGAATCCAGCGTGGGCCAGCAGACCTATGACCTCGTGCTGGGCAGTATCAGCACCGGCGGGATCGTCCTCGCCAGCCTGGCCGGGTTCCTCGCCGGGTCCTTCTCCAATGCCATCATCATGGCCCTGATGAAGCTGCTGACCAAGGGCAAATACCTCTGGATGCGCACCATCGGCAGCACGATCGTCGGTGAGGCAATGGACACCTTCACTTTTATTCTGGTCGCCTCGGCGCTGGGTGTCTTCCCCTGGGAGATCTTCTGGAGCCTGACCGTCACGAACTACATCTTTAAGGTCGGGGTGGAAGCCCTGATGACCCCCGTGACCTATTGGGTAGTCAACCACCTCAAAAAGTCTGAAGGGGTGGATTTCTTTGATGAGGGCACCAAGTTCTCGCCCTTCATCTTTAAATAGGTTTCAGTCCCGCTTGCCTTCGATCACCACGGTGTATTCGCCCCGGGGTGGTTCTTTTTTAACCTGCTCCAGCAGCTCGCTCAGCAGCCCGCGGGCGACCTGTTCAAACTTCTTGGTCAGGTCATTGGCGACTGCGGCCTGGCGGTCCCCAAGCACCTCCAGAGCATCCGTCAGAAAAGCTTCCAGCCGGTAGGTGCTTTCATAATAAATCTGGGTGTGGGGTGAATCCGCGTCCTGGGCAATGAAGCGTTTGCGCGCGCCGGATTTGCGCGGCGGGAAGCCCTTGAAGGTGAAGCTGTGGGCCGGCAGGCCGGACAGCGTCAGCGCCATCACAACCGCCGATGGGCCGGGGATGGCGGATATTGGAATTTCATTCTCAATCGCCGCCCGGACCAGGGTATAGCCGGGGTCGGAGATCGCGGGCGTTCCAGCGTCCGTGACCACTGCCACGGATTGCCCCTCCAAAAGCAGGCCGATCAACTTTGGCACCACCTTTGCCTCATTGAAGGCGTGATAACTCTTTTGAGGTTTGTGAATATCATAGTGGTTCAGCAGGATAGATGTCTTCCGTGTATCCTCGGCGGCGATCAGGTCCACCGACCGCAGCACCTCCAGCGCGCGCAAGCTGATATCGCCCAAATTTCCGATCGGCGTGGCAACCAGATAGAGCAACTCAGACCTCCCCATTCCGCGTGGCGTGGCGGTCCCCGGTGGGCTTCCACCTCCTGAACCAAGAAGGTTCGGGCGTCCTGCAGAGGACCCCGCCAAAATTTAATAGGATGGTTTTGATGATCATAACTTATTTTCTTTTCCGGCCTGTGCCTATGTCAGGAGTCATTATATCAGGTCTGACTGAAAGCCCAAATTCACCTTCTTCCAACTGACCCAGGTTAATCGCAAAGTCGAAAATAAACAACTCTATGTTTACGTTTATTAAATAATCTTCTCCATTTTACGAATGTTTATCGCTTCACATCCGATAACAATGGGGTGCGAATATTCGTCTGCCTCAGGAAAACAGGTAAAATAATCATAAGGTTAACCCAATCGAGAGTTAAAGAAGGACAGTATGGAAAGAACCGTTCCCACAAGAGCGTCAGAAGAAATTGATCTTTATCTGAGGACCATTTATTCCCTGCTGCGATCCACGGCCCGGGTGCGGATTCGCACTTTGGAAGAGGTCCATGCGGGGATGAACTCCTCCCTGCACCCCATGGCGCGCTCCACGGAACCTGACATCTCCTCGATGATCTACGCGATCCTGCGGCTGCCGGCCTGCATCACGGACGTCAAAGCCGTCCTGCTGGGGCAAAGCGCCACGGTATTCGAGCAATCGGGCCTGAAAAACGTCGAATCCTGGCAGGAAGTGACCGCGCGGGCGCGGCGGCGGCGTTGTTTCTACAACGGCGAGGACTTGCTGGCCTGCTATATCGCCTCCCGCTCCGACATTGATGATGTCGTCCCGATGCTGACGGCCTTCCAAATTGAATGGAACAAACTGCACAACTTCCTGCAGGAGCTTCCCCTACACGAAATCGAGTCCCTTTCTGTCGATTCGCCGGAGGACATGGAAACGCTTGCCACCATTCTACGGATCTCCTTTGAATCCCTTTACCGCCTGATCACGATCTGGGACGAGGACTTCATCCCGATGATAGCGCGCATCCATGAAAAAGCGATGGACCTGGAAGTCCAGCTCTTCAGCGGCTCGCTGACGGAATACCGCCGGGCCACCCGGTTGTGGTGGGATAACATCGAACGCCGCTTTCCCAATATCACCGGGAGGCCGGTCTATTTCATTTCCAGCAACACCCACAGCATCCCCAACCTCCTGACCGGGTTCGCACTGATGCACGAAGAGCGACTCGCCAGCTTCCTCAACAACGCCGGCGATGTGGACCTGCTCTCCGAGTGGCAGGACATCAACGATCAGGAAGTCCCCTCCCGACCCGAGAATTTTCTCTATTACATCCTCAAAAAATACCAGGCCACGCCCGAAGGCAGGGACCTGATCAAAGCGCAGGCGGAATTTGAAAAGCAATACGGCATCCACCGTTTCCCCAGCGAACACGCCTTTGATATCGAAGCCCAAATCATCGAACTCTCCAAACTCAACCCGGAAACCATTGACCCCCGGCTCTCGCCCGAGACCTTCGCCGGTCAGCATGCCGACTGGTCCTTCCTGAAAAAGAGCGACGCCCTGATCCTCAATATTGACTATCCGCTGGGATTGGCCGCCTATACGCTGCTGGTGAAGGTCGCCGAACACGCCAGTCCCCTCCTGGGGATCTATGTGATGGGCAAAGCCGCCACCCTCAACGGCCGGCGGGGAGATGTGATCATCCCCAATGTCAGCTACGATGAACACTCGCGGAACACCTATATGTACAACAACTGCTTTGTCGCCGGCGACGTCAGCCCCTACCTGGTCTACGGCACCGTGATGGACAACCAGAAATCCGTCACCGTCCTCGGCACCTACCTGCAAAACGCGCAGGTCATGGAAGTGGTCTACCGGGAGGGCTACACCGACGTTGAAATGGAAGCCGGACCATACCTTTCCGCCGTCTACGAACTCTTCCGCCCTACCCGCCACCCGGTCGATGAGATCGTGAACCTCTACAACCTGCCCTTTGACCTAGGCATCTTGCACTACGCCTCGGATACGCCGCTGACCAAGGGCGAGAACCTCGGCGCGGGCACCCTTTCGTATTTCGGCGTCGATTCGACCTACGCCACCTCGCTGGCCATCCTGCGCCGGATTATGCAGCTGGAGCACGACCGGGTGATGAAGAAATAAAAAAACGGAGCGCCCCATCCTGACCCCTGTCCCATGCGCTGCGCGGCATGTGACCTACGGACTTATTGTCACTGCGATGGAGGCAGTGCCGAAAGACAGGGTCCCCAAAACAAAGCGCGTTGAAAGCATTCTAAATTCCTTAAGATCGAGATATCAACCGACAACAAAATCCAATTAAAAAACCCCTTCCCGCCTGGTGCACAAGTGGGAAGGGGTTTGTCTTCTTAACCCTACCCCAGCTGCAACTTCAACCGCGCCGCGGTCTCCTGGTATTCCGCCAGTTTGGCGCGCTCCTTCTCAACCAACGTCGCCGGGGCCTTTTGGGCGAAAGGGCTGTTCAACAGTTTCTCCAAGCGCTCAATCTGGGATTCCGCCTCAGTCAGCTCTTTGCTCAGCCGCTCCTTTTCCGCTTCCGCATCCACCAGGCCGGCCAGCGGGATTGTGATCTCCACCGGCGTGATCACCAGCGTGATCTGTTCGTCGGAGGGCGCCAGCGGCTCCTTGACGATCACGAGGGCCTCGGGGTCAAGCCCGGCCAGCGAGATGAAGGTCTGCTTCTGGTGCTCGATCAAAGCCACTTTTTCACCGGCGCTGATCGTGCACGCGATCTTGCGGGAGGGCTGCACTTTGTTCTCCGCTCGGATATTGCGGATCGCGCGGATCATCTCCTGCACCAGGCTGAAATCTTCAATCGCCTCAGCCTCCCAGCCTTCCATCGGCAGCGCTTCCGGCCATTTCGCCACGATCAGCGCTTCTTCCCAGCCGCCTTCCGGCGCCAGCAGGTCAGAGGTCTCCTGACAGGTTTCCTTCAGATGCCCCCAAAGCGCTTCGGTCACGAAGGGCGTGAAGGGATGCAGGTAGCGCAGGCAGGTATCCAGCACCCGCACCAGCACCTGAACGGTGTAAAAGGCCCGGTCGCCGCCCTCGGCGATCTGGTCCTTGGAGATCTCGAGGTACCAATCCGCAAACTCGCCCCAGAAGAAATCATAAATCTGGCGGCCGGCCTCGCCGAACTGGTAAGTCTCAAAGAGCCGGTTGACCGTCTCGGTCAGGGTCTTCAACCGCGCCCAAATCCAGGAATCGGCCGCTGTCCAGGTCGGTTCGTCCTCAGGCTTAGCCGGGATGGCGTCCAAATTTCTAAGGATAAAGCGCCCCGCGTTCCAAAGCTTGTTGGCAAAGTTGCGGTTGGCTTCCACCTTCTTCAGTGAGAGGTTCATGTCATTGCCGGGGGTGGACCCCACCAGCAGGGTGAAGCGCAGCGCGTCCGTTCCCAGCTCGTCCATGACCTCAAGCGGGTCGATCACATTGTTCTTGGTCTTGCTCATCTTCTGGCCGTTCTCATCCCGGATCAGGCCGTGCAGGTAGACGGTGTGGAAGGGCGCCTCGCCGGTGAATTCCAACCCATCCATAATCATCCGCGCCACCCAGAAGAACAGGATGTCATACCCGGTCTCCAATACGGAGGTCGGGTAAAAGTATTTCAGGTCGGGGGTCTCCTCGGGCCAGCCCAGCGTGGAGAAGGGCCAGAGGCCGGATGAGAACCAGGTATCCAGCACATCCGGGTCCTGATGGATCTGCGGGCTGCCGCAGTGGGCGCAGACAGTCGGGTCTTCCCGCGCCACGGTCATCTCGCGGCAGTCATCGCAGTACCAAACCGGGATTCGATGCCCCCACCAAAGCTGGCGGCTGATGCACCAATCCTGCAGGTTCTCCATCCAGTTGTAGTACACCTTCTTGAAGCGCTCCGGGATGATCTCAATCCGGCCATCCCGCACAGCTTCCAGCCCGGCTTTGCCCATCTGCTCGATATCAATGAACCACTGAGTGGACACCATCGGCTCGATGATCTCACCGCCGCGCTGGGAGCGCGGCACCTTCAGCTGATAAGGTTCGACCTTGATCACCAGCCCGGCCGCTTCCATATCCGCCCAGAGTTTCTTGCGGGCCTCAAAGCGATCCAGTCCCTCATAGGGGCCGCCCTGCTCATTGATCGTGGCGTCCTCGTTGAGCACGTTGATCGAAGGCAAATTGTGCCGCGCGCCGATCTCATAGTCGTGCGGGTCATGCGCCGGCGTGATCTTGAGCGCGCCAGTGCCGAACTCGCGGTCCACATATTCATCCGCGATCACCGGGATCTCCCGACCCACCATCGGCACGACCACATTCTTGCCCACCAGATGGCCGTAGCGTTCATCCTCGGGGTGCACAGCCACCGCCGTATCGCCCAGGATCGTCTCAGGGCGGGTAGTCGCCACAGGGATGAACTCGTCAGATCCCGCCACCCTATATTTGAAGTAATACAATTTGCCCGGTTCTTCGGAGTATTCCACCTCCAGGTCGGAGACGGCCGTCATCAGCCCTGGCGACCAGTTGATCATCCGGGGGCCGCGGTAGATCCAGCCCTTTTCATAGAGCCGCACAAAAGCCTCCCGCACGGCTTTGGAAAGCCCCTCATCCAGCGTGAAGCGTTCCCGCGTCCAATCACAGGAAGCGCCCAGGCGCCGGATCTGCTGCGTGATGATGCCGCCAAACTTCTCCTTCCAGGCCCAGACCTCTTCCAGAAATTTCTCCCGGCCCAGTTCCTGACGGCTGGTCCCCTGGCTGACGAGCATCTTCTCCACCTGTAACTGGGTCGCGATGCCGGCATGGTCCACACCCGGCACCCAGAGGGTCGGCTCGCCCTTCATCCGGTGGTAGCGGATCATCAGGTCCTCCAGCGAGACAAACATCGCATGGCCCAGGTGCAGGCTGCCAGTCACGTTCGCGGGCGGAATCGAGATCACAAAGGGTTTGACCGCCGGATCAAAACCGGGTTTACGGGGGTCATTGCTGGGTTCGAAATAACCCTGGTCCCACCACCATTGGTAAAGTTTGCTTTCCGTTTCATTAAAGTCGTAAGTTTTCGGCAGTTCTTTTGCCATGGCGTCCTCCAAAATCAATCCTTAAAATAAAAATCCTTCCATCCCAGAGGACGAAAGGAGCAATCTTCCGCGGTACCACCTCTTTTCGCCGTGAAACACAGCGCACTCATCCCGGACGATCATCCGGTCACGCGCTAACGGGCGCACCCGTGCTAGTCTAATCACCTTTCGGCTTTCTTCAGCAGGTCGCTGCGGCGACTTTGAATGCCGCCAATCCCGGAGACGCTTTCAGCCTGGGACGTCTTTCTCTGGCGGGTAGACAGGCACTCTCTTTCCGCAAAATGATTATAATCCATTATAATCAAGAGCGGGGTTAATTTCAAATCCCAGATAGGATTAAACTCAATGGAAAATGCATCCTCAACCAAAGCCCAAGTCGTTTACTTCTCCCACGGCGGCGGACCGCTCCCCATCCTGGGGGACTCCTCCCATGCCGCCATGGTCCAGTTTATGCAGCAATTGCCGGACCGGCTGCACCGGCCGGACGCCATCCTGGTGATCAGCGCCCATTGGGAAGAGCCGGTCGCCACAGTGCTGAACGCCGCCAACCCACCCTTATTCTATGATTATTACGGCTTCCCCGAGCAGACTTATGAGATCACCTATCCCGCCCCGGGCAATCCGGAACTGGCCCGGAAAATTGCCGGCCTGCTGAACGACCAGCAAATTCCGACCGGGGCAAACCCCCAGCGCGGGTTTGACCACGGCGTCTTCATCCCACTCATGATGATGTACCCCGAAGCCGACATCCCCACGACCCAGCTTTCCCTGCTGCGCGGGCTGAACGCGGCGGCCCATCTGCAACTCGGTCGAGCGTTGCGCCCGCTGATGGATGAGAACATCCTCATTATTGGATCGGGCTTCTCCTTCCACAACGTGCGAGCTTTCTTCAACAACCAACAGCTTGGCGCGCCGGACGCGGAAAATGAGGCTTTTCAAAACTGGCTGATCGATACCTGCACGGGAGATATAAGCGAGGCGGAACGCCAGAACGCGCTGCTGCATTGGGCGCAAGCGCCCCATGCCCGCTACTGCCATCCCCGCGAGGAACACCTCCTGCCCCTGCTGGTTTGCGCTCCGCTCGCCAATCAGCCGGCAGAAGTCGTTTTTGATGACCAAATTCTAGGCAAACGGGCTGTGGCCTTCCTCTGGCAAAGATAATTAAGAAAACCGTTTTATACTATACAATTCGTTTAGATTGTCTAAAAAAGGTTGGTAAAATTACGCCACAAATTGAAACTTCATAAACATAGCCATATTATATTAAAGTTTCTCGTTTTCGAGAATCTCTTTTGACCTTTTTGTAATAAATAAATGAATCAAAAAAATCACTCATTTGCTGAATTTGAGGTGAGAGAAATTAAGAGAATTAAAAGGCGCGGTTTCTTGCCAACCGCGCCTTTGCAAATATACTTCTCTATGGTGTATGGATGAGCTGGTAAGTACTTCTCTCATCGCTGTTAGGAACATCAGCTATTTGTCCATAGAGTTCCATTTCAGCATAAATCTCACCTTTTTTCACCTTAGGCAAACCTATAGTCATCGCCATATCGGTTCCAAAGAAACCTTGGTTAGCTTGCTGGAAAAAGGGCCGCCAAATCAGCAATAGGTTTGAAATAGTTCCCCCCGGAGTCGTGCATGTAATGGATTCTTCCGGCCGCACACGGAAAAACATTTTTACCTTTACATCAGAAATTGTCCAGGGCAAATTTTTCGAGTAATTCAGGTTGTATATAAAGAGGACAGCCATTTTACCGGGTGTGCCATTGAGCTGACAGAAATCGGGTAAATTCGATAAAGTGTTTATTTCAAAAATGAGGTCCCCCACATCTATAAGGGATCCGCCGGTAGAGGAAAATACACTGTGTTTATCAACGTCCAGTGGAATTCGTGCCATCACCTGGGAAATCTTTGTACCATTATCTGTCTCTACAACGACTTTGGAGCGGAATAGGAAATCGAATTTGAAACAGGCCTTGAGCATATCTCGAGCCTCTGACTCATCCAATCCGGACCTGCCCCATAATTGCATATGTTCGGCAGCCAGCCCGTAGCGGCGCATTCGAAAAGCTTCGTCGGGGTCATTATTGGATGTGCAACGATCAGATGCCTTTTTAAAGGCATTTTTAAATGCTGTGGCTAATGCGTCTTGCCCTTCTTCTATTTCATCGCGCAAATTTTCCTTCAATTTACCATTGGAAAAAAATAAGTCGAGAGTTTCAATCATATCTGACCATGCCAGAAATTCGCCAACGGCCGCATCCAATCGATCATCAAAGACCGCCGCATTATTGATCCGGACCAAGACAGAATAGTTATACCAATCTCGCAACGCCTTTGTGAGTGCCTCAACTCGGGCTTCTGGGTCATCCACCAGATGGCTAATTGTTCCGTATTGATTCACGAAGTAGTTTTGAGCATCTGAGGGTGTATAAATATCACGCAAACGCCCAACCTCTTCCTTGCGCGCCCGTGCCAGGCCATAATCACTGAAATGGGCGATTAAAATATGGAGCGTGTTGTCTTGTGTTACCGCCGGTTGCAGGTGGAAATCTTGTCCATCGGTTTCCGTTCCAAAACCCACCCATATCAAGCCCTCTTGAACGGTTGCGGGTTGGATCTTTAATGTAACTGCTTTGAAAAAGATCAGACCATCCGGTTCCAGATGCACACCGGCTGGAGCAGAATCCTCAAACGGCAGCCCTGTGATTGAAGTTGCCGGAACCATCCGGATCAATTCTGGACTCAACAATGCGTCAGTCGGAATGACCAGCGTATATACTGTTCCATCAGATCCCGTTACGGATAGGGTCCCCCCTTCCTGCCCAATCTCCTGTTCAACAACAGCCGTTGCATCAAGTGTCATCTCGATTTTGAGTGGGTTTGCCTCTGGGAGTGCACTCATTTCCTCCTGCGGGATGACTTCTTCAGTTGCATTACTCGTCACAGCAGGATCTGCCTGATCCTCTCCAGGGGCCTGGGGTAAAACCTGGAAGAAGGAACAGGAGGAGAGCACAAGAATTAATAATAGGCTAAGCACCATTTTTTCAAGCATGGTAGATCCTTTTCTATGTCATTATTTTTTTATTCCTACTAATTGGATATTTTAAGTCATATATTAGTGCTTGTCAAATTTTCATCCTTTAAAAGAAAAGGGGCTGTCCCAAAAAGACAGCCCCATCTTTATTCATACAATATGGGGGACTACCGTCCCATCGAAATGACCTGGTCCTCCCAGCGGTGCCAGCCCGAGAATTTCTCCTCAATGATCTTGCGGCCTTCGCCCGGCGCCTTCAGCCCAACCAATTCCAGATCAGCGTCCACCATGATCCGGACCAGCTCGTGGAATTTGATCTTTGGCTCCCAGTTCAAGAGTTTCTTAGCCTTGCTGGTATCCGCTTCCAGGAAATCCACTTCGGTCGGCCGGTAATAGCGGGGGTCAATCCGCACGTAATCGTGCCAGTCCAAATCCACATAGCCAAAGGCTTCATCCAGGAAGTCCTCGATCTGATGCGCTTCGCCGGTCCCGACTACAAAGTCCTGCGGATCGTCCTGCTGCAGCATCAGGTGCATCATCTCCACATATTCCGGCGCGTAGCCCCAGTCTCGGCGGGATTTCAGGTTGCCGAGATAGAGGTGCTTCTGCTTGCCGGCCATGATATTCGCCAGGGCCATGGTGATCTTGCGGGTCACAAAGGTTTCGCCGCGGCGGGGGGACTCGTGGTTGAAGAGGATGCCGTTCACCGAATACATCCCGTAACCCTCACGGTAGTTGTTCGCCATCCAATAGGCATAGAGCTTGGCGGCGGCATAGGGGCTGCGGGGCCGGAAGGGCGTCTCTTCGTTCTGGGGCGGCTTGGAATTGCCATAAAGCTCGCTGGAAGAAGCCTGGTAAAAGCGGGATTTCATCCCGGCCTTGCGGATGGCTTCCAGGATTCGGGTGGTCCCCAGGGCAGTCACATCGCCGGTGTATTCCGGCATGTCAAAGCTCACCCGGACGTGGCTCTGCGCCGCGAGGTGATAGACTTCATCCGGTTTGACGTTGTAGATCACGTCCAGTAGACTGTCTGGGGCGGTCACATCCCCATAGTGCAGATAGAGCTTGACCTTATGGCCATTGCCATGCGGGTCTGTATAAATATGATCAATCCGGCGAGTATTGAACGTGCTGGCCCGCCGGATCAGGCCATGAACTTCATAACCCTTGTGCAAAAGCATTTCGGCAAGATAGGAACCATCCTGACCGGTAATACCCGTGATCAAAGCTGTTTTCAATTGAAACCTCCAACATTCAATTCAAAATTCGAAATGAAAGTATATCCCGTTGATATATGACTGTCAAACAAGATGCCCGCCCCCAAAGATGAGCGCCGTCATTAACAAATCGCCGCTCGGATGGCAAGATTCGACATCGTTAAGTATAATGGATATTCATTATGCAAAGTAAAAGATTCCCCCTTCTTCGCTGGATAGCGATTGGATTGATATTGATCACGGTGACCCTGACCACTCTGCAACTGGTCAGTTATAGCCGGATTCGCAACAATTTCCCGCTCGGTCTTGAAATCGGGGATGTCCCGGTCGGCGGGCTGAACTATCAAGAAGCCGCCGAACGCATCTACACAGTCTACCGCTCCCCAATTGAGCTGAACTACGCCGGCAGTCTGATCCAAATCCGCCCGGCGGTTCTGGGCTTCGAACCCCAGGTCGAGAAAATGCTCGCTGTGGCCGATAATTTGCGGATCACCAAGCCCTTCTGGACCGGGTTCTGGGAATTTCTTTGGAATCGCAATATCGAGATCATCAATATCCCCCTCAATGCGGATTATGACGAAAACCGGATTCGGTACTATCTCGAGACCGAAATCGCGGCCCGCTATGATACGCCAGCCTCCCCCCCAAAACCGATCCCCGGCACCTCGCAATTCGAGGCCGGCGAACCCGGCACCAGCCTGAACCTGGACCGGGCGACCATCCAGGTGGTGGACGCTCTGAAATCGCCGGACAAACGCAGTGTCACCCTTTCGCTGGGCCAATCCGGCATCCCGCGGCCCTCCATTGGCGATCTGGAAGTGATGCTGAAACAGATCATTGACGCCTCCGGTTTCGATGGCATCGTGGAGCTTTACATGCAGGACATGGAAAGCGACCAAAACGTCCATTTCGCCTACGAGCAGGGAGCCAACCTCGCCCCCAATATCGCGTTTTCCGCCTGGAGCACGATCAAAATCCCCGTGATGGTTTCCGCGTTCAAGGTCCTAAACGAACCCGCCCCAGAGCAATACTTGGCATTAATGGAAGGGATGATCGAACAATCCGAAAACACGAGCACCGACGAGCTGGCGATGACCGTCATTGAACAAAACTTGGCGCCGTTGATCGTGACCGAAGATATGCAAACCCTGGGGCTGGAAAACACCTTCTGGGGCGCGTATTTCTACCTGGGCGCACCGCCTCTCCAGCGCTTTATCACCCCTGCAAATTCAAGGGAAGATATTGACACTGGCCCGGACCCGTTCCTCCAAACCACGGTCGCGGATATGGGCATGCTGTTGGAAGACATCTACCAATGCGACGAGTATGGCGGCGGCGCCCTGATCGCTGCCTTCCCGGGAGAGACCACCCAGGAGGAATGCAATCTGATGACGACCTATCTGGCCCGCAACCAGATCGCCGTCCTGATCCAGTCCGGCGTACCCTCGGGCACCACCGTGGCGCATAAACATGGCTGGGCAAACGAAACCGATGGCCTCCTCCACACAATCGGCGATGTGGCGCTGGTCTACACTCCCGGCGGCGACTACGCCCTTTCCATTTTCGTCCATCACCCCGTCCAGGCGGTCTTTGACCCGGTCAATGCCCTTTTTGCGGAACTCAGCCAGGCCGTTTACAATTACTTCAACATCGAAATCGCAAATTAATGAATAAGGCCCTCCAGATCGAGGGCCTCATTCTTAGTTCTATTGACCACATTGATTAACCGATGAAAATTTCAACTTCTTCTCCATCCGCGTCGTCATTGACATGGATATAAAAAGGAGCCTCAGGGGATAAGTTCTCCAGGATTGTGGGAATATCGCCAATGGCTTCATCCTTTAATCCCGTGACCTTATCCCCAAACCTTTTAAAGAACCATTTTGCCAAATTCAAAGGCAATGGCAGACTGAGCATGATCCTCTGGGGTTTCTCCCCAGGTTTTTGGGTCACTTTAAGATGCAGCCAGACGCTTTTTTGGGTGGGAAAGCTGACGGCTACGATAAGAGTCCCCAGCAGAAACGGGATCCAGGCCAGCCAAAAGCCAAACCCAAAGCCCGAATTGGCATAGCCCGTGTACATCCAGACAGCGCCCAAAACCAACATCAGCAGCCCGATCCCAAACGGCAAAAGCCACCAGCGCTTGAGCTGCTTCATCCGCTGCAGCTCTTCCGCTGAGATATGCGGTGAAGGCCCAACCGGCGGGTGGACAACTTTACCCTCACCAGGTTCGCCCGCGGGAATGCCGCCCCGAGCGGATCTGCTCAGGGCGTTCATCAGCCGCAGACCTTCATCGGCTGTGATCTGACCCTGTTCAACCATATCCAGGATTTTTCGTTCAGGTTGCTCCATACCAGGCTCCCTAACTTTCCAGCGCCCTGAAAAGGGCTTCAGCCTCATCCACCGTGATTTGCTTATCCTGCAGCATCTTGAGGATCATCAAGCGTTCCTCATCGGAAGCGCCCTTTTTGCCAGCCTTGCGCGTAACAGGCGGGACGGGGGCGCTGGATTTGATCTTTTTCAGATCGTCCAGTTCAAGGTCAAGCCTGAACCCCCGGTTCTTCTCCACTTCACCCTGAATGTGCTCCAGACGGATCTCAGTCGCCTTGATTTTCGCTTCCGCCCGGCGTGTGGCCGACTCCACCCGCTCTTTAATCATTTCATTCAGCGCACTCTCTTCATAAGCGAAAAAGCCGGAAAGATCACCCACACTGCCCACTTCTTCATCCAGCGCCTCACCGATCAGAACCTTCCCACCAGCAGTAATCTCCACATGGAACCTGGGATTCCCAAATTCATAGTCATATTTCTTGGCCTCAACACTCACATCGTCATCCTCATGGATGATCCGGATATGATAGCCTCCGGAGTTCAAGCCCATCCGCGCGCCTTCCACCGAGTCATCCAGGGAAAGGACGACATCCCCTCCGGCGAAGAGAGCCACATCGTTCTTAAAACTCAGGCGGGCAATTCGGATATCGCCGCCGGCATGGAGATCGTCACCGAGCGCCAGATCGGCCGCCTGGAAATCCGCGCCGACTCTGCTGACGCCTGTCAGCCCGGTGATATGCTCCGCTTTGAAGCCGCCGCCCACTTTATCAACCTTAAAATCACCGCCAATATCCCTGGCTTTGCAGACGCCCCCAACTTTTTCACAATAGAGCGACCCCGCCTTATCAATGATCAGGTTGCCGCCAACCTTCCCCAGATGAACCGCGCCAGAGGCATTCCGGATGGCGCAGTTGCCGCCGATCTTTTCCACCCGAGCCGAATCAATCCCGTCCATCACCAGATTGCCCAGGACCTTTTCAATCCTCACGCTGCCCTGGATATTATGAATGCTGATCGATCCCATCCCTTTCTCGATCTCAATAGCGGAAGCCATTGGAACGGTGACATTGCAGGATGAATTAGCGGTGAGGTAAACGTGGCCATTCTCCTCAATCAGGGTGGCCAACTGAGGGGCATCTATCTCGCACTGCACCTGGGTCTCATCCACCCCTTCAATCTTCACGCCGCCATAAGCTTTGATGTGGATGATCGGGTTGGGTTGAGAAATATTTAATATGTGGGTCATAGTCGGATCCTTGAAGTCAGTCAGGATGAGTGTTTCACAATGTTAAAACAATCTTATCATGGAAATCAATATAGTCAAGATTTGATTTAAGTATCTTAATTTTTAAATCAAGTTTGCTTAATTATTTCAATGCATCACCTTCAAACATTTGATTTGGAATAAATCCGGAACTTAAGATAAACTACTCTTTAACGGTTTGTTAAGAATAGAATAAAATAGTTGTGATAATATTGAGATATTCAATTTTAGTGTTATCCTCTATTTTTAAATCAATACTGGATATTTTCCTGCTTGGATTCATGCGATTGCCTTTCAAGAATGTACGCCGAAATGTTCAAAGGCAATGAATTGAAGCTAACTCACCAATTCGCTTCATCACAGCAGAACGGCCTAATTTACTAGGATTTTTTCATTAGGCAACTTTTCATCTATCTTAGGATGATAAGGAGGTGAATCTTATACCAAATTACGATCATTGCTTTTGTCCAAAAGACAAACAAGCTTAATCAAATTTCAAAGGAGAAGTAAAAATGAAATCTAGAAAACTTTTTATCTTGGTCGCTCTCGTCGTCCTCGCAAGCATAGTCCTCGCAGCTTGCCAGCCCACTGCTGCCACCGAAGAGCCAGTCGCCGAGACTGAGGCTCCCACGGAAACAGAAGCTGTCGCTGAAGAGACCGAGGCGCCTGCCGAAGAAGAAGGTCCTCAGTATCTCTGGACCCAGCCGCTCCGCCAGGCTATTGCCGCTGCCATCGACCGCGAAGTCATCGTTGACCGCGTTTTCGAAGGCCGCAACATTCCTGCCTATCACATGGTTCCCGATGGCTATCCCTATGCCACGCAGCCCTTCTATGACAAATACGGCACCCGTGACCTGGATATGGCCATCTCCCTGCTCGAAGGTGAAGGCTACACCGCAGACAATCCGTTTGTCTTCGATCTGTGGTTTCCCCCCGAGCACTACGGCACAACCACCGCGGACGTGATGCAGGTTATCAAAGAACAGCTCGAGGAAACCGGTTTGATCGTGGTGAACCTCAACAGCATGAACTGGGCCGAATATGTTGACGGCTTCGTTGCCGGCGATCTGCCCTTCTTTATACTGGGTTGGTTCCCGGATTTTGCCGATCCCGAGAACTGGCTCTCCCCCTTCGCCTCCTGCCTGCAGTCACCTGACAACGGCGTGAACTACTGCAATCCTGAAATGGATGAACTGCTGCAGGCCGCTGCCTCTTCCTCCGATCCCGCGGAACGTGAAGCGCTCTACCAGCAAATTGGCGAACTCTACGCTGAAGACGTCCCGACCATCCCCTTATTCTGGGAACCTGAATTCGTCAGCTATCGTGATGGCGTTGAAGGCGTTGTGATTGGTGCTCCCTTCGAGTTCAACTACAACGTTCTGAGCTTTGCTGAGGATGCCTCGCCGGCTTCCGGCAGCATGGACACCATCATCATCGGCACCACCGATCAGGTCAACAGCCTCGATGCTGACGATGCCTACTCAACGCACGACTGGGAAATCATCAAGAACACGGGCGGAGCCCTGCTGTCCTACGTCCCCGGCACCTCCGAGCTTGTTCCCGGTGCAGCCGCCGATTTCCCCGTTGTCAGCGAAGATGGTCTTTCCTACACCTTCACCCTCAGGGACAACCTGATGTTCGCCGACGGCACCCCTGTGACCGCCCAGAACTATGTTGACTCTTGGAACCGCTTGAACAGCCTCGAAGGCCAGGTTTCCGGCCTGATCCAGCTCTATGTGGACAGCGTTGAAGCAGTTGATGACCTGACCGTGAAATACAACCTCAAGGCTTCCTTCGGGTTCTTCCCGGCGCTCGCAGCCACCGCTCCCTTCGTTGTGACCAACCCGGCTGAATTCACCATGGATGAGATCAATCAGTTCCCCGCGGTTTTGGATGGCATTGGCGCCTATCGCATGGTCTCCCACACACCTGGTGAGCAGATGGTTCTCGAAGCCAACCCCAACTTTTTCGGTGAAGCTCCCTTGATCCCGAATGTGATCATCAAATACTTCGCTGATCCGACCACCATGTCCAACGCCATTGAAAAGGGTGAGATCGACATTGCCTGGCGGACCCTCGGTCCCGTTGAGGCCATCCGCCTGATGGACGTTGAAGGCGTGAATGTCGTCAAAGTTGACGCTCCTGCGCTCCGCTACATGGTCTTCAACCACACCTATATGGTGGAAGGCGAGTAAGAGGTCTTCACTTGCAAATATCAGGTTCTGAGCTTTCCGATGATGTAGCAGGACGATCCTTATGGCTTGCCGCCTATTCGGCAGAATCTGAACAGTACTAACAAGAACGCGCACGAAAGAAAGATTGAGGGCGAGGGAAACCTTGCCCTCAATCATAATATTGACATCCGAACTTTGGAGTACTTATTATGTCCAATTCTTTACGACGGTACTTGATCACCCGCGTCCTGATGACCATCCCCATGGTCCTGATCCTCGTGACGGTGATCTTCTTCATCATGAGGGTGCTCCCCGGTGATCCCATTCGCTCACAGCTCGGCCCGCGAGTCAGTGAGGAACAGGCCGACGCACTCAGAGAACGACTCGGTTTGAACCGCCCCCTTATCGTCCAATATTTTGATTTCATTGGGGATATGGTCACCTTTAATTTTGGTACTGCGCTCACCCAGGGTGAACGCCCCATCAAGGATGAGCTGGGAGAAAGATTGCCCGCGACAATTGAACTCACCATCCCAGCTATCACGATCACTGCAATTATTGGTATTTTTTCAGGTGCTTATGCGGCCAAAAACCGTAAGAAGCCAATCGATTACATTATCCGCTTATTAAGCATTATCCTATCCTCCATCCCAATCTTTTTCATGGGATTGCTGTTTCAAATCGCCTTTTCGGTCAGGATACCCATCTTTCCGCTCTCCGGGCGGATGGACACCCTGCTGATGACAACCTTCGAGTCGCCGACAAATTTTTACGTGCTGGACGCGATCCTCACTCAAAACTGGCCGGCTCTGGGTTCTGCATTGGGGCATCTGATTATGCCCTCCGTCACGCTTGGCTTGGCCCTCTCGGGCGTCTTTGTCCGCCTGACCCGGGTGAACATGATCGAGATGCTCCAAGCCGATTTCATCACCGCCGGACGCGCCAGGGGCATTGCGGAAAACCGGCTGGTGTATAAACACGCTTTGCGCAACACCTTTATCCCCATTCTGACCATGCTGGGCCTTCAGTTCGCCATTCTGTTGGCAGGCGCGGTGCTCACAGAAACGACCTTCTCCCTGCCGGGGGTCGGACGCTATCTGGTGGAACGGATCCAATTGCGGGACTACACCGCCGTCCAGTCCACCATCGCCGTCTTTGCCATGTTTGTGGCCGGGATCAGCTTAATCATGGATATCCTCTACGCCTTTGTTGATCCCCGGATTCGTTACTAATCAGATGCGAATTGAAATTGAGAATTTATTATGAAAAATGAATCAGAAAACATCACACCTCCAGCCTCAGAACCTGAGACACCGGATTGGCTCCTGGACCTGGACAAGATCGGCTTTGTCCGGCGGCTCTTCCTTGCCCGGAAATGGTATGGCGGCGACTGGTGGTTTGTGGCCGTCAGCGCAGTCCTGCTGCTCTTTATCATCACTGTGGGGGTCTTCCCCCAATGGTTCGCGCCCTATGACCCCTCAGCAGAGGTCGGCCCTTCGTTGCTTGCGCCAGGACAAAAGCCTTCACCCTATGTGCTGGTCGCGCCCATTGAGGCCGGGAACATCACAATCGAAGATATCGGCGATAAAACCAACAACATCGGTTTCATCATCGGCAGCCCCGCCAGCCAGGCTTTGCGCGAGGCGACCGATGAATTGAATGAATCCGCACCAGAAGGCGTCCGATACCAGCCCCGCCAGATGCGCTATGAAACGCTTGAGGAAGGCCTGGTTGCCTTGGCGGCTGGCGAGATCGACGGTTTTGTCGCTGCCCCGGATGTGCTTGAAGGAACGCTGGAAAACTACCCGACCCTCCAGATTGCCAACGCCCTCCGGGAAGAAGACGCCAAAGGTTTCATTATGGGGACCAACCAGATCGGCCAGGACGTCTTCAGCCGGATCATCTGGGGGACCCGGATCGCCCTGATCGTTGGTCTCTCTTCAGCTCTGGTGTCGCTCGTCATCGGCGTGCCCCTGGGACTGATCAGCGGCTTTGCCGGCGGACCCCTGGACCGCATTCTGACCTTGATCATGGACAGCTTGTATTCTTTCCCCGGCCTGATCCTGGCGATCTCCATTGCCGCCGTATTGGGCGCCGGTATCGGAAACATCATCGTTTCGATTGCCGTTCTCTATATTCCCACCTATTACCGGATCGTACGGGGCCAAACCCTCAGCGTGAAAAAGGAACTCTACGTTGAAGCCGCCCGCAGCCTGGGCACCAGCTGGTCGCAGATCCTGACCAAGTACATCTTCCCGAACGTGATCCCCTCAGTGGTGATCATCTTTTCGGTGAACGTGGGCGACGCCATCCTCACAGAGGCCGGCCTGAGCTTCCTGGGCTTCGGCCTGCCGCCAAACACACCCGACTGGGGCATTGACCTGGCCCGCGGCCAGGACTATGTCCGCCGGGCCTGGTGGCTGATCACCTACCCCGGCCTGATGGTCACATTGGTAACGCTCTCCTTCAGCATGCTGGGTGAGAGCCTCTCAGAAATTTTGAACCCAAAATTAACGGATCGATAAGCTTATGACAGACAACAAAGTATTGATGCAGGTTCGTGATTTATCTGTTGAATACAAGACCCGCCTGGGCATGGTCAGCGCGGTGGACCATGTCTCCTTCGATATCTACGAGGGTGAAATCCTGGGTCTGGTCGGTGAAAGCGGCTGTGGCAAAAGCACCCTGGGCAAAGCCCTGATGCGGATGATCCAGCCCCCTGGCAGGATCATCGGCGGTGAGCTGATCTTCAACGGCAAAGATATCATGACCTACGATGAAAAACAAATGCAGGATTTCCGTGGCCGCAAGGCGAGTATGATCTTTCAAGACCCAATGACCTCCCTGAACCCCGTCCAAAGGGTGGATGAGCATTTGATCGAGGCCATTCAGGTCCACTTCCCCGAAATCAGCAAGGAGGAAGCCTTGCAGCGGGCCAGCGAACTGATCGAACGCCTGGGCATCCAGAGCAACCGGATGTCCAGCTACCCCCACCAGCTCTCCGGCGGGATGCGCCAACGCGTGATGGTTGCCCTGGGGCTGATCCTGAACGCCAATCTGATCATCGCCGACGAAGCCACCACCTCGCTGGACGTGATCGTCGAAGCCAAACTGGCCGATGAATTCCGGGATATCCGCAGGGAATTTGGGGTCACCATGCTGGTCATCACCCACAACATTGCCCTGGTCGCAGAGCTTTCGGACCGCCTGGCCGTCATGTACGCCGGCCACATGGTTGAAATGGGCGATGTTTACAAGGTTTTTGATGATCCCTTGCACCCCTACACGCAGGGCCTGCTGAATTCCGTCCCCAACATCCAATTGGATGAAGGGAAGGAACTCTACAAAATGCCGGGCGAGCCGCCAAATCTGACCCACCCCCCCAGCGGCTGCCGTTTCCACCCCCGCTGCCCCATGGCAATGGCCATCTGCTCCCGGATTGAACCGGATCTGATCGAAGTCCAGCCCGGACGCCATGTGAAATGCTGGCTCTATCAGGACCACCCTGAAAAATCCGAACCTACTCTTGAGGTGTCAAAATGACAGACATGAACAACACCCCTCAAAACAATGAGAATGATTATCTGGTTGAAGTTGAACACCTGAAAAAATATTTCCCCGTCCAAACCGGGTTTATCGACCAAATTTTTTCCACGGAAAAAGAATTCGTGCGGGCTGTGGACGATGTGAGCTTCAAGATCCGGCGAGGCGAGGTTTTGGGCCTGGCGGGCGAGAGCGGCAGTGGTAAAACGACCATCGGCCGGGTGACCATCGGCCTGGAAGAAAAGACGGCCGGCGAAGTTAAGTTTGACGGGGTGGACCTTTCCACCCTGAGCAACGAAGAACTTCGCAAGCTGCGCCGCCGGATGCAGGTCATTTTCCAGGACCCAATGGCTTCACTTAACCCCCGGATGTCTCTGGGGAATGCCATCCGTCAGGGCCTCGAGATCCATTACCCCGAAACCAAGGACCAGCATCGTGACATGGTCCTGGGGGTGATGGAAAAGGTCGGCCTGGCGCCAGCCAAATTCTATTACAATAAATTCCCCAACCAAATATCAGGCGGCCAGCGCCAGCGAGTCGTGATTGCCCGAGCATTGGTCACCAAGCCGGAACTCGTCCTAGCCGATGAGCCCATCGCCATGGCGGATGTGAGCGTCCGGGCGCAACTTCTGGACCTGATGGTGCAGTTGAAAAATGAATTCAACCTGACCTTCCTCTTCATCACACATGACCTGGCAACGGCAAAATATATCTGCGACAAGATTGGTATCCTCTACTTGGGTAAGATCGTTGAGATCAGCGACCTGCGCGAAATCTATGCCCACCCATTGCACCCCTATACCATCGCGCTGCTGGCGGCCGTGCCGGTTCCCGACCCCCATGAACGCAGGCAGGAACCCATGCCCAGCGGCGAGATCCCCAATCCGATCCATCCACCTTCCGGCTGCCGCTTCCACCCCCGCTGCCCCTATGCCCAGGAGATCTGTGCCCTGGAAGAGCCGGAACTGCGCGAACTCAGACCCGGCCACCTGGTCGCCTGTCATTTTGCCGAACAGTTCAAATAGACTCTCTGCCCTGTCCCTTAAAGTAAAAACTGCCCTTCATCAAAAGGGCAGTTCTCTTTAAGAAACCATCAAATAGTTCAGGCCTCTGCCAAATCCGCTTTTTCCT
>WOYY01000039.1 GCA_011620555.1 Anaerolineaceae bacterium | reverse complement strand
GATACTGACATTTTTATTTGTCGAATCTTATGACATAATTACTCGCGAATGACAGCCTTTTGTTTTCCCGTGTTGTTTTCCCGTGGCTGCTTTTCAAAAAGAAATGACCAGGCCAAGCCCTTAACCCCAAACCCGGTCAGCCATCGTTCCGCTAACCGGGTGTTTTTTATTTCAATTGGCCCCTAACTCAGGGAATGGTCCCCATTCCAGATAAACTGGGGTTCGCCCTGGCTCTCCCAGGCTTTGAGGGTCCCCCGGTAGAGGGCGCGCTCAAAGTAACCGCCTTCCAGCGAAAGCCCATCATAGCCCTTCTCAAAAAGAACCGGCATCATCGGGTTGAGCTGCTGACCGTAATGGTTCATACAGGCCGCGGGATGGAAACCTGGCCAGGAGTAACAGGTGACCGCGGTCCGGCGATGTTCGGTGGGCACACCGGCTGCGACTGTGTTCTCCCAATCTTCATCTTCCGGGCGGAAGACATATTTATCGAGATTGCCCTTCGGGATACCTTCAATACCGCGGACAACCGGCGGTTCAGTCGTCGGAATATAGGGGTCAACGGACAGATCAACAAGGATGGCGTGATCCGGCAGGTACTGAATCCACTTATTCGGGATCACCGGTTCCGCGGGGTTCCGCCGCTGGGTGGCGTCAATCAGAATATCCGTCTTCTTCAGCAGGGAGATCATTTCTTCGTCATGATGGGTCAGGTTCCGGCCCACAGCCCGGGAGGTTGCGCCCGGCCCCCCTCTTTCGATGTGTTCGTTGTTCCGTTCAATATTGCCAAGGTGCACAGCGGCATCCACAGCGTGTTTGCCCACCATCCCCGTTCCCAAAAGGAGGTTGCGGATCGGTCTGCCGTCCGGCCGGATGAGACCCGGCCAATGTTCCTCCAGCAGGCCATAAGCCACCTCAAGGCCGTTCCACGCAACGGCTCTCATATTCTCCACCAAGCGCACATCGTTATCATTGACAATGCTGTCAAGCGAAATGGGCTTAAGCCCCAACTCTTTATACCTGGGAATCCGGTTCGGATGGGTCGGATAATGGAGCATGGAGATCAAGGTGGTCCCCGGTTTCATCCGGTCAAAGTCATTTTCAGGCGCCCGCAGAACCATCACCACATCCTGATCGAAAGCTTCCTGGCGATTGCCAAACGATACTAAGATATTCCCCTGGCGGAAATCCGCCTTATCAAAACCCGAACGGGAACCGTAGCCTTCCTCAATCACCACCCTAAAGCCCAATCCAGCCAGCATCTGGATAAAATCGGGCATAAAAACACGTTTTTCACCTGCCTCTTCCAGCATGCGCGGGAAGCCGATAGATTTGGGGGGAGTCATTCGAAACCTTTCTCTATGAAATTGTATTATGTCTTGATCTGACAAGGCGCAGCCCGCGAAAATCCTCAAGGTCTGACAATGCTGCCTTGCCCGCCTGGGTCGGGATATCTGGACGTTCTAATTTGCGCTTGATCATAATTGAGTAAACGGCAAAATAATTATACCGGATGGGTTGGGTGAAAGTTATCCATCATCCCCTAACCCCGCCCAAAATCGTCATATAATTTAACCCATGATCCCAAAAAATCACCTGCTCACCAAGGAGGAAAAAATGTCCAAACCCCGCCCCGTACGCGCCCCCCGCGGCTCCCAACTGACCTGCAAATCCTGGCTCACTGAGGCCCCCTTCCGCATGATCCAGAACAACCTGGACCCGGAAGTGGCCGAACGACCGGATGATCTGGTGGTCTATGGCGGGCGGGGACAGGCGGCCCGCTCCTGGGAGGCTTTCGATGCCATCCTGGCAACCCTCAAAGAGCTGGAAGAAGATGAGACCCTGCTGGTGCAATCCGGCAAACCGGTGGCCGTCTTCAAGACCCACCCGGACGCCCCCCGCGTGCTGATCGCCAATTCCAACCTCGTCCCGCACTGGGCGACCCAGGAGCATTTCGATGAGCTTGCGGCCAAAGGCCTCATCATGTACGGTCAGATGACGGCCGGCTCCTGGATCTACATCGGCACTCAGGGCATCCTCCAGGGCACCTATGAGACCCTGGCATCCCTGGCCCAGCAGCGCGGCTGGCCCTCGCTGAAAGGCAGGTTCGTGCTGACGGCCGGACTGGGCGGGATGGGCGGCGCCCAGCCGCTGGCGATCACGATGAATGGCGGCGTCGGTCTGATTGTGGAAGTGGACCCCGAACGCGCCCGGCGGCGGCTGGAGATCGGCTATGTGGACACGGTGGTGGATGACCTCGAAGAAGCCATGACCCTGGTGGAAGAAGCGCTGAACAAGGAAGAACCTAAGTCGATCGGCCTGATCGGCAACGCGTCCGAGATCTACCCTGAACTGGTGATCCGGGGCGTGGTGCCGGACGTGGTCACGGACCAGACCCCCGCGCACGACCTGATGAGCTATATCCCGGCCAGGTTGACCCTGGCCGAAGCGGACGCCCTGCGAAAACAGGACCCCGCGGAATATGCCCAAAAATCCCAGGCCTCGATGGCGGCCCATGTGCAGGCCATGCTGGATCTGCAAAAGAAAGGCGCTGAGGTCTTCGACTATGGCAACAACCTCCGCCAGCGGGCCTTCGATTACGGCGTGACCGATGCCTTCAACTTCCCCGGTTTCGTCCCAGCCTACATCCGCCCCCTGTTCTGCGAAGGCAAAGGCCCCTTCCGCTGGGTGGCGCTCTCCGGCGACCCCGAGGACATCTATGAAACCGACCGGGTGATCAAGGAACTTTTCCCGGAAGATGAACACCTCCACCGCTGGCTGGATCTGGCCCGCGAAAAAGTCCCCTTCCAGGGTCTGCCGTCCCGGATCTGCTGGCTGGGCTATGGCGAACGGGCCAAGGCCGGCCTGGCCTTCAACCAACTGGTTGCGGAAGGCAAAGTCTCCGCGCCGATCGTGATCGGCCGGGACCATCTGGACTCCGGCTCCGTCGCCTCGCCCAACCGGGAGACGGAAGCAATGAAGGACGGCACGGACGCGGTCAGCGACTGGCCGATCCTCAACGCCCTGCTCAACGCGGTCAATGGCGCGACCTGGGTATCCTTCCATCATGGCGGCGGCGTGGGCATCGGTTTCAGCCAGCATGCCGGCCAGGTGATCGTCGCCGACGGCACGCCCGAGGCCGCCAAACGGCTGGAACGCGTCCTGACGGGAGACCCCGGCCTGGGCATTGTGCGGCACGCCGACGCGGGCTATGATGAGGCCATGGATGCCGCCAGGCGTTTCGGCCTCAAAATGCCAATGCTGAAGGAGAAGTAATTTGGAACGACGCAGACGCCGCCTGATTTTCTTCATCCTGATGGTCGCGGTGGGGATCGCGGCCGGCGTGGCCTATGGCTGGGGGGTGAACCCTGTCCAATCCACCGACACGGGCCCCCAGTCGCTCGGACTGGGCTTCAAGACCGACTATGTCCTGATGGCGGCGGAGATCTACCCGGCCGAAGGCGACCCAGTGATGGCGATGGCGCGCCTGAGCTACCTGGGGGAAGGCCCCGTCCTGCAAACCCTGGATGAAGCCCTGGCCTTTGCGCAGGAAAACCAGTACCCGCCCAAGGACCTGCAGCTGATGGCAGACCTGAGGCAGGCCGTCGCCGCAACGCTGGCAGAGGCGCAATGAGCAGCGAATGGCGTAAATTGGAGGATTCCCAGGAGACCCGCCAGATCCGGGTGGCTGACCCCCGCCCGCCGCATGTCAAGGTTTCGCAGCCGGCGGAACCAGCTGAACCCGGGCTTTTCCCCTGGTATCTGCTGACCGGACTGATCCTTGGTTTCCTGCTGGGGCTGCTCTATGCCTGGTGGGTCAACCCCGTGGTCTACAGCGACACCGAACCGGCCACCCTGCGGGCGGATTACAAAGACCTCTACCGGGCGACGATTGCCCAGGCCTACGCCGCCACGGGCGATCTGGCGCGGGCCGAAAGCCGCCTGGCCCTGCTGCGGGATGAGGATGCCGTCTTCGCCCTCGGCACCCAGGCCCAGCAGATGTTGGCCGCGGGGGAAGCTGAGGATGCCCGGGCCTTGGCCCTGTTGGCCGCCGCCCTGCAGGCCGAAGCGGAGAATCCCTTGGAAGCTGATTCTCCCTGAACCTTACCTGTTTGTTAAAATTTTAGGCGGCCGCAAACGGCCGCCTTTTTTTATCGTTTCACCCCTATTGCTCTGTAGCGGCGGGCCTCCGTGCCTCTGTCAAGAGCTGTGCCCGCCCTGAAAAGGAACTGTCTCATACTCTTGGGACAGCCCCTTCCTCATTTTTTAAACTTAATCGTTGAGCTTAATTATCACTTCACCAGGGTGGCATCCAGTTCCAGTTCGATCGCACCCAGGGCTTTGGAAACCGGGCAGTTCTGCTTAGCGCCCTCGGCGAACTTCATGAATTCATCCTCGGAGATCCCGGGGACCTTGGCCGTGGTGATCAGCTTGCTGCTGAGGATCTTGAAACCGCCATCCGCCTGATCCATTGAGATGACCGCTTCGGTCTTCACCTCGTCCACGGTGTAACCGGCATTGCTCAAGTCCGCGCTGAGGGCCATCGAGAAGCAACCGGCATGCGCGGCTGCGATCAGCTCCTCGGGGTTGGTGCCTTTGCCCTCCTCAAAACGGGAGGTGAAGGAATATTGCCCTTCAAAAGCGCCGCTGCCCAGCGCCAGGTTACCCTTGCCATCCTTCAAGTTGCCTTGCCATACGGCTGTGGATTTTCGTTTGATCATGTTCACTCCTTTTTTTAAATTTCTTTCTTCATGATTTACTTTACCGAATTGCTATTAACTTAATATAAAACAATCAATGGCTTATAAAGCCGATAGCCTTTTTTTAATTAAAATAGCTTTCTTCTCGAAAATAAAGGGGCTTTTTTATTAAATTTATCATTTTAGAACAAACCTCCCACAACGATCTTGTCGCTTTTAAGAAATTGATTTGATTATGTAAACTCATGTTTGATAGCGATTACCTTTATCAAACAATTTTAACTGTTCTTCTATCTCCAACTCATAACTTATTTCAGGTGCATAATTCATTACCAAAGCCTCTAACATAGGTTTTCTATTCTTTTCTTTGGCACCAATGTGATAAAAATGTTCAATTGTCACCACGAAATAATTTATCGTTAAATTTTCAATAAAAGGATTGACTCTATATTCATTACTATGCCAAGTTGATAAAATAAACTTGGCATCTACCTTAGAAAGTAATTTATGAAGTTTGTTTTCTTTAATTTCATCCCAGCTATTGAAATAATCAGAATGTCTTGCAATGTATGGGGGATCGCAGTAGATAAAATCATTTGGCTGTGATGAAATTAAGCTTTTTTCAAAACCCTGTGTAACAAACTCCCAATCAAAAAATTTCAATGCATCTTCCACATAAGCAATTTGATTTACAATTTTTGTTATGTAAGCAGGAGCAAATCTATTAGGCTTATGACCAAAAGGTACATTAAACTCTCCATTGCCATTGAATCTTATCATCCCATTGAAACAAGATCTGTTCAGAAATAAAAAGTCCAACGGCTTTCCTAAGGCATTAAACCTCTCTCTAACCTCATAATAATAATCAGCACCATGCAATGAAAGTTTTTTGCCCTCGCTCTCCAAGAATTTTCTTGCTTTGATTGAAGTAAGCTCCCCATTTTTTATAGAATTATAGAAGTTAATAATATGAGGGTTTGTATCACAAAATATAGCTCGTTGTGGGCGCACATTAAATCCAACAACCCCTGATCCAACAAATGGCTCAATCCATATACCTGAAAAATCCCATTTAATTAAATCAACAATTGTTGGAACCAGCTTAGTTTTTATTCCTTGACTCTTTATTGGTGGAACTTTTACTTTGATCATCTTCTTTAGCTTTTTCTTCTTCTTGCTCTTTTTACAATTGATGAAACATCACCTTTCCTATATTTGACAAACTCATTTATTGATTTAATTTTTCTCGTTTTTCCTTCATCGTCAATAATTGAGATCTTGTCATAATTCATCCAATAATCATCGAACCAATCTTCACCTAATTCCGAAAACACACCTTGCCCGGCTAATATATCATCAATTTTTTGAATACTTCCAATGTTCGCTGTGTTTCCACTTCCACTCTGATCGCTTGCTATCTTCCATTTCTCTTCAATAAAAAACTGGAAATCTTTAATAACAGACATTATGGACTGTAAATGATCCACATCACTTACCTTGGTTTCACCAAGATCGTCCTTATCAACCCTTGAATAAATAATACCTAAACAAAAATGGCCTAAATAAGCATTATAGGGAAACTGAATATTTTTCTTACTTTGCCTTTCGGTAAAATATTCTCCATGCGAACCAAGAGTAAAGCCATTACAAAAGCCAGGATACTCAATTAACCGATAAGTAGTTTTAAGATCAACAGCAAATTTTATATTTTCATCCTTGTTTAAAACAAAAGTCAGATCAGGATAGTAATTCTGATGATCATCGGGCACAACATAATACCCTACCTTCTGAGCAAATTCGACGAGTTTTGGAAATAAATGAATTTCAAGAATTTTTGAAATTACCTTCGTGTCAGATGAGATCGTATAAACATTTTTATATATATCAATAAAACCTTTTATAGTCCATTGTCCATCTGACACACTTACATATTGGTTTAAATCACCAACAAAATCTCTAAATAGCCTCAGAAATTCTTTCTTTATATCGTCATACTGCTCAAGATTCATAATAAACGTACCCCTCATTGATAAAACCACAATTTTTATTAAGTAATAATATCCTAATTTACATTTATACCAAATAACAATCTGAAGGTAGCTCGTCTAATTTCTACTCAAGCCCTAAACTATCCACCTTCTTCCCATTCAAAAGCGGGAACGGTCTCCCAGCCCTCGCCTGTTTCAAAGGCATAATAGGGCAGCCAGACCACGCCGAAGACTTCCACGAAGATGTTTTTCTTATAAGGTGAGACCCGCAGCTCCGTCGCCTCATCCAACACGTCCTTCCAGCGGGCTTCAACTTCCTGCAATTCCTCGGCCATTTCCTTTTCCATCGCTGCCATCTCAGCTTCGGCATTCTTCACATCCAACTCGCTGGCGTCCAGGTCAGATTTTGCTTTGCTGGTCATCCGGCGCTTGGTCAGCGAGGTGGAAATGCTCTTGCGCCGGCCGCTGAACAGACCCAGCGCGTTCTCAATCCCCTTGCCCACTTCTTCCAGCCGGCGGTGATCAAGTTCCTGCTTATCCTCTTCAAATTCCAACGTTTCCTTCTTGAGCTTAGCTTCGAGTTTATCCAGCTTCGCTTCGTATTTATCCTTGACGGCGTCAATGGCCTCGGCTTTCTTCTCCTCGACCGCTTCGGCGCAAAGCTGACGGAATTCCTCTTCCGAGACTCCCGGCCCAGCCACTACCCCCAGCGCTACGTTCTGACGCACGCTCAGCGCCTGGGTCCGGTAAATCCAATCGGCGAAATCGGACTCGAGGCCCTTGATGAACGTGCTGTCATCCAGCGCCAGCTTATCCGGCGTCTCATAATAAGCGCCTGGCGAGGCTTGGCCCGAAAAATCGTCGGGATCCATTGGGGCAGTGATGAAATTCTCCCAGCGCACCAGACCCTTGCGCTTCAGTTCATCAATCCGGGCAGTGTAAACAACCTCGTCGCTGAGGTTGTACTTCCGCTCCAAATAGGCCACTCGGGCCTGCGCCACCAAAGCCGCCCGGTAGAGCGTCTTCGGGTTCGGCATCTCCCCCCCGGTCGAGCGCCCCGCCGCTTTCAGGGCTTCCATCGGCCCGCGGCCCACAGGAAAGTAATATTCCGGGAGCGATCCAGGGATCGCGGGCGGAACATCCTGGCCCAAACTGGCGCGTTTCTCCACCTTTGCCCCCGCCGATGGCTGGGCGGCCTGCTCCTTCCCGCCGGTTTCGCCCGCGCCCGCGAGGGCATTCAGGGCGGGCAGCTGCGCCCGAGTCAGCGGGCCGGGCAGGTAGTTCATCGCCCAGCGGGTGTGAAACACCTCGGGTGCATCTTCATGCACGTTATGCAGCAGGAAGACCCGCTTATCCAAAAGCGAGATCATCTTGTCAAAGGCCTTGCGGTCCATGCCCGGCGCGGCGCCCTCCAGTCCATCCAGCAGGCGGTTCTTGTCCTGGTCGGTCTGGAGTTTGCCAATCACCCAGGTGCCGGCATTGGAAAGCGCTTTGTAATCCAGGTCCACCGGGTTCTGCGTTGCCACCATCAGGCCGACGCCAAACGCGCGGGCCTGCTTGAGCATCCGCAGGATGATGTTCTTGCTGGGCGGGTTTGCAACGGGCGGCAGGTAGCCCGCAATCTCGTCAAAATAGACCAGGGCGCGCAGGCCGCTGGAGCCTTTTTGGGTTCGCATCCAGGCCTCAACGCTGGTGTAGAGCAGGGTGATGAAAAACATCCGCTCCTCATCGCTGAGGTGCGCCAGGTAAAAAATGCTGTGGCGGGGTTTGCCATCCGCCGCATACAGGAGTTGGCCAATATCCAGCGGCTGGCCTTCCAGCCAGGTCTGGAACGCCGGGGCAGCGAGGAAATTATTGAGCAGCATCGCCAGCTCAAAGCGGTCTTTTTCAGGATAAAACTGCTCCAGCGGGAAGACGCCCAGTTTCTCAAAGGGCGGCGACTGCACATACGTGATCAGAGTCGCCATATCGAGGTCCTTGCCGGCTTTCCAGGTTTCCTCAAAGATATTCGCCAGCAGAATGTGCTCCCGCGCCCGGACGGGGTCAATTTCCTTCAAACCCACCAGGCCCAGGAGGGCCGTCACCGTGCTGGAAATCTTTTCCCGCAGGATCTCCTTATTCCCTTCCCAGGGGATCGGCGGGGCTGAGAACGAGGCCAGAATGCTGACCGGCAGCCCGGCATCCGAGCCGGGGGTATACACCGCGAACTCCGCTGAATCGCGCAGCGCTTCAAGCTCCGGTTTGCCCAGGCCATAGGATTCCAAACCATTTTTCCAAAGCGAGGCCGCTTTCTCCGCAGCGGCTTCCACCGTCACGCCATCCCGCCGGGCCGCGTCCTGGTCCAACCAGGGTTGAAAGTCCGCGGGCAGCAGGTCGGGGAAGTGCAACAGGAGGTTGGTCAGGTCGCCTTTGGGGTCCACCAGGATGGCTGGGATGCCCTGCAGAGCAGCTTCTTCCAGCATCACCACCGCCAGGCCGGTCTTCCCGGAACCGGTCATCCCGGTGATCACGGCGTGGGTGGTCAGGTCGTCCGGGTCATAAAAGATCGGGGCTTCCCCCATCTCGCTCTTTTGCAGATCATATTTTTTGCCAAGGAAAAATTTATCGGCTTTACCGGACATCTCGCCTCCTGTTGGGTTTGGATGAATATAGTATACAGCATGACCAGGCCAGCCCAGCCCCATTTTACGCCGCTGGCTGCCCGTCTTCCAGCGCTCACCATATCAAAAGAGGCTGCAAAATTCGCAGCCTCCGATGATCTTTTGGCTCACTGCCGGAAGACGCCGCTCCGGCGGGGCGTCACTTCTTCCACCGTGATATAGGCGTCGGGGTCCATCTCCAAGGCCAGCGCTTCCACTTCATCGGCCTGCTTGCGGCGCACCGAGCAGTCAATCATCATAAAGCGGGCCTCGCGCCCCCGGGCTGGGATCTCCGTCACCCCGTAACCCTGCGAACGGAGGGCATCGGCGATCTGGGTGCTGTGCTCCTGGCTGATAATGCTGAAATGAGTGTAGCCGATCGCCAGGCGCTTTTCAATCCACATGCCGACCACATTGCCGGTGGCAAAACCGGCCGCGTAGCCGATCACGTTGAGCGGATTATCCATATTGGTCAGCACGGACCCGATCACCACCACAAAGAGCACACTCTCAACGAACCCCAGGATCCAGGAGATAAAGCTCTTGCCGCGCAGGGTAAACATGAAGCGCACGGTGTCTAGAGCCATATTGACCAGGCGGGCGGCAAAGATGCCAAAGGCTGCCAGCCAGGCAGCAGGTGAAGTTAGGATTTCCATTTTGGGGCCTCGCTATCCTTGATTGCGCTCATCAATCCCGTTCAGGATCGCGGGTTCATACATCTGGGTCATGTATTCCTTGAGCATCCGCCGGGTGCTGAACTGCCCGGCCAGCGTGCGGATATTCTCCTTCATGCGGGCAATCCAATCCACCGGCATGTTATCGGCCGAACGCTGGTCGTAGAAGAGCGGCACGATCTCATTTTCGAGAATGTCATAGAGGCTGAGCGCATCCAGCCGGTCCTGTTCGGCCGGGTCGGCGGCATCGGGCGTATTCTCACTGATCGCCCAGCCATTGCGGCCGTTATAGCCCTCGCGCCACCAGCCATCCAGGATCGAGAAATTGAGCACGCCATTGAGGGCGGCTTTCATGCCCGAAGTGCCGGAGGCCTCGCGGGGCTTGCGCGGGTTGTTCAACCAGACATCTACACCCTGCACCAGATAACGGGCGATGTTCATGTCGTAGTCTTCCAGGAAAACCAGCCGCCCGCCAAAGCGGGCATCCTTGACCGCCTGATAGACCCGCTGGATCATCTGTTTGCCGGGTTCATCGGCGGGGTGCGCCTTGCCGGCGAAGATGAACTGCACCGGCCGGCGTTCGTTGGTCACGATCTTGAGCAGCCGGTCGTAATCCGTCAGGATCAGGTCGGCGCGTTTATAGGTGGCAAAGCG
This sequence comes from Anaerolineaceae bacterium, assembly GCA_011620555.1. Classification (GTDB taxonomy): domain Bacteria; phylum Chloroflexota; class Anaerolineae; order Anaerolineales; family Anaerolineaceae; genus Brevifilum. The sequence goes on along the minus strand of WOYY01000039.1, from coordinate 80,332 downwards.
CCGGGCGAAGCCGATTGTCAGGACATAGGGGTCCAGCAGGACGCCGCTGGCAATCGTCTGGACGGGGTGTCTCTGATTGGTCTGCCATTGGCCGCGGGCGCGCTGGATGGTGTAGGCCACCAGCTTTCGTTTGAGGTGCCGGCGGACGCGCCAGAACTCTTCATCCGGGATATTCTCCACCTTGGCCCACATATTGGGGTCGTCAATGTGATCCACCCAATCTGAGCCGAGGTAACGGGAGAAAAGCAGGCCCATTTGGCGGGCCAACCAGGTCTCCGTATGGATGCCATTGGTGATCGCGCCGATCGGCACCTGGTCCGCTTTCTCGTCCGGCCAGAGGAAGTTCCACATCTTGCGGGCAACTATGCCATGCAGCTCCGAAACGCCGTTGCGGAAATCAGAGAGCTTCAGCGCCAGCACAGGCATACTGAAAGCCTCGCCGCCCCAGGATTGCGAAACCTTGGCGATGTTGATAAAGTCGTCCCGGGTGATGCCCAGATCCGACCAGATCTGCACAAAATATTTATCGATCAGCCAGAGCGGGAATTCATCATTACCGGCCGGCACAGGCGTATGGGTGGTGAAGATATTGGTCTTCTTGATCAGCTCCACCGCTTCCGCAAAGGACAAGCCCTTCTCAACATATTCCAAAGCCCGTTCCAGCGTCAGAAAAGCGGAATGACCTTCGTTCATGTGCCAGGCGGTAGGTTCATAGCCCAGCGCACGCAGCGCTCGGACGCCGCCCATCCCCAGCAGGATCTCCTGCGAGATCCGCAGCTCGAGGTCGCTGATATAGAGCCGGTCGGTCAACTGGCGATCGTTCGGGCCGTTCTCAGGGATATTGGTGTGCAACAGGTAGAGCTTGACCCGGCCCACATTGAGCTGGTAAATCCGGGCAAAAACCTTGCGGCCTGGCAGGTCAATCGAGACCAGCAGCGGCTCGCCGTCCGCATTCAGCAGGCGGATCAACGGCAGAGAATCGAAATCGATCGGCACGTTATCGGCATGCTGCCAGCCATCTTCGCTGATGCGCTGGGAGAAGTAACCATAAGTGTACACAAAGCCCACGCCGACCAAGGGGATTCCGAGGTCGCTGGATTCCTTGAGGTGGTCACCGGCCAGAATTCCCAGACCGCCGGCATAGACCATCAGGGACTCATGCAGACCAAATTCAAACGAGAAATAAGCGACCTGGTCATTGACCAATTGCGGATAGGTCTGCGAGAACCAGGTGTCTTTCTCATTCATATAGCGGTCAAATTCCCGGATCACCCGGTCATATTTATCCAGGAAATAGGGGTCAGCGGTCATCGCGTTCAGTCGGGAACGCTCCACATCCCGCAGGAAAGCCACGGGGTTGTGGTAGGAACCTTCCCAGAGCAATTCATCAATCCCTTTGAACAGGCGCTGCGCTTCCGGATTCCAAACCCACCACAGGTTAAAGGCCAGATCAGCCAAACGCTCGATCCGGCTCGGCAAGGTGAATTTCAAAGGTCGTTCTTCAATAATTTCAGCCATAAATCAAGTCCTCGTTTTAAAACGGAATGCCTGCTGAAATAACCCGAGAGTATTTCCGCAGGAAAACCGCTGTTCTGACTAGAGTGCCCGCTCGTCATTAAAGGTCATCGTTCAGCGGTTAATCATACCACAAAGGGAATTTCAGCAAATCCCGCCCGCGCCTATTCAGGCACGCGGTCCCTTCTCCAGAGCCGCCTTTTGAAACTCCCGAATGGCTTTCTAACCTTCAATCGACTGAACAACTAAAATGCCATTCAGTGCCAGGTGATATAAGAAAATGGCGTGCAAAAGGTCCCCATGGTGCGGCATTGCTGGCGATCCCGCCGCATCCTCAACCCCCAGGTGCCAGGTCTGAACGCAATTCGCCGGAACAATCACCTGCTGTTTCTGATGATGGGCGTTGGCCCGCAGCTTCAAATAGCTTGCCAATTGGTATAAACAAAGGTCCGTGACATCACCCACCGCAATGATGGTCTGCAATCCTGGCCGCTCATCCAGCCAGTCATCCAGCCCGGTATTGATCGCGGGGTGGATCGAGTCCTTATAAAGCGTCGGCAGCTGCGCATAGAAGGGCAGCGCCTGGATCAGGTCCGTGGCGGCGGCCTGCCGGCTGCCCTTGAGCGCATGCTCGCCAAAGGCTTCAAACTCCAGGGAGTCGGCGCTGTGGCCTTCCTGCACGAGCAGGATATCGCGCACGCCCCTCTGCCAGGCCGTCCGCATCAAGGCCGTGACGGTCTGGTCAATGGGCGCCACCCGCGGACTGGCCAAGGGGCCTTCGTAGAGAAAGCCGTTAATCACATCCACCGAAATGATCGCTGTTCTCTGGGGGTCCGCAATCGCCTCCGAAACTGAAATCGAAGGCCGCTCCCCCAGCCAGTTTTCCACATAGCTAATAAATTTTTCTGAATCGCTTGCTAAGGACATCATATCACCTCAAATTCTCAGCGTTTTAGTCATTCTTTAATCATAACGTCGGAAACAAAGAAAAATGTTAAAACTACGTAAACAGCAAGCACCAAGATCCTTGCCGATCCTTTCCCGTTATAATCCTTGTATCACTAATCGTTACAAGGAAAAGCAGATGACATTGGACCTGATCGCCTTTGATGCCGACGACACCCTTTGGCACGGGGAAGTGCACTACCGGGAAGCCCAGGCCGAACTGCGGGCCATCCTCGCCCCCTGGGGCAGCCCGGCTGAGATTGATCAGTTGATGGACAAAATCGAGATGCAAAACCTGCCCCTCTATGGCTACGGCGTCAAAGCCTTCACCCTCTCCATGCTGGAAGCGGCGGTTGCCCTTTCAGAAGGTGAGATCCGGGGCGGTCAGGTCGGGCAGATCCTCGCCCTGGGGCGGCAGATGCTGGAAGCCGAAGTCCGGCTGCAGCCCCAGGCGCATGAGGCGCTGCAGGAACTCTCCCACTGCCACCGCCTGATCGTCATCACCAAGGGTGACCTGCTGGACCAGAGCCACAAAGTGGAGCGCTCCGACCTGGCGCCCTATTTCAGCGCCGTCGAAGTGGTCAGCCAAAAAACGCCGGCAGTCTACCAGGCGATCCTCAACCGCTACCAGACCGCCCCCGACCAATTCCTGATGATCGGCAACTCCCTGCCCTCGGATGTCATCCCGGTGCTGGCCATCGGCGGATCGGCGATCCATATCCCGGCCGATACCACCTGGGCGCATGAGACGGTCGCCGACTTTGACAGCGGCCAGCGCGGTTTTTACAAGCTGGAAGACCTCGGTCGTCTGCCGGATTTTATCCGCGCCCACTTCCCGGCCCCCGCTCAGGATTAGCGATGCTCACTAAGTCGGATTTCCTGCTCTTTCTGGATGCACCAATGCACCTCTGGGCCAAAGCCCACGATGCGCTGGCTGAAAGAGCGCCCACGCCGCACGAACAGCATATCCTCCAGCAGGGGCAGCAGGTGGAAGCCCTGGCCCGCCAATTCCTCGAAAAGCACCTCCGATCCAATGACAAGCAGGCCCAACTGCTCTGGCAGGCGGGCTACAATGACGGCCGCTATGAGATCCGGGTGGATGGGCTGGTCTATGACCCAGCAGCCGATGTCTACGACCTCTATGAGATCAAATCCGCCACCAGGGTCAAGCCCGAGCACGAATATGACCTTGCCTTTCAGAGCCTTCTGCTGGCCACGACGCTCCGGCTGCGCTCGCTCTATCTGATCCATATCAACAGCGACTACGTCTTTGCCGGCGAACTGGACATTGACCGGCTTTTCACCATTGAAGAAGTTTCCGATCCGGTCGCCCAACGGCGGGAGGATGTCCTCCAGCTGCGGGAGATGGCCTGGCAGGTGAGCAAGATGGCCGCGCCCCGGCCGGAATTCGCCTGCACCAACCCCAAGACCTGCCCCTGCCCCTCGCTCTGCCACCCAAACCTGCCGGAGAATCCCATCTATGACCTGCCGCGGATCGGCAGGAAAGCCCGCGACCTGCGGGAAAAGGGCATCCTGGATATCCGCGATATCCCCGCAACCTATCCCCTCAACGCCACACAGGCCCAGCATGTCCAGGTCATCCGGTCCGGCCAGGCGTGGATTGACCGACCGTCCATCCGGGCCTGGCTGGATGACCTCGCCTTCCCGCTCTACTTTCTGGATTACGAAACCTTTGCGCCGGCGATCCCGCTTTTCCCGGGCTACCGGCCCTATGAGCAGGTCATCTTCCAATATTCGCTTTATAAAGTGAGCCAGCCCGGGGCGGACCCGGAACACTTCGACTGCCTGATCACCGACAAGGTGGACCCCGAGCCGCCCTTGGCGGCGGACCTCCTGCGGCATTTGGGGCCGGAAGGGTCGGTTTTGGTCTGGTATGCGCCCTTTGAGAAAGGCTGCAACGAAAGCCTGGCCGCGCACTGCCCGGATCGGGCTGCTGCGCTTTTGGGAATCAATAACCGCATCCAAGATTTGATGGAACCTTTCAGCAAGGGCTGGTACATCCACCCCGAATTTCACGGCAGCGCTTCCCTGAAAGCCGTGCTGCCCGTGCTCTGCCCGGGGCTGAGCTACGCCGACTTGAAGATCAAAGACGGCCAGGAAGCCATGCTCAGCTGGTATGCGCTGCAGCAAGGCGATCTCAATCCTCAGGACCTGGCCGAACTGCGCGAGGCCCTGCTGGCCTATTGTCAAAGGGATACCTACGGCATGGTCGCAATCTGGAACTACCTGCAAAAACTCTAAGGAGTGATGAATGATGGAATTTCAAACCGCATGCAAGCAATTAAAGGCTCAGGGGCAGGCCATCTTGAATCTGGCCGGCGACCTCGCTCTGGAGCAGGCCCGCTGGAAACCGGATGCGGATTCCTGGTCCGTGTTGGAAGTGATGAACCACCTGGTGGATGAAGAGGTCCTGGATTTCCGCCGGCGCCTCGACCACGTCCTCCACACGCCCGATCAGCCCTGGCCGGCGATTGACCCGCAGGGCTGGGTCACCAGCAAGCATTACAACGAACGGCCGTTGGAGGAGACCCTGGCAGCCTTCTCCGTCGAACGCGAGAAATCGATCGCCTGGCTGCAAAGCCTCTCGAATCCCGATTTTGATGCGACGGTCCCGATGCCCTGGGGCAGCCTGAGCGCCGGGGACCTGCTGGCCTCCTGGCTGGCGCATGACCTGTTGCACCTCCGCCAGTTGATCGAACTGCGTTATGCCCTGACGCGGGATGCCAGTGCGCCCTTCAGCGTTGAATACGCCGGGGACTGGTAGGTCAGGGGTGGGCTGGCAACCCAGATGACCAGCAGTTAAATGCAGGTCACGTGGGAAGCGTGACTTGCGGTGAGTTGTATTGGTTGTTGGGAGGAATCTTTTCTGTCACGTGCCGCGCGGCGCGCGTGGCCTACCGGAAATTCTTATTCCACCTTCAAACTTCGGACGCCTTCAATATCGGAGAGCGCATCCACCAATTCTTCCAGCGTCTGGTCGCGATGGATGCGGGCCACGATCTGAATGCGGAGCCGCTTGTTCTTCACGTGTTTTTGGATGGTGAAACTCAGCAGGTCATCAGAAAACTCATTCACCAACTGCCGGATGGACTTGACCACGCCCTTGCTGTAATCCGCCTGGATCGAAATGTAACGGGAGACTGAGGTCCGCACAAAGCGGTTCTCGATCACATTGAGCAAGCCGAGCACCAGCAGCATCAGCGCCGTGGTGGCCACGCTGACCAGGTAATACCCCGCGCCCACCGCCAGGCCGACAATGGCCATCGTCCAGAGCGAGGTAGCCGTGGTGAGACCCTTCACGTTGTACCCATACCGCAGGATCGCGCCAGCGCCCAGGAAGCCGATGCCGGAGATCACCTGGGCAGCCAACCGGGCGGGGTCAGCCGGCGTACCCGGGCGGGCGAACTGATAACCAAGGTTGATGGAAAGCACCATTGCGAGGGTCGCACCGATCACGAGGATCATGTGCGTGCGCAGGCCGGCGGGCTGGTTATTCCGCTCCCGCTCAAAGCCGATCACGGCGCCCAACACGGCGCTCAAGAGGATCCTGAGGATAATTTGAGTTTCTGAGATCATACGCTTATTCTCTCCTGTCCCATCAGCGCCTCCAGCCTGAGGAAATCTCTGGATTTTGAAGACGAACCCTGTTCAAAGGGTGAGAGCAGGGTCTATAGCCTTGTTTCGCTGATTTATCGTTCTTTAAGGTTAAAATAACCTTCCGCTTTTGTCAACCTGACTCTGGAATGCGATCAGACCTCCGCCAGGCGTTTAATTCCCAGCAGCAGTTTCAGGCCCACAAAGTCCGTGTGGTCTTCGATCCTGGCCCAAAACCAACGCCCTTGGGGCAAGGAGGGGATCTTATTCAATTCTTCCCGAAACTTGGCATTGAAATAATTGATCTTCTCCCGCGCTTTTTCATCTTCTTCTGGTGAAAGGATCATCAAAGCCGAAAAGGCGCCCCGCTCCGGGAAGAGCGCCAGTAGCTGCCTGGCCTCCTGCCGGTAACGGAGGGCCCAGCCATGCTGCGCGCTGTAATAGACCCATTCCGGCTGGAATCCGGGGAAGGTCGCGGAGAGATAGGCCTTCACCTCATCCCAAACGGGCAGGACCTCCCTGCCGATCGTTTTGCAAATTTGCTCCGGTTCAGGCTGTGTATCCCGGTCTAAGAAACGCTCATGCGCCATCATCATTCATACTCGCTGGATGCCTAGTCTAATCCTATCATTAAAGCGGGTCAGTCCTTTTGATCCCAGTCAAATTGCTCCCAAAGCTCCCGCATGACCTCCAGATGGCCGAGGTGCAGCGCGGTATGTTCGAGCGCATGGGCCAGGGCGAACCCGCCGGTGAAATAGTCTTTGTGGATCACGGAATACTGTTTCTGTTCCAGATCCTCCAGGGTACTGTTTTCCAACACCTGATGCACCAATTCCTCTGCGCCGCGGATCAGTTCATGCAGTTGAAATTTGGACAAGCCTTTCGCCTGAAATTCCTCGTCTCGATCCCGCTGGGTGGGAATATCGCCCAGCATTTGCCCCACCCAATCTTGTAGGGCGCCGGTGGTGTGGACGACCAGGACTGTGATCGGGTTCAAAGCTGGGTCGGGCGTCCAATCCAGGGCCTCTTCCGCAAGATCCGAAAAAGCGCCATCGATGCGTTCAAGCAGTTCAGAGAACAAATCATCATAAACCTGATAAAAAGCCAGCATATCCCATTCCTTTCCGGCCGTCCCTTGGGTCAGGGACCTGGCGGCGGGGCCAGGTCAAAATCAAATTCCGCCAGCGTTTCCGTTGGCGCGCCCGGCCACCAGATATGGATGCAGTAGGCCGCCTCTGGGTCCAGTTCCTCCGGCGCGCCCTCCGCGCCCAGAGGGACTGAGAACTGCCAGTCGGGCGAGCTGACGGGAAAGCATTTGCCCACCGGCCACCAAGTCAGCGCGTCACCATTCTGCAGCAATTGGGTATACACACAGTTCCCTTCGGGCAACGTGGTGCTGCCTGTTAATTCTACCTTGACACCCTGCTCAACTGAAACCTTCTGGATCTCCAGAGCGTAAGCGGGCGCCGATTCCGACGCAGAGCCTGGTGTGGGCGCGGCCGCACAGGCCGCTAGCAGCCAGCCCAGCCCGAAAAGCAACAAGACCTTGAGCTTATTCTTCATAAGCAGCCGCCCTTCCCCTGGCCTTCTTGCTGTAATGGTCAGTCTCCACCATCCAATCGAGGATCAGCAGAATCACCCCAAGGGCAATCGCCAAAGCCCAGCGGCCGTCCCAGAGCTTTTGCACTGTGAGCCTGGCGGTGAAATCCAGGTCCTCAGCCCCACTTTCTGACCAGCCCACAACCTTGGCGGCCAGGGCGGGGTCCGTCTGCCAACTTGCGTCGCCAGCCTCCGCCACCAGGCTTTGCGAGAGCGCGTTCAAATGGGTGCTTTCAGCCAGAGCCAGACGCCGTCCATCCGTCCAACCCAACAGGGGAGGTTTGATGAAAACCTGTCGGGCGGAAGCATCGGCCATTTGCCAGCTCTCCTGCAGGAAGGTCTCATTCCAGTGGCGGTAAGCGGTGAAAGCATCCCCGGCAATTGACAACTTTATCAGGGGCACCGAATCCGGAAAGACCCAGCCCGTCACGACCCGCGTGGGGATCTGAGCCGCCCGGTTGAGCGTCGCCAGGCGGTAGGCGGTGGCTGCGCTGTCCAGCCCCGCGCTCTGGGCAGCAACCTGGTCGTAGATCCGCTTGGCGGTGGCCGCCGGGTCATCCGCCACCAGCAAAGCTTCAGCCTGCGCCTGCCATTCCGGGTCGGCGGATGGCACCCCATCCTCGGGCAGGAGGTCATGCGAAACAACCGGTTCGCCGGTCCAGGCCGTTTCCCCTTGGGCAAGGTCCACCCGATACGTGATCTCTGCCATGAAGGTCTCCCCGGCCGGGATCTGGCCTTCCAACCGGAGCAGGGTAATCCGGCCGACCGTTTCGGCCTCCCAGCTGCCCGGCCAGGTCACCTCCGGAGCGGAGACGATCTGATAAGGCCCGGTGATCGGCAGCAGAACTGCCAGCCGCAGGTCCGCCGCTTCCGGCGAAGTGATCCGATAAACCTCTCGGACCTGGTAATCCATTTCGGTCGGGGTCCAAAAGAGGGAAATGAAAAGAAAGATCAACCCCAGGATCGCAAAGACTGCCCGGCCGCGCCAGCGGCGCGCCCGCTTGTGGGCCAGTTCCTTTTTCTGCCTTTTCTTTTTAGGGTCTTCCGGCTCTCTCGTGAGGTCCGATTTATGATCTTTCTTAGCCATAGCCTGCTCTATTTAAATTTTGGTGAGTGGGATAAGCTTTTGTTTTATTTCGCCAATCAGCGCTGGGCGTCCAACCCAGCAACAGCCTCCGCAGCCTGATCGGGATTTGCGACAGTGTAAGAGTAGCGGGGAGGACAATTATAGCCCGGCGGCTCGCCTTTGTGAATGGTGCGGAAACAGGCCCCCTGACAGCGGAATACCACTTCCAATCGGGTTTCCAGGGTCTCGCCGCCCCCTTTCGCGGGAAGGGGGCAGGGAAAAGATCGGATTGATCTTCCGTCAGAACAGCCAGCATCCCCACCCTGAACGGAATTAGAAACCAGCGGGAAGGTGGAAAGCCATCCCTAAGCAGGAAAATAATCAAAGTGGGGCGGGGGATTCGTTCAGCGGGAAAGCAGATGTTCCTGCAGCGCCTTGGCGACCGCCTCGGTCCGGCTGGAGACCTGGAGCTTGTTGAGGATGCTGCTGACATGGAACTTGACCGTCGATTTGCTGACCACCAGTTCCTGGGCAATCTCCGGGTTGGTGCGCCCTTCCACCAGCAGAGCCAGCACTTCGCGCTCCCGGCTGGTCAGGTCGATGCCAGGCTGGTGGGGCTGGCGGGAAGCCTGGATCAGGACCTGGGCAGCCTCGGGCGCCAGGGTGGGCTTGCCGGCATAGGCCTGCCGGATGGCATCTGCCAGGTCATCCGCGTCCACATCCTTCAGGAGATAGCCGATCGCGCCGGCCTTCAATACCCCTTCCACCAGTTCCTGCTCCTTGAAACTGGTCAGCGCGATCACTTTGGTCTGGGGGCAGTTCCTGATAATGGCCTCCGTCGCCTCCACCCCATTCATCTTGGGCATCACGAGGTCCATCAGGACCACATCCGGCTTGGCGCTATGACAGATCGCGATCGCTTTTTCGCCGCTGTCCGCTTCGGCCACCAGCTCCAGGTCATCATAAGCCATCAGGAAAGCGCTGAGGCCGCTGCGGACCACTTTGTGGTCGTCAACGATCATCACCCGTATCGGTCGATCTTTTTCCATCAGTCTTCCTCTTCTCCAAGGCTTATTCCCTGACTAGTTCTATTTTAGTCGATTCTAAGTCTGCTTCCAAACCAGCCGCAGGGTCGTCCCCTCGCCGGGGTTGCTCACAAGGGTCAGCTCCGCGCCGATCGCCTCCGCCCGCTCCGCCATGATCTCCAAGCCCAGGTGTCCCGCGGGGACATCCTCAGGGGAAAAGCCCTGGCCGTCGTCGCTGAGAGTCAACACCACTTCAGCCTCCGAACAACTGAAACGGAACCAGACTCGCGAAGCATCCGCATGTTTGAGAAGGTTGTTCAATCCTTCCTGGGCGATCCGGTAGAACACATTTTTGACCTCCACCGGCAGGCTGCACCCCGGCAAAGCCTCCACCTCAAAATCAACGGGCACGCCTGTGCGGCCGGAAAAAGCATCGGTGAGGTGCTTAAAGAGTTCCCTGGGGTCCGCATCCCGAAAAGCCGCGGGGCGCAGCTCCATCAACAGCGTCCGCATTTCGCCCAGGGCGCCCCGGGTGAGCTGCCGGAGTTCATCCAGCTGCTTTTGCGCCAGGTCCGGGTCCTTCTTCCAGATCTTCGGCAGGACCTCGGCGATCAGGCTGGTCGAGAACAGCGTCTGGGTGACCGCATCGTGCAGGTCCCTGGCCAGCCGGTTGCGTTCCTCCGCCACGGCCGATTCCTGCGCCTGGCCTTTGAGGACGTTGTTGGCAATTGCCAGGGAAGCCTGGTTGGCCAGCGTCCGGGCCAGGTTGATCTCTTCCGGCGAGAAAGTCCGCTCCTCGCCATAATACAGAATCAATCCGCCAAAAACCGATTCCTCCACCAGGAGCGGGACGCAAATCGCCGTTCGATATTCCCCATCCACCAGTTCCCAGCGGCTGCTGGATTGCATGGTCGCAGTGTCAATCCGGGAATAGATCAACAAGCGGTTGAGGAAAATGCTCTCCTGCAAAATCCTGGCGCTGGAGGAATTGGGATCATTCAGATCAATGGCATAGGTCATCCCCTCGGGATAAACCACCCGGACGCTCACTTTATCACCCACTCGGTCGAAGATCACGGCTTTGGCGGCCGCCGTCAACCCGACTGCCTGCCTGACGATGTAATCGAGGCTCTTTTCCAAAGGCTGGTTGGTGTTCAACAGGCGGACCACCTCGCTCAGGCCGGCGGCGATCTGGCGCCGGCGCTCGATTTCCTGGGTGCGCTCAAAGACCTGCACGGCCAGGTGCTGCCGCTGCTGCTCGATCTGAGCCACCCGCCAGCGGTAGCCCAGCACCACGCTCGCTGCCAGGAACAAACCCACCAAGGCGATGAACCACCAGGTGGCCCAGAAAGGCGGCTGGATCTCGATAGTGAGACAGACCCCTTCGTTATTCCAAACGGCATCATTATTCGCAGCCAGAAGCTTGAAAGTGTAAGTGCCCCAGGGCAGGTTGGGGTAATCGGCGTAGCGCCGTGTCCCAGCCTGCACGAAATCATCATTCAGCCCTTCCATCTTATAGGCATACAGATTGCGGTCCGGCGCGGTGTAATCCAGCGCGGCGAATTCAAAGGAGAGGAAATTCTGGTCATGCGTCAGGGTGAGCTTGGCCTCGCAGTCGCTGATGTTCGCTGCCAGAGGCTCATTGAAAAGCGAGACCGACGTGATCACCACCTGCGGGATGTGATCGTTTTCGGAGATCTGCACCGGATAAAAGGCATTAAAACCGTTCACCCCGCCAAAATAGAGCGACCCATCCTCCCCGACGGCATAGGCGTTGCTGTTGAAATCGCTGCCCTGTACCCCATCCCGGGTGTCATAAGTCCGCACCAGGCCCGAACTCGGGCTCAGACGGGCCAGCCCGTTGCCGGTGCTCAGCCACAGGTAGCCAAAATCATCCTCGGCGATTCCGAAAACCCGGTTGGATGGCAGGCCATCCTGGGTTGTGTAGTAGCTGAACCGCCCTGCTTCAGCATCAAATTGATTCAAGCCCCCGCCGGCCGTCCCCAGCCAAAGCGCGCCCGCCGAATCCCGGATGATATTGGTGATGCTGTTATGGCTTGGGCCGGTCGAGGTGCCATTTTGCTGGTAGACCCGGATCTGGCCGCTATTTGAATCAAACCGGATCAACCCCCGGGCCTCGGTCCCCAGCCAAATGATCCCATCCGGGTCAGCCAGGATCGTCAGGACCATTTCGTCCGCCAGGCCTGGCAGTTGGCTGGATTCCAGCCGGAAGCGCTTGATCTGCCCGCCCATCGGGTCCAGCCGCAGCAGCTCGCCCGAAGCCTGGCTGAACCAGAGAATCCCATCCGGGTCATGCGCAATGGCTGTGGTTTTCGAATCGCCGGCAATAACCTCATATTTCACCGAAACAGGGCTGAAACCCGGCAGGTCCGGGTCGTAATACTGAAGCACCCCGCCCGCCGTGCTGACATAGAGCGTCCCCTCCGGCCCCACATGGAGCAGCACCACCTGGTTGCCGTTCAGGCTGGTGGGGTCCGCGGGGTCGGCCGCGTAATGGGTGAAGGTCCCGGTTGCCAGGTCCATCCGATCCAGGCCCGAATCAGCCGTCCCGATCCACAAGCTCCGGCGGCTGGCGTCATAGGCCAGGGCGGTGATATGATTGCCCGCCGGAGAATTGACATTGTCGGGTTCATGCTGGTAAAAGCCAAAGGCGCGGGTATTCGGGTTGGCCTTGTTGACCCCGCCGCCCAAAGTGCCAAACCACATGATCCCGCCGCTGTCCTCCAGAATCACCTGAATGCCGTTTTGATTGAGGCTGTTGTTGTCAAATGCGTTATGCTTGTAGGCCACCAGTTGAAGCGAATCCTCGGCATAGGAGGTGACCAGGTTCAGGCCGCTTTCCGCCAGCCCCACCCAGAGATCGCCCGAGCGGTCCAGATAGAGCGCTGTGATGCTGTTGCTGCTCAGGGACTGGAGATTGTCTTCGTCATGAGAATAGATCCGGTAAGCTCGGCTGGCGCCCTCAAAATGCAGCAGGCCGTTTGCCGTCCCCACCCAGACCCCCTGGCTGCCGTCCCCGGTGATGGCCGTCACCCTCGAACCCCCCGAATCTGCCCCGTCCAAGTAACGGGTGAAAGTGCCCTGGGCGGGGTTCAGCAGGTTCAGGCCGTCCGCGGTGCCCACCCAGATCATCCCGTCCTCATCTTCATACAAGGAAAGGACTTCATCCGCACTCAGCGAAGTCCGAAGATCAGGGTCGTGAGTAAAAGTGGTGAAACCTTGCTGATCCGCATCCAAGACGCTCAAGCCCGTCCGGGTGCCGACCCAAAGCTGCCCCGCAGCGGTCAGCAGCAGGGCGTTCACCCGCTCGGAAGGCAGGGCGCGGGGATCTTCCGTATCCGGCAGGAAATGTTCAAAAGCGCCGGTTTGTCGGTCAAAGCGGTTCAGCCCGCCATAATAGGTGCCCAGCCAAAGGGCGCCGGTTGAATCTTCGACGATGGATGTGATGAACGCATCGGAGAGCGCATCTGGATCATTGGGATCGGCCTTATAGACCGTGAAATCATAGCCGTCATACTGGTTCAAGCCCTCCTGGGTCCCGAACCAGAGGAAGCCCTGCCGGTCCTGATGGATCGCCTGAACGGAGTTCTCCGAAAGGCCGTCCATCACTGTCAGGTGGTCAAAACGCATATAACCCGCGCCGAAACCCACCGCTCCCCAACCCGTCTGCGCCCGCAGGTCGGCAGAGGGGTCAGCGGCGGCCGGATTCACCGCGCCGAGCAGCAGCGCGAGGAGCAGACACCCGAGGCGGAGAGTTTGAAAAAGACGCTTGAGAGCCATCAACAGATTCCTGACCAGTGATCTTCTTTATGAGGTTTATTTTATTCGATAATTACCTTTCCCCCAATTGCTCGTCTCCTGCCCAGTTAAAGACTAAACCGGAAGTGGTCGCTTCCGGTTTAGTCAGAGGAGAAAATGATGTTCTTTTTAGGTAAGCTTGGTCAACTTTCCTGAGGAGGTCTGAGGCTCAGATCGAATGATCCAATCCACCACCGATCGAAAATCCGATTCCCGCACCCAGCCCGATGATTGCCAGGTACAGGCCTTGCCCGCTGAGGAAATAAAGCGAAAGGGCAAGGATGCCACTGAATGCCGTTCCAATGGCCGCGCCGAACAGGGCTTTCTTCCATTTGTTATCGTTCTGTGTTCCCAAATTCATGCGCCAATAAATCTTCCGATTCGTTCTTTCTTGGGTAGTGGACCATAGGGGTCCTCTCATCCTGCATGTTATTATCCACTTTTTTCGCAATTCCACCATCGGCCAAAAGTGTTGTTTCCGGCCTGGCCGAGTGGCCAGGTCTCTCCGGCTCAAAAATAGTGGATTCAGCCATCCGAAAGGTCGGATATCCTCATTTTGCCCCCAAGTTATTTAAAAAGCGTTCAGAAAAAAGTCTCCTCCCGAGTAAACCTCGCCCAGACCGAAGGGAAACCGCCGCCGCCATCCGGCCGGCGCTCGCCAGCATCCCGCCGCCAGGCCAGGCGCAGAAAGGACTCGAAAGCCTCAAAATCGCCCTCCTCCACGCCGTGAAAAGCGCGGTCGGGGCGTTTCCGATGGGCATAGACCAGGTAAGTTCCACCCGGCGCCAGCCAGCGCGCCAGGTTCGACCGGTAGCGGCTGCGCCCCTCCGGGGAAAGGTTATGGAAACAACCCATGTCCAGGATCAGGTCAAATTGCTGGCCGGGCAGCAAGGCGTGGGTCACATCCCCCTGGAAAATGCGGGCCGAATAGCCCGCCCGGCGCAGCTTCCGGCGGGCTTTGAGCACAGAGAGCAGGGCCAGGTCCACCCCGGTCACCGCCCAGCCGTGTTCGGCCAGGGTCACCAGATTGGTGCCGGTGCCGCAGCCCAGGTCCAGCGCGCGGCCGGCCGGTACGCTCTCGATCACCCCCAGCAATTCCGGCGGGGAGATGCCGGTATCCCAGGGCGGCGTCCCCAAGTAACGGAGGTTGAACTGCAGCCCGCGCGGGAGTCGCTGCAACAGCTTCATTGGATCACGAATCCGATCATTTCCATGCGGTAGCCTTCGCCCTCGAGATTGCCCGCTTCCTGATGGAGGTAACCGATCCCCTCGCAGAACGTTGCCTCCTGGCTGCCCTCCGCCACCCGGGTCACCAGGTGATAGCAGGTCCGGGCGCCGTTTTCGGAGATCAACTGTTCAAAAGGTCCGTCCGCAACGCGCGAGCCAATCGCTGGCTGTTCGGGATTCGCCCGGTCCGCCGGGTCCGGCTGCCAGGCCTCCCCGCCCGCGGGGAAGGGCAGGATCAGATCCAGCCAGGCTTCGTTCAGATCTGTGCTCGCCTGGCCCTCAAATTGATAGACCTTTGTCCCATCCAGCAAATAGAAAAGCGAACCAGTTGGAGGAAAGAAGGGAAAATCCGGAGAGGGGTCGCCCTGGGTCAGTTCGCCCTTCCGCTCCACTTCCACCACGTAATAGCCCCCCAGAATCCGGCTGGAGACCACAGTCTCCGTCAGCCGCCAATGCGCTTCTTCCTCCGCGGTGTAGCCCAGGTAGTCATAGACCCAGGTGCTGCCGACCCACAAAGGATAAAGGCGCAGGGTGTTCACCGTCACCGCGTCGAGAACCGGCGTCGCCGTGGGGACGGGCAAATCCGGCGGGGAGACCTGAACCGGGCTGGAAGCCTCGGCCTGCGGCGTGAACTGCGCGAGGTCCACCGTCGGTGAGGTCGCCAGGCGCAGGCATCCGCTGGTCAGGAGGGCTATTGCAAGCAGGATCAGGCAACAACGGAAAGTGTTTTTCATCTTAGAGTGTTTTTCATCTAGAGTGAATATTAAGTATACCTTTTTCCATCTCCGCCAAATTCGATCCCGCTCCACCATTTCGATTGCAGTCGAAGCTGGGTAGAATTAAAAGATAAATGCCAAATTGCGGGAAAGGAAATCAATGACTAGAGACATCCACTCAACAGCTACGCTGAACGATGGGCATCAAATCCCCCGCCTCGGTCTGGGGACCTGGCGCTCAAAGAAAAAGGATTGCGCCCGGGCTGTTTCATTTGCGCTCAACAATGAGTATGACCTGATTGACACCGCCCAAATTTATAACAACGAATCCCAGGTTGGCAAGGGCTGGAAGGAATCCGACCGCGCCCGTGACTCCTTCTTCCTCACAACCAAGATCTGGAATTGGAATCAGGGGTATCGATCCGCCCGGAAGTCCGTTGAGAAAAGCCTGAAAAAACTCCAAACTGATGATGTTGACCTGCTCCTGATCCATTGGCCGAATGTCAGAAATTTCTCCCGCACGGCGGAGACCTGGCAGGCGATGATCGAAATGCAGAAGGAAGGCCTGGCCCGCAGCATTGGCGTCAGCAACTTCACCCCCTCCCTGCTGAATGAACTGATCGAGCAGAGCGAAGTGGTGCCGGCCGTCAACCAGGTGGAATTCCACACTTTCCTCTATCAAAAGGAACTGGCTGAATTCTGCCGGGAACGCGGGATCGTGCTGGAGGCTTACAGCCCCTTGGCCCGCGGCGAACATCTGGATGACCCCACCCTCCTGCAGATCGCCCAAAAGCATGGCAAGTCCACCGCCCAGGTGATGCTGGCCTGGGTGATCCAGCATGACCTCGTCGCAATTCCAAAATCGGTCCATGAGAAACGGATCTTGGAAAACGCCGACATCTTCTTCGGGCTGGATGAAGCGGATATGCAACTCTTGGATGGGCTGAACCGGGATGAACGTCAGCTCAATCCCCCTTGGGCGCCGCGCTCCAGGAAGAACTGATCGGAATTAAAAAAGGCCGTGCGAATCCACGGCCTGACGAATTAAGGTCATTTTCCTGATCGGTAAATTGAAGCTCAGTCTACATCCGCGATATCAACCATGCCTTCAAGGATCATTTCGAGCGCCATGGTGTGGCTGCAGCGGCCGCGGCTCTGGAAGAAATCACAATCGCAATCCCATTGACCCTTATCATAGGTCACTGTGTGATTGTTGTTGTCGCCGGCAATAGTGGCAGTGAATTTCTCAAAACTGATCCGCTCGCGTTCTTCAGCGTAGCGTTTGGCCTTATCAATTTTGCCGATCAATCCGTAGTCCATGGTGCACTTTTCCTTTCTATCGGAAGGGATATAAAAAAGAGCACGCGCGGGGTTAACCGGCGTGCTTAAAGGCTTTTTTGGAACGTACAGGTCTTTGCATTTACACTCATTGTCCTTGCATAATGTTGATTCAGTATATCCCGAACGAGGCTCAAAGTCAACCAGACGCCCCCCTCGGAACCAGCCATCTCAGACCCCGGCTTAAAAATTATCCCCGCCTCCCGCCTTGATCCCTTCCAGCGCTGGCTTGCAGCACTGTTCGCGTTAGAATTAAAGGGACATCAAGATCAATATCTGAAAGGGAACAAAATGATTAACATGGGCACTATTTTTCAAAGCGTCAATGTCCTGATTATCCTGGCCTGGATCGTCCTGATGATCGTGACCCTCTTTCAACTGAAAGACCGGTCCCTACCCGCCACGGCCAAAGTTCTCTGGGTGATCGTAGTTACCTGTATCCCGATCCTGGGCGCGGTGGCTTTCTTCATCATCCAACCCGACACCGACAAGGATGAACCGCTCTAAATTCTCAGCGGCACTCCCCTGAATCCAGAACCTCCTGTGGACGACGTCATCCACAGGAGGTTTATCTTCCGGTAAACTACCCTGCCCGGAGGCCGTACTTGCGGTGGCAGTTTTTCTCCAGCACCAGGGCATCTTCCCCACCGGCGTAATATTTCTGCCAGCAATCCACCTGAGCGTACCCATTGACTTCGTACAGTCTGATCGCGCCGGCATTGGAGGCCCGAACGCTCAGCCGGACCCGGGGCATGGCGAGGGTTTCCTCGGCCCGCTTCAGCAGCGCCTGGGCGATTCCGCGCCTGCGGTAGGCCGGGCTGACAGCCAGGGTGGTGATCCACCCCAGGCGTTGGCTCAATTCCCGCTCGCCCCCGATGAACCCCACCAGCTTGCCATCCAGTACAGCCTTGAAACGGACCACACCCGGCAGAGTCAGCACGCCGATCAGGTCCCAAAAGGGCCAGTGATCCTCCGAACGGAAGCAGGCCTTTTCCAGTTGATTCAACTGAGTGTAATCGCGCCAGTCCGCCTCCAGAATCACCCAAGGGGAAGTGAGGTCTGAAGATTTGCCCTGAATTTCGCTGGTCACAGTCATCATCATAAGTGGGGGTATCCAGATCGGTGAGTAGGTCCTCATCTATTATACCTTTTCTCGTCAGGCGTTTGCCACAAAGCCAGTTGACGGCAAAACCAAGTAAAATTAGGGTACATTGATTTCTTGCCGCATAGATTGGGTGCAAAATGAAAATTAAGATCGCACTGGCACAATTCAACACCAAGCTGGGTGAAGTGCAGGCCAACCTGGCCACTCATCTCGAGCTGATCGCGGAGGCCAAGCAGCAAGGCGCGGACCTGCTGATCTTCCCCGAACTGTCGCTGACGGGCTATGTCCTGCAGGACCTGGCCGTGACCACCGCCATCCAGCCCGACCAGAACGACCCGGTGTTCAACACCCTGCTGGATGCCAGCCGGGGGATTGACCTGATGGTGGGTTTTGTGCATGAAGACCGGCGTCACCGCTTCTATATCGCCTCCGCCTACCTGGCCGAGGGCAAGATCGTCCACATCCACAACAAGGTCTACCTCCCCACCTACGGCATGTTTGATGAAGGCCGGTTCTTTGCCTGGGGTGATTCCGTCCGGGCCTTCGACACCCGCTTCGGTCGGATGGGGATGCTGATCTGCGAAGATTTCTGGCACGCTTCCCTGCCCTACCTGCTCTGGCTTGACGGCGCCGACATCCTGCTCTTCCAATCGGCTTCGCCCGGCCGCGGCCTGACGGCCGACCCCCGCCTGAGCAGCTCCACCTGGGTGGAGCACACCAACCGGGCCTATGCCGGTCTGTTCACGGTCTTTGTCGCCCATGCCAACCGGGTGGGTTATGAGGACGGCCTGAACTTCTGGGGCGGCTCCACCATCTTTGACCCGAACGGCGATCTGGTCGTGCGTGCCCCCGACTTTGAAACCTCGCTGTGCGTCGCCGAGATCGACCTCAATCAATTCCATCGGACCCGCGCCCGGTTGCCGCTCCTGCGGGATGAGCGCACCAACCTGGTCCAGAGCGAACTGGAAAGAATCCTGGGGAACCATGAAGACTGACCTGACCATCCATACCGAACTGGCCGAAAAGATCCTGACCGGCTTCATCCGCACCGAACTGCACCGGGTGGGCATCACCAAAGCGGTGCTGGGCCTTTCCGGCGGGATCGACTCCGCCCTGAGCCTCTACCTTTCCGCCCGCTCCCTCGGCCCGGAGAACGTGCTCGCCGTGCGCATGCCCTATAAAACCTCCGCCCCGGACACCCTGGCGGATGCCCAGACGATGATCGACGACCTGGGCGTGCAGTCGCTGACCGTGGAGATCACCGATATGGTGGACCCGCTGATCCAGCGCTTTGAGGACATGGATAAAATACGCGCGGGCAACATCATGGCCCGGATGCGGATGATCGTACTCTACGACCAGTCCGCCGCTTTCAAAGGCCTGGTGGTGGGCACCAGCAACAAAACCGAGATCCTGCTGGGCTATTCCACCATCTTCGGCGACTCCGCTGCCGCGCTCCAGCCGATTGGCGATCTCTACAAGACCCAGGTGCGCCAGCTTTCCAGAGCGCTGGGCGTGCCGGATTCGGTGACCGCCAAAGCGCCCTCCGCAGACCTCTGGCAGGGGCAGACCGACGAAGGCGATCTGGGCTTCACCTATGCCGACGTGGACCAGCTGCTCTACCTGCTGGTGGACCAGCGTTACCGGCCGGAAGACCTGGTCGCCGAGGGCTATGATCCCCAATTTGTGGAAGAGGTCGTCCAGCGCATCCGCCGGAACCACTTCAAGCGGGTGATGCCGCCGATCGCCAAGCTCTCCCAGCGCACCGTCGGGTATGATTTCCTGTATCTGCGGGATTGGGGAACATAATCAGTTTGTCGTAGGTTCGAACTTCCCAGAGGACGCAACCAACCCAGGGCTATCACATTAGCTAATTATTTCAACTGGTTTATATAATCCACTACATGCATAATAAACGGATCATAGAAGATATAATAGAATTTATCTTGTTTATAAGCAGCAATTAAATCAATTTATCGAATCTCCAGAGGTTTATTATCAATCCACAAAAAACTGGGACGAATTAAGTTCTGCACAAATAATAGAAAGCTGCTCGTTGAGCAGGATAGGGGTATTATCCATCATGCAATCCCAAGAAAAGTTTTCACTCCTTCGTTCCATCTTGAAAGCCCTAGGTTTATCAGCCGAAGCCACTGATGATATCGTCGAAAGAATTGTTGACTTTCTGACAGACAAGGGTGAAAAATCAGATGGCCAACTTGAATATCCTTACCACATCCGAGATGATTTTCTCTCACCTGCTGAACATAGTTTTTACCTTGTCTTGAAACACATCGTTTCGGATAAAGTAGTGATTTGCCCAAAAGTATCACTCTCTGATTTATTCTACGTGAAGTCCAATGATCCAAGTAAATATCGAACTTACACCAATAAGATTGATCGCAAGCATGTTGACTTTTTATTATGTGATCCAAAAACCTTGCAGCCCTTAGTGGGCATAGAACTGGACGATAAGAGTCATCAGAAAAGTGATAGGCAGACACGGGATGAATTTGTTGAAATGGTTTATGCGGCAGCGAAACTTCCGTTGGTCCGATTTCCTGTTCAACGATCATATTCAACCTCGGAGTTGAATTCAGCTTTGCATCAGTATCTTGATTCAAATGAAACAGGAACATCAAGCCAGCCAATTATCACAGAGGCGCAAAGCGCCTCTCCCCTATGTCCCAAATGCGGCAGCGAGATGGTGTTAAGAACTGCGAAAAGCGGATCAAATCAAGGTGAACAATTTTGGGGTTGCCCGAACTATCCACGTTGCCGCGGTATTCGAAAGTATGAAGCTTAAGGTGCAGCCTTGATGGATGTTGGCAAAATCAAAATACGATTCTGAAAGTTCAAATTCACGATCCAAAACATTTCTTGTCATTGCGACAAAACAATCTCAAATCTACAAGAATGCGGATTGATGCAAATCTGCCAAAGGCATCTCCCCACGACCACCCATTTCCAATTACCTATTATTACCCATACCTGATACCTACTTCCTAACGCTCTTCCCCCTCCACCCGGATCGGTGCGAAGGAATGCCGGTGCTGGCGGCAAGGGCCCAGGCTCGCGATCGCGGCCCGATGCGCAACGGTCCCATAGCCTTTGTTCTGCACCAGGCCATATCCCGGATATTCGCGGTCCATTCCCACCAGGAGCGCATCCCGGCCGGTTTTGGCCAGCACGGAGGCTGCGGCGATCGTCAGCGAGCGGGCATCGCCCTTGATCAGCGAGGTTTGGGGGGTATCCACTTCCGGCAGCCGGATATAGTCGATCAAGAGATGCTCGGCTGGCACGCTCAACTGCGCCAGGGCGCGGCAGGCGGCCAGGCGGGTGGCAGGCGCAATCCCCAGCTGGTCGATCTCGCTTGCGGCGGCGTAACCCACCGCCCAGGCTGTGGCGATGGCTTTGATCTGCACCGCCCAATGCTCCCGCGCCGCAGGGGTCATCTCTTTGGAATCGCGGACTCCTTGCAGACGGCCCAGCAGGTCAGGGCAGTCCGCGGGCAGCACCACCACGCCCGCGGCCACCGGCCCCAGCAGAGCGCCGCGGCCGGCCTCATCCACGCCGGCAACCTGGCGCAGGCCTTGGGCCCAGAGGGCCTGTTCAAATTGGAGGTCCGGCCGGGCCGGGATCAGGGAAAGATCAAATTTCGCTCTGGGTGTCATACCGTCCCCGGGCGGATTTCAAGCGGATTTCCAGCAGGTCAAAAGCCATCCGCAGCGAATCCTGCACAAGCCGCACCCGGCTGTCCGCGTTGAAAGTCCAGTCAATTGGCACTTCCGTGATCCTGTAGCCCAGCTTGCGGGCGATGAACAGGACCTCGGCATCAAAGGACATGCCGGTCAGCGTCTGGAGGGGGAACACCTCCTCGGCGATCTCCCCGCGGAAGCACTTGAAGCCGCATTGGGTGTCCTGCAGCCCGGGCAGGACCATCCAGCGCACCATCGTGTTGAACACCCGCCCGACCAGATGGCGGTAACCGGGTTCATCAATCCGGCGCGATCCGGCGACCTCCCGGGAGCCGATCACGACCTCCGGCGACTCCAGCTGGGGTGGCAGGAAGCGAATGACCTGTTCAATCGGCATGGAGAGATCGGCATCGCAGAAGAAACGATACTCACCGGTCGCCTCGAGCATCCCGCGTTTGACGGCCAGCCCCTTCCCGCGCCGGTCCTCATGGATCACGTTCAGGGTGGGCATCCTCGTTTTGAAAGATTCAGCGACCCTCAGCGTGCCATCCGAACTGCCGTTTTCCACCACAATCACTTCAGAGGTGAAAGTCTGGCCTGCCAGAAACGCGTCAATTTTCTCCAACGAGGGCGGCAGCCGGTTGGCTTCATTATGAGCGGGAATGATGATGGAGAGGAATGGCTTGGTCACGCTATCACCCATGATTTTGAACCATCAATGGTACAAAAAATGGCAAGGAGAACGCACCAAAATTCTCGCTCACCTTCCCATTCTTCAATCGAGTCGGGGTGGGCGGACTTGAACCGCCGACCTCCGCGTCCCAAACGCGGCGCGCTGGCCGACTGCGCTACACCCCGGCAGATAAGAGTATAATCCGAACCATGACCAGACGTCAAGCAGCGCACCCCTCCCCTCCGCTCGCCAGCCTATTGGCGCTGCTGGCGCTCCTGCTGGGGGCCTGTCAGCCCCAGGCCGCGCCGTCATCAGCCGCCCCAACGGAGACCTCCGACCGGGCGGAGGCTGCCCTGAATACGCCCACCCCGGAGGCCAACGAATTGGCTCAGCCTACCCCCACCCCGGATTGCCTCGCAATGGGCGGGACCCTCTCAAATGAATCCATGTACAGTGCAGCGCTGGAAGGGGACCTGTTCTATGACGTCTACCTGCCGCCTTGCTATGACACCGACTCTGAAAGCCGCTACCCCGTGGTTTATCTGTTGCATGGCCTTTCCTACCGGCAGGACCAATGGCAGCGGCTGGGGCTGGTTCCGACGCTGAACGAGCTGATCGCCGCGGGTGAAATCCCACCCTTCATTGCCGTGATGCCGCTGGAATCGCCCTTCACCCCGCCGCAGGTCTCCCAATTCGGAAACGCTCTGGTCAATGAATTGATCCCGGGGGTGGACTTACAGTACCAAACCCTGCCTGAGAAGGCCTACCGGGCCATCGCGGGCGTCTCCCGCGGGGCGGCCTGGGCACTGCACCTCGGTTTTGAGCATTACGAGCTTTTCACACGAGTCGGCGCACACAGCCTGCCGCTCTTTGAAGCGGATGGGGGCCGACTCCATAGCTGGATGGGCCTCGCCGATGAAGACCTGCCACTGTTCTTCATTGACATTGGCCGGAACGACCAGGAATGGCAAACGGCTGAAGATTTTGCGAACCTGTTGGATGAGAACGGCATCCCGCACGAATGGTACCTGCTCAATGGCGGCCACACAGAAGCCTACTGGTCCTCCCACCTGGGGGAATACCTGCGCTGGTACTCAGCAAACTGGTGGGACGCCAGCGGAAATGAAGTAAAATAAGTTAAAAGTCCTCATTAGCAAAGGAAAGGGAGAGATATGTTTCAACAACTAACCATCGTCGGATACCTCGGCAACGACCCGGTCATGCGGTTCACCCCCAGCGGCCAGGCTGTCACCAGTTTTCCCGTTGCCGCTTCACGCTCCTACACCACCAACGCCGGCCAAAAGGTTGATGAGACCACCTGGTTCCGGGTGTCCGTTTGGGGCGCACAGGCTGAAGCCTGCAACCAATATCTCAGCAAAGGCCGCCCCGTGCTGGTGATCGGCCGCCTGCGGCCCGACCCCCAAACCGGCGGACCGCGGGTCTACACCCGCAACGACGGCACCAGCGGGGCCTCCTTTGAAGTGAACGCCATCAATGTCCGCTTCCTGCCAACCGGGCGGGGCGAAGGCAGCAATTACGAGCAGGACCTGGGTGATGCCGCGGGGGGCGTTGAAGAAGACGACATCCCCTTCTAGAATGGAGCCATGATGCCCAGTCCCATCCCCAATTTTATCCTTCCGGACGACCTGGAAGCGCAATATGTCAATTTCGTCCGGATCTCTCATACCGCGGCTGAATTTGTGATGGATTTCTCCCTGCTGCTGCCCGGCATCAAGGAACCCACCGTCAACTCCCGCATCGTGATGTCCCCCACCGCCGCCAAGCTGTTCCTGGGTGCCATGAACGAGAACGTCAAACGCTACGAAAACAAATTCGGATCAATCAACCTGCCCGGCAGTCACACGCTGGCAGATGAACTCTTTAAACCCGATGACCCGGAGAAACCCAATGGTTGATATCGAAAAACTTGCCGACCAGATCCGAGATTCCTTTGAACGGAAGAACACCATCCGGGATCAGGCCCTGGCGCAAAGCCGGGTGCTGACCCGCCATGCCGCCCATGCCATCCGCGCCATCCACCGGGAAGACGCCAAGACGGCCCGGGAACATCTGGCCGAAGCCGACAAACTCGCCACCTCCATCCGGGAAAGCCTCGCCGGCGACCCAGACCTGTACTTCTCCGGCTATGCCCAGGACGCGCTCAAGGAATATTGTGAGGCGCATGTGACCGTGGCGGCCATCCTGAACCAGGAATGGCCCAGCCCGCAAGACCTCCAGGTGGAATATGCGACTTACCTAAACGGCCTCTCCGAGGTGGTCGGAGAACTGCGCCGCCGGATCATGGACATCATCCGGGACGGACACTCGCCTGAAGTGGAACGCCTGATGAATGTGATGGACGATATCTATGCCCAGCTGGTCACCATGGACTTCCCCGATGCGCTCACCTACGGCCTCCGCCGCCGGACCGACATCGCCCGCAGCATCATCGAACGGACCCAGGCCGATATCACCATCAGCTACCGCCAGCAGGAACTTGAAAAAACGATTCTGGACCTTTCAGCGCAGCTCTCTGAAATGCAAGAATCCCATGAAGACGATTAACGCATCCGACCTGGGCGCCTATCTCTATTGCCGGCGGGCCTGGTGGTACCGAAAAGAGGGGGTCGAATCCGGCAACCAGGAAGCCTTGGCCGCCGGAACCCGCCACCACACCCTGCACGGCCGCAAGGTGTTCATCGCTGGCGGGTTTCGCTTTCTGGGCTGGGCGCTGCTGCTGGCGGGCATTGTCATCCTGACCCTTGTTCTCACCCTCTCCATTTTTGGCTCATGATCTGGCTTGCGCTTGCCCTGATCGCTGCGGCGTTGCTTTTCCTTTGGCTGTCGAACCGTCAGCGCAGCCAGGCGGGTCTGCCCGCGGGGCGGATCAGCTACAGCGACGTGGGCCAGTGGCAGCCCAACCAACAGGCGCTCTATGACCCCAAACTGGGTCTGGCCGGCAAGCCGGATTACCTCGTTTACGTGAACGGCACGCCTGTGCCGGTCGAGATCAAATCCGGCCGGACGCCGGACGCCCCTTATGACTCGCACATCCTGCAGTTGGCCGCCTATTGCTATCTGGTGGAGGCCACCACCGGCCAGACGCCGCCCCACGGTCTGCTGAGCTATCCCAGGGAAACCTTCGAGGTCGATTACACGCCTGAACTGCGGGAGGAACTGTTCACCCTGGTTGAAGCGATCCGCGCCGAAACCCGCCGCAGGACGCCGCCCGAGCGATCGCACGCCAACCCCCGCCGTTGTTCCGGCTGCGGCTACCGGGCGGTCTGCGACCAGCAGCTGAAACTCTGAACCCCTGCCATTGCGAGCAAAGCGACCGGACTCCCGAAGTCAAACGAAGCAGGAAGCAATCTACCTCGGCTTACCCATCCCCATTCAGGAACCTCGTGGCTGCTCTCCGCGGGTAGGCTTAAAAGTAGACTTTGTGTCTTGTCTCTTCAGTGTGGGTCACGCTGACCTGATCTTCCGATCTTATTCTGCTTTTGGTGGGTCGCCGACCCCCCCACACGGCAAGTTACGTGCCGCGCAGCGCATGTGCCAGAGAAAAGACAAGTTGAAACTTGGGCGGCCACGGCTCTTTTCAGAGGCGGGCAGGGCCGCCGCTGCGGAAAGATAACGGCAAACAGATAATTCATTGGGGTATTTTGTCAGTTATGGGTCATGCGCCGCGCAGGGTACGGGATACAAACATAATTTTAGATCTCCGCTGGACAGGCTTCCAGCGTAACAAAACCAAAAACCCCCCAACCGTAACTTTGGTTGAGGGGTTCCTTATTCGTTGAATGCAGGGTCTAAAGCCAGCCGCGCAGTTCCATCGCCTTGACCACCCGGTTGATCGCCACCATATAGGCCGCATCGCGCATGAAGACCTGCTGGCTGGTGGACATCTCATAGACATCCTTGAAAGCCTGGGTCATCTTGTCATCCAGCCGCTCCAGCACTTCCTTCTTGGTCCAGTAGAAGTTCATATCATTCTGGACGCTCTCGAAGTAAGAGGTGGTCACGCCGCCGGAGTTGCAGAGGAAATCGGGGATCACGAAGACATTGCGGTCTTTGAAGAGCTCATCCGCTTCCGGCGTGGTGGGGCCGTTGGCGCCTTCGGCCACGATCTTCACCCGGTCATGCACATTCTTGACGGTCTCAGCATTCACTTGGCCTTCGAGGGCCGCGGGAATGAGCACGTCCGCTTCTTTGCTGATCCAGGCATCGCCCGATTCGATCACATAACCAGCCTTGGTCGCCTCATCCTTGTTGATGCTGCCGTATTGGTCGGTGATGCTCATCAGGAAATCGGGGTCAATCCCGTCTTCCTTGCTGACGGTGTAGGAGGTGCGGTCTTCCCGGTCCCAATAGCTGACGCAGATGACTTTGCCGCCCAGGTGATTGATGAAACCCTTGGCCGCGTACTGCGCCACATTGCCAAAGCCCTGGATCGCCGCGACCGATTTGGTGGAATCGATTTTCAGGCGTTGCATCGCCTCACGCACGTTGTAGGTCACGCCGAAGCCTGTGGCTTCCGTCCGGCCCAGCGAACCGCCGCCGCCAACCGGTTTACCGGTGATCACGCCAGGGGTATATTGGCCGGTGATCCGGGAATATTCATCCATCATCCAGCCCATCATCTGGGGCGTGGTGCCAACATCTGGGGCGGGCACGTCCTGGCGGGGGCCAATCACCCGCCACAGAGAACCAATGAAACTCCGGCACAGGCGCTCCTTCTCATCGACCGACAGGGTGGCCGGGTCAATCACGACCCCGCCCTTCCCGCCGCCGAGGGGGATATCCGCTACGGCGCATTTCCAGGTCATCCACATCGCCAGGGCGCGGACGGTGTCAACCGTTTCCGCCGGGTGAAAACGCAAGCCGCCCTTGTTTGGCCCGCGGGCATCATTGTGCTGCACACGGAAGCCCTGGAGCACCCGGATGCTGCCATCGTCCATTCTGACCGGGATGCGCAGGTGATATTCGCGCATCGGCCAGCGCAGCATTTCGCGGACCTGATGATCGAGGCCCAACAAATCAGCAACATGATCAAACTGCTGCTGGGCCATTGCAAATGCGTTGGTTGTTTCTGTCATAGTCTCTCCTATTGATTAGTTTTGGTGAGGGTGAGATTTTACTGCGATTGTCTTCAGCCAGAGCGGCCAATCCTTAAATAAATAAGCGGGCACCTCGGCCCAGTGCCCGCATGGTTTTTCGCTCAGTTGTTGCTGAATGAAGAACATGCCTGCTCCACAATCGTTTAATATGCTTAACCTTATCCGAGAATCGAAAACCCGTCAATGGTAAGGCCATCTGGGTTCCCTGTGACATTTATCACTCCATCCGAAAGGGATTTTACGCCGGAATTGCCCAGAAAAACCCCTGGAACCGATTAAAATCAATTTCATCGCATCTGGAACTTTTCCCCTCCCGCCTGCGTCCATAGCATACAAGATCAAAATAGAATTATCTATCACTGTTTTGGAGGATCGATAAAATGCAAAAGAAACTCACCCTTATTCTCGTCAGTCTGCTGGTCGTCGGCCTGCTGTCCTCCTGTTCCACTGCAGCGACCTCCGCGGTGGAAAGCAAACCCTACCGTTCAATGACCGTCAGCGGGACCGGCCAGGTGACCCTCGTACCGGATATCGCCAGCATCAATATTGGCGTCCACACGGAAGCCGACCTGGTGAACGATGCGCTGAGTGAAAACACGGCTCAGGCCAATGCCATCGCCAGCATCCTGAAAGACCTCGGCGTGGAAGAGAAGGATATCCAGACATCAAACTTCAATGTCTACCCCGCCGACCGCTATGACCCGATGACCGGCCAGGTCCAAAGCCGCTATTTCGTGGTCGATAACACCATGACCGTGATCGTTCGGGATCTGTCCTCGCTGGGCGATGTGCTCTCGGCCGTGGTTGATGCCGGCGCAAACAACATCAATGGCATCACCTTTGATGTTGAAAACCGCGACGAAGCTGTGGCCCAGGCCCGCCTGCTGGCCATTCAAAATGCCAAGGAAAAGGCCCAGGAGATTGCGGACGCAGCCGGCGTTGAACTGGGCGACCTGCTGAACATCAATGTTTATGGCGGCATCACCCCCATAGCCTACTATGACGCCAAAGGCGGCGTCTATGCAGAAAGCTCCGTCCCCGTCTCGGCCGGCAGGCTGACCATCTCAATGGAATGCAGCCTGACCTACGAATTGCACTAAGCAAGCCAATCCAATTAAACCCCGGGAAGGCATGGCCTTCCCGGGAAACTCACTAACGGAAGATCTGTTAGGAGGCTTTTAATGAAAAAGTATCTCATTGCAGCATTTACCGCACTCGCGATTGCAGCCCTGGTGAGCGGTTGTGGGGCATTGCCAGGCGCATCCCGCACCGGCTCGGTGCGGACAGTAAATATCTACGGGACAGGCACCGTTTATGTCGTCCCGGATATCGCCCGGGTGAACATCGGCGTGACCACGCAGGACGCCGACGCGGCCACAGCCCTCAGCGCCAACACCCAAGACGTGAATGCCGTCAGGCAGGCTTTGGTGGCCCTTGGCGTGGCTGAGGAAGACATCCAGACCTCTGATTTCTATATCTACCAGCAGCAGCAATATGTCCCCGTCATCCAGGAGGATCCGGAGCTGGAAACTGCCAGTGAACCACAGACCCTTTTTGTGGTCCAAAACACTGTTCTGGTCATCGTCCGCGATCTTGACTCTCTGGGCGAGGTCCTCTCCAAAGTCGTGGATCAGGGCGCCAACACGATCAACAGCATCAGCTTTGAACTTGAAGATACCTCCGCCGCAGTTGCGGAAGCGACCCAAAAAGCCATTGACAGCGCAGCCAGTCAGGCTCAGGAGATCGCAGATGCCGCCGGTGTCACGCTGGGCGCCATCAACTATCTCAGCATCAGCAATGGCAGCACTTCCCCCGCCCGCTCAGCTATGATGGAGCAGGCTGGCGGCGATGTGCCAATTTCCAGCGGCACATTGATCATCCAGGTCACCGCGAA
This sequence comes from Anaerolineaceae bacterium, assembly GCA_011620555.1. Taxonomy (GTDB): domain Bacteria; phylum Chloroflexota; class Anaerolineae; order Anaerolineales; family Anaerolineaceae; genus Brevifilum. The sequence goes on along the minus strand of WOYY01000039.1, from coordinate 50,980 downwards.
CATCACCTATGAATTCAATTAGGCTGACCTGATCGGCATCGCCGATCCGGCCAACCTGACACCTATCTCCCTAACCCTGCTGAAACTATTTTGGATCAGCAGGGTTAATTTACTTAACCAAATTGACCTGTCAAGGCAAATTGACCGCCTTTACAGGACAAATTACGGGTATACTTAAACTGAAGGTTTATTTATTGTATTTGCCTCTGGGTTGTGTCATCATTTATTTCGATCAGGAGTGCGCCAGATGCAAATAGTTACAGATAGTGGTTTTGATATTTCACCAGAGCAGAAACAAGGGGTAAATCTACACACTTTGCCCCTGAAGCTCACACTCGACAGTGTGACCTACAGGAGCGGTGTTGATATCCAGCCGGAAGATTTTTACCGGTTGCTTGAAGATACCGATAGCATGCCAATCACCTCCACACCCTCACCCGGTGAATTTCAGGAGATCTATAATGAGTTGGCCAAAGAGGACCCGGAGATCCTATCGCTTCACATCTCCTCGGGGCTCAGCGGCACCTTTAACTCGGCTGCCAATGCAGCCAAACAAGCCCTGGGGGCCAAAATAACCCTGGTGGATACCCGCTCGCTATCCATCGAAATGGGCTGGCAGGTTGAAGCCGCCATCCGGGCGGTCAAGGCCAACTGGCCTGCCAAAAAAATCCTCGAATTGCTCGATACCATCCGCGAAAAATCAGAGATGGTCTTCACCCTGCCGGATCTGACCTATCTAATCAATGGCGGCCGGATCAGCCATCTGAAAGGCCTTTTGGCGTCCCTGCTGGGCATCAAACCCCTGATCGGCGTCGATAAGAAGGATGGCAAATACTATGACCGCGGCAAAAGCCGCACTTTCAAGCGAGCGATCCAGGCCATCCCCCCGTACATCGCTGAGAAATTTGGCGAAGGCGCCAGCCTCCGGTTGCAAATCGGCCACGCCAACAACCCGGAAGGGGCCCTGATGCTGCGGGAAGCCCTGGAAAAGATGTTCAAGTGCGAGTGGCTGCCCGATTGTTCGATCTCGCCCGTCCTCGGCGCGCATACCGGCCGGGGGCTGGTCGGCGTCGCCTTCGCCCTGTTGGAAACCTACCCGGCGCTGCCCTAAATTTCATTTCCAATTAAGTCAAACGCAGAATTGTTGCCAGCAACATCTCTGCGTTATTTAATGTAGGTTTTGAATGCAGATTTTCCTTCTGGCCCAATCGCCTAGATCGCCATCGGCAAGCCTTTGAACTGGCTGGTGTAAAGGTTATAGTAAAAACCTTTTTCATCCAGCAGGTTTTCATGGGTGCCCCGTTCGATCAGCTCGCCATCGTTGATCACCAGGATCTGATCGGCATTGCGGATCGTACTGAGCCGGTGGGCAATCACGAAGGAGGTCCGCCCTTCCATCAGCTTCAACAGCGCCGCCTGAATCTCCACCTCGGTGCGGGTATCCACGCTGCTGGTTGCTTCATCCAGGATCAGGATGGCTGGATCAGCCAGGATCGCCCGGGCAATGGCCAGCAGCTGACGCTGCCCTTCGCTGAGGTTCGTGCCCCCTTCTGACAACTCGGTATGATAGCCATCCGGCAAACGTTGGATGAATCCGTCAGCATTGGCCAGTTTCGCGGCTTTGATGATCTCTTCCTCGGTGGCGTCCAGACGGCCATAGCGGATATTTTCCATCACCGATTCGGAAAACAGGTAGGTATCCTGCAGGACAATCCCCAGTTTCCGCCGCAGGTCCTCTTGCCGGATATCGCGGATATCATGCCCATCGATCAGGATCCTGCCGGAATCAATGTCGTAAAAACGGGAAAGCAGGTTGATGATGGTGGTCTTGCCGGCCCCCGTGGGGCCAACCAAGGCAACCGTCTTGCCGGGTTTGGCCTCCAGGCTGACGTGCTTCAGGATGGGCTGGTTTTCAACATAGCCAAAGGAGACATCTTCAAACCGAACCTCGCCTTTGACCTCGTCCAAAGCGATCGCGTCAGGCTTATCTTCGATCTCTGGCTTGGCATCCAAGACCTGAAAGATCCGTTCCGCGCCGGCCAAAGCAGCCATCATGCTGTTGAAGAGGTTGGCGATCTGCATGATCGGGCGGCCGAAACGGCGCGTATATTCCGAGAAGGAAGTGATCAAACCGACCGTGATCGTATCGGAACCGTTGATCAACAAGGCTGCGCCAATCCCCACCACCACAATCACATCCAGGTTGTTCAAAATGCCGGTGATCGGGGGCATCAACCCAGCCAGAATATTGGCTCTGGTCCCGGCGGCGCGCACTTCCTGATTGTAGATCTCAAAATCTTCCAGGGACCGGCCCTGCTGCCCATAGGCGATCACGACCCGCTGCCCGCTGAGGTCCTCTTCCAGGAGGCCATTCATCTGTCCCAGGGAGCTTTGCAGTTTCTGGAAGGCCGGCCGGCTGGATTTCATAATCAGGCCGGTTGCCAGGAAGGTCAGCGGGATGACGATCAGCGCGGCCAGGGTGAGCTGGTAACTCAGCGAGAACATCATGATCAACACACCGATCACCATTGTGAAACTCTGGACAAAGGCGATCAGATTTTGCGAGAGGAGCGCATTGATGGCGTCCATATCGTTGGTCAGGCGGCTCAGGAGGTCGCCAGCATTTTGCCTGTCATAATAACTGATCGAAAGCTCCTGCATGTGGTCAAAGAGCGCCTGCCGGATGCCCTGCATGGCCTTTTGGGCTGTATTCGCCATGATGCGGCCATAGATGACGCTGAAAACCCACATCAACAAATAGTTCGAGAGCAGCAGCAGGATCATTCGAACCAGCTGATCATAATCTTTTGACGTGAGCGCCAGGTCAACCGTCTGACCGATCAGATAGGGGCCGGCCACATTGAGCGCAGTCGCCAACAGGACAAAGATAAAAACGACCACCAGCTGGAACTGGAAGGGTTTTAGATAACTGAGCAGGCGCCGGAACCCTTTAAAGGGCCGCCGGGCCTGGGTTGCACGTTGATCCACAGACAGGCGGTTATGCATTCGACACCTCCGCATCCACAACATCGGCCAACTTCAAAACGCCATCTCCCAATTGGGAGTGATAGATCGCCTGATAAATCGGACTGTTTTCAATCAATTCCGCATGGGCGCCGTCGGCCACCACCCGGCCGTTCTCCAACACCATGATCCGGTCAGCCCGCAGGACAGTGCTGATCCGCTGGGCCACCACGAAACTGGTCCGCCCTTTCATCAAATCTTCCAAAGCTTTCTGGATCTCAACCTCCGTTTCCACATCCACCGCACTGGTGCTGTCATCCAGAATCAAAATCCTGGGGTTGACGCAGATCGCCCGGGCGATCGCTAGGCGCTGCTTTTGCCCGCCAGAGAAATTGGCGCCACGCTGACTGACCTCAGCCTGATAAGCGCCATCTTTGGACAGGATAAATTCATGCGCCTGGGCGGCTTTGGCCGCGGCGATCACTTCTTCGTCCGTTGCCTCCGGGCGGCCAAAGCGGATATTATCCGCGATCGTGCCGCTGAAAAGGACGGCATTCTGCAAAGCATAGGCAATATTGCGGCGTAGTTCACCTTGAGAAAATTCCTTCAAATTGACCCCGTCAATCAACACCTGCCCTCTGGTCGGGTCGTAAAGCCGCGGGATCAGGTTCACCAGGCTGGTCTTGCCGGACCCCGTCGCGCCCAGGAGGGCAACCATCTGCCCCGGTTCAACTACAAAGGAAATATCCTGCAGCACAGGCTCATGTTCCCCCTCGTCGCCGTCATAGTCGAGCCAGACCTGGTCAAAGGCAACCCGTCCAGAGGTGATCTGATGATCGGAATTTTCAGGGTAAACCAGGGTGGTGCGGGTTTCCAGGACTTCAAACACCCGATCAATTGAAGCGATGGACGCATAATACTGCGGCAGGATCATCGAAAGGAGCAACAGGGGGAACATGGTCATCATCAGGTAGTTGGAAAAGGCCACAATCTGTCCCGTGGTGAGCGAACCGCCGATGACCATATTGCCGCCAAACCACAGCAGGGCAGCCACGCTCAGGTTGAGGACCAGCACCATGGTGGGCATCAGGAAAGCCAGTATCTGGTTGACCTGGATGCCCATCTCGGTATACTCCGCGTTGCGAACTGAAAAACGGTCCTTCTCATAATCCGATCGAACGAAAGCGCGCACCAGGCGCACGCCGGCGATGTTTTCCTGCATCACCATATTGACCTTTTCCAGCCGTTCCTGCACTTTGCGAAACAATGGCCGGGCCTTCTGGCTGAATACGCCGATCAGCACACCCAGCAAGGGCAAAATGGCCAAAAGCAGCAACGCCAGCCTGGGGCTGGTCACCACCAGCATGACAATAGAGCCAATCAGCATCAATGGCGCCCGGAAAACGATCCGCATGGTCATTGCCAGCGAGATCTTCACAATATTAATGTCGCTGGTCATCCGGACCAGCAATTCGCTGGTCTGCAGTTTATCCAGGTTGGCAAAAGAGAAGGTCTGGATATTGGAAAAGAGCTTCGAGCGCAGATCCGCGGCGAAACTCTCCGCCACCCGCATGGACAGGAAAGTGTTGACGAAGGCCATGCCCATGCTGAGCAGGGACAACCCGATCATCAGCAGGGATGCATTGAGGACAACTTTCTGGTCACTATTGGCAATCCCCCGATCGATAATCGTCTGGATCTGGCGGGGAACCAACAGGTCCGTCATGGACATGAACAACATCGCCGTCATGGCGATCACGATCTGCCAACGATACTTTTTTAGAAAAGGTGTAATTTTTCGAATACTATCCAACGCACAACTCCTTGAATATACAATAAATTTATTTCCGACAGTAACTATCCCCGGCTTCAATGTTTTTAGCAACTCGCAGAAGCTGCGATTTCAATTCAACGGTTTCCGCTTCTGAAAAACCGGCCAGAAGGACATCTTCCATATCCATAACCGATTGATGCAATTCGTCCATGATCCCACGGCCTTTATCGGTCATGTAGATGCGGCTGACCCGCTCATCTTCCGGGTCGCGCCGACGGATTACCAGGCCGCATTTCTCCATCCGCTTGACCTTGTTGGTCAGCGTGGCAGGGGTGATCTCCAAAAACTCAGCCAGTTCCGAATTGGGGATGCCATTCTGCTCCTGCAGGGCAAACATCACAGGCGGCTGGCCGCGGTGCAGTCCCAATTCTTCCATCCTGTGCCGCATCAGGGCGCGATGCAGCTTGACCACCCGAATCAGCAAAAAACCGAGACTATTGTAAAAATTCTGACCCATTCTGAACCCCAATTTTGTTTGTTTAGATAATAATTAGCTGACTAAATATATCTTATAATAAAAAATCAAGTCAATCAGCTTCGGATGAAATTTACAAATAGTTAACAATTCACGACCCTTTCCAGGAACGGCCTGCGGCGCAGGAAAGCGGTCCAACCCTTTGGAAACAAAAAAAGCCGTTCAAATTTGAACGGCCTTTGGGATTCGATTTCATTTATTCCATCGGGTTGGTATTCGCCCACTCATCCCCCAGCACCACCACCACATCCACCGCGGCGTTCGGGTCATAGGCGTAGGTAATCTGGCTGGAATTCACACCCACAGTCTGGGAAAGCCACTTCACCGCGTAGGGGGTGGCGTTATAGACTGTGATAGTGGAATAGACCGTGTAATCGGCATTGGTCTCCTCCACCACGTTGACGCCCTGCGTGCGCATCCAATCCGCGGTGGTCGAAGCCAGCCCGGTCATGTAAGAGCCATTCCGCACGGAAACACGGGCGGCTTCCTGGGCGACCAGATCGCTCAGTTCGCCTTCGGCCACAGGCCCAACCCCCCCGCCAGTGGCGAAGACTTCATCCCGCAGCAGGCGGATCTTGTCCGGGATCGGGATCAGGATATCCAGCCCATCCGGGGATTTGCCGAGAGTCACATATTCATTGCTGATAATCACCTGGCTGATGTTATCGCGTTCAATGTCCATGAAGGACCAGGCCAGCTTGATGACCTGGTTCAAGCTCATGTTGGTATTAATCCCTGCGGAGAGGTCATCATAGATCTGGGGCGCATTGGCCACCAGGCTTGGCAGCATGTCAAATTCGAGGATGCGGTCCCGCACGGCCATGATCAGTTCCTGCTGGCGGGCAGCCCGGTCAAAGTCGCCGCCTTCAGTCTTGCGGGTCCGGACATAGGCCAGGGCATAATCGCCGGGCAGCGTGATAATGCCGGGTTCCAGCGTGACCGTGTTCCACTTTCCCAGGCGGTCCAGCACGATGGGTTCCTTGATGTCCAGCCGGACACCCTGGATATCATCAATGAAATCAATGAAAGCCTGGAAATCGATCTGGGCGTAATAATCCACCGGCGTTCCCAGGAACTCTTCAACCGTCTGGGAGGCCAGGGCTGCGCCGCCGCCGGGCAGATTCCACAACTCACCCAGGTAATAGGCAGTATTGATCTTTTCGTAGTCAAACCCTGGCACGCTCACCCAGAGGTCCCGGGGAATCGAAACGATCGCCGCGGTCTGGTTGAGGGGGTCCATGGTCAGCAGGATCATGGTGTCCGAGTGGGGAATATCGCCGGCGGACCAGTCACGGTAGTCCAGGCCCATCACCAGAATAGTCACCCGGCTGACTCCATCCCAGGGTTCCGGGGTGGGGAGGGCCGCAACCAGTGCGGCGGTTGGCTCAGGAGTCGCATCAACTTCGGGCGTTTTTTCCGCAATCACCGGATCGCCCGGCAAAGAAAAGGTCTCATTGGTGGAGACGACACTGCGGGTCAGCCGGTATCCAAAGAAAGCGCCGCCAAAGGCCAGCCCCATCAGCGCGATCAGGATGATCCGGGTGGGCCAATCCCTGGGGAAATTCTTGACCAGATTGCTGAAAAATTTTTTCATCGTCTATCCAATAATGAACCGAAGAGCGTCCTCAGCGCAATGCGCGAAAAAGCACCTTCCGGAATCATCTATTCCTTTTTTAGTGTTAGCGTTATTAGTCCATAGCGGGCGGGGGAACCGGCAGGTCTTCCTTGGCCGTATCCACCCATTTATCGCCCTCGTCGATCAGCATGACCGGGATATCATCCACAATCGGGTATTTCCGCCCGCAATCCTGGCAGATTAACCAGCTTTCCCGATAATAGTCGAGCAGGCCATCTTTTTCCTGCACACAGTTCGGGCATCGAAGCATATCAAGTAAATCTTTGCTGACCATCCAACCTCCAGAACTCACCCGTCATCTTTTCGGGGTTCAGTAAACTTTCAATCCTACTTCATACCCCTGAAACCACAGGGGGTCAAGCGCGTTTATTGTACCATAGCAGGCTTAATGAACGCGGCCCTCCGGGTTCTCGGTGCCGGGGCCGTATTCCCAGACTTCCTGCCAGGCCTGGAAGCGGGTGAAGAAGGTGTCGGTGAAATAGACTTCGCCATCCTTGAACACCGTGCGGGCAATCGTCACATCGCCGCCATCCACGCCGTAATCGACCTTCTTCATCTCATCCTTGCCCAGTTCAGGGTTCTCCCGGAACAAAGGTTCTGGCTGGGGAACGACATTGACCAGGCCGGTGGTATCCCAGTCCACCGTGCGGCCGTCCTTGGTGGAATAGAACTTCCAGACCAGGGAGGAGCTGCCTTTATAAAGATAGGTCTCCATCAGAAGCCAGTAAGGTGAATCGTTGGTGAACTTCATATCCACAATCGGGACATAAACAGTGGCATCGAGCCCGATGTAGCTGGGGTTTTTGTAGCCGTTCTCATCATATTCATAGTAGCCCACCCGGTAAGCGTGGGCATACCGCTCCACGATCGGGTAGCCGGCAAAGAAGGCCGCCCGGAAGAGGGTCGTGCTCACCTGGCAGACCCCGCCGCCGACGCCCTGGATGGTCTGATCGCCATAAATGATCAAGGCTTCAGCGTAGCCGTTCTCCAGGCTGATATTGCCGAGGGCATCTGCCATGGAAAAGGTCTCGCCCGGCGCGACCAGCAGGCCATAGAATTGGGCGGCTGCAATCTCAATGTTCTGGACCCGGGCGGCATCCGAACCATAGAAATAAGTTGTCTCTTTGAGCACCAGTTCGGTGATCCCCAGTTCTTCGCCGGTCATATCATCCGTCACCGCCGGTTTAAGGGCGTCAAATTGCAGGGCGATCGAATGCTCTCCGGCAATCAGGCCGGCGTTGATCGCGTCAATCGAAGCCTCCACATTCAGGTCACGGCCGATCACGGCCGGTTCCACCACTTCCAATTGCAGCGTATCATCGTTGAACATGAACCGAGTATTCTCGGGCGCCTGGTAGAGGTTGGGGGCCAGGCTGGAAAGATAAACACCAAACAAACCCGGATTGATGCCGATCTCAAAGGTTGAACCCGCGTCGCCTTCTTCCACCTGGTTGATGACCAGCATCCCGGCCAGGTCTTCCGGCGGGATCGGCCAGGATTCTTCGCCGCCAGAGGCCGTGAGGACCAGCGGCTCGCTCAGGATCGTGCGGGCCAGTTCGCCCTGTGCGCTCGCATCGAGGATCAGCGGCTTTTCTTCTTTCACCACCAGAGGCACAGCTGTATTCTGCAAAGTGGAAAGGGCAACCTCCAGAACCTGGAGGGAATCATCAACCTGCACCTGGCGGCCGATCTGGCCATCCTGAACCATGACATCCGCTTGGTCCAGCGCTAACGAGGCTTCAACCATCGGGGCGTCAATCGCAGTGGCCAGGTCCTTCAGATAAAGCTGGGCGATCCGTTCATCATAATAGACCACGGGGGCCAGTTCGACCCCCTTGAACCAGGTGCGGGCCTGGTCGATCAGGTCCCGGCCCAGCCAGTGATCCCGGCCCACGGCCAAAGCCGCCTGGGCAGTGCTGGTCGGGTCCACCAGGTATCCCAGGTCAATCGGACGGACGGTCCAGACCTGGTCCTGATCAGTCAGCTGGATCTCGCCCTGATAAGTAAAAGGCAGGTCCTCAACCAGGCGCTGGTAGGCTTCTTCCTCCTTGAGGCCGGAAAGGTCAATGCCTGCGACGCTCACGCCGGGATAAATTCGATCCGCATAAACCACCTGATATCCCACCAGCACGACCACAGCCAGTCCCACAAAGATCACCAGGCTGGCGAGTACAGCCAAAGCTAGTTTCACAATTACCGGTAAATCGGTTTTTTCAGTCATTTTTTTGTTCATCCTTGACCCAGATTATACTCCAGGCCCTTTAAAAGGCAAAAGGTGGACATTTTCAGATCCACAACCATACCTGATAAGGACGGTTCGTCCCACGCAAAGGTTCCAGTTCGTCGTCATGTCGCCAGCTTATTTACATTTATAATTGAAAGCCCTTACCCATCAACCAAATGACATGGACATGACGCTTCAGATCATCCTGCTGATCTTCGGCCCATCCCGATCCTGATGGTCCCCTGGTTCGGCCGCTCTAATCCAATTTTCCCAAATTCAGATATTGTTATTTCTCACCGCTCTTCAGCGCGAATAAGAAGCTGGTCTGCCTTCGAGAAGACTTGTTTACGGTCCATCAAAACCGTCACCAATACGGTGATTGATGCTGTCGCGAAGATGAGACCCGAAACAACAAACTGGTAGAACCCGGCATAAGCGGGGTTCGCACCTGAGAGCACCTTCCCAGCCATGGCGCTCGGGACCCCTACGATCCCAAGGGATTGCATCCCATTGATCCACGGCGTCAGTGCTGTATTGACCGGTCTTAATTTGCAAGATACCTCCTTGCTTGCTATTATAAAAAAGTTAATATGTAAAGATACTAATATTTTTGATTATATTCCCTGTAATGATGTTTGGAGATATTTTTCGATGTATTTGTGTGTGAAAAATGTTACAATATACAAAATAATGTCAAATTCAATATCGGGTGGACTTTAAAGAAGTTTTTTGACATTGAAATTCGGATAGTCTCGAAAAATAAAGGCAGAAGGATATATTTTTAATTCCCCATAGAAGCAAAATTTTTATGGAGGGTTGCAATGATCAATTCAGAAAAAACTTCAAAAAAACATCGACCCACCTTAATTCTATTTTCGTTTATATTTGATTTTCTTCTGGGATGTAAATTTTTTGAAAGTGCCTTTTCATTGGTTGACAGCCAGGGTAGAAGGATCTTAATTGGGGCTGTAGATGAAGCGATCGCTGAACAAACCAGGGCAGCTGTCACACCTCAAGTTGAAGCAAATGACTTGCTAGAACCTAATAGCGCGATGGAATATGCATGAGAAATGGGCGTGCGCTGCATTGATGCACCGGGCAATGATCCATGTCCTTTGGAGGCTTGTGTCCCGGCAGGCAACCAATACACTGCAGTTCTTGAGATTACAACAGAGCTGTTCGGGAAAGCCAACCCGGATGATTATTCATGCGGAGCGGATTACACTTTTACCAATAATTCCGGATCCAATCTACTCGTTTGGCACAATATCGTTGGTCTTGAGGGAGACCTGGTAACAATAAGTGCGATCAAAATAGCGAAGGACGATATTTTTTACATGTACCATTACAATTATTTTGATCGCCATGACGGTATCGTTACTTTTCAAAAAATCCCGAAAATCTACGTCCTCTACGATAATTCACATTGAGAATGGATACCATATGGTGATGCGAAATTAGAGAAGCTCTCTGTCAACTTGATGAACCCGTGTGGGGAATGATCACAGGATAAAAAAAACAGGTGACCTTATTTTCTGAGTAGCTTGTATTCTTGTCATCTGACCACGAGATGTACCCAACAACCAGGAGATGCTGAACCATGAATCGTAAAAATGGAAATGAGCCTGATGCTACCCACAAAAAAAACCATGATTTCAAGTTTATAGCAGGTGGAGGCTTATTAATTTTCATTTTTGCAGTAGTTGTGTTGGGTGGATTTTTAATCCGAAATGCCTACTTGCAAACGCCCAGGATCGAAAAAAACCTCTTTCCGCAAAAATCAAGCGAGCCTTTTTATCATTTATCACCAGCCCAACAACAGTGTATTGATGAAAGAGGTTACCCGGAAGCCTTCACGATCTATTTTTACCAGATCAATCCGGATGAAGGATACGACCAGGCAACGCGCTCCGAGACATGGAACTACTACAGTACAGGCAGCACTCTGACATTTATAGATGGGGAACTTGTCAGTCAGGAAACAATCGAATCAACTTCATTCAATACCCTGCCGGTTTTATACCACCCGGAACAGTTTTCAGCTTTTATGTCGCTGGATATGCTGAAGATGTCAACTGGTATCCAGGAATTTTTGATCCTGCCACTCGAACCCGAAATCGTGCAGGATGGACAAGTTCTATATGCTGAGCAATTGGCTTTTGGTATGAAGAACAACCGCTTGATGTATGTTGAGGCAATTGCATTAACGGAGGAGCAATGAAAAAAACTTCCATTTATCGTTCCATTCTTCTGCTGGTGGTTATAGCCCTGGTTTCCTCCTGCAGCGCCAATCCATACCCCAAAAACCAGTACCGGATGGATGAGTCTTTTCTCCTCATGTTAACTGCGCGCATGAATCTGATCGGTGAGAACGCTGTAATAACTGGAATTAACAGCGGGACCGGTAAGTTTATAAAACCAATATCGCAAACCCAGCAAGAAAAGGCCAACCAACTTCGCCTGCTCGCTGATTATTACTGGTATTACGCTCAAAAATATGGCGAACGAGATGCACAAGTACAAAATGCCCTATGGTTAAAATCAGGTCAACTCAGAGAACAAGCAGATAAACTCGAGCGTCGCTTGCAGCGGGGAGGTTTTTTCCGGCAGGCAGGCCGGTCTTTAGGGCGGGCGGTTTGTTTCGTTATGGATCAGGTTGGAAATAAGGTTGAAACCGTGGTTGAAGAGAATATCCGTGAAACGATCAACTCGGTCATAATTTCTCCTCGATCCATTGTCCAGGGCCGGATCAACCTGGGCTGGAATCGGTTGTTGGGACCCCTGGGCGGCAGCGCTGCCAGTATCATCCGGGCAGAGCTTTTTCCACAGCTTGACCGCGCCCACGCCCGGTTGTTGGCCGAGGCAAGCCGCTTGCCGGATATCGGTAACGAGTTGACTGATTCCATCATTAACGGCGGCTCCCCACGCTCTGACCGGCTGCCACAACAATCTGCCGATCAACAGGAAATGGAAGAATCCTTTACGTTTAATAGCATAACTAATCTGCCTGACCTTGTGGATATTACCTTGTGGGGACCTATTCCTGCATTGCCTTACACTTCCAACGGCCAGTATTACTCTAACGAGGGGGTGGAATCTGGCTGGAGTTTTATACCGCAGAGTATTGAGAAATGGGTTATGTCAGTCATGATTGACGATACTGAAAATAAAATCCTGGGAAATTTTTCTGCAATCGCCTTATACTACTACGAAGATGAAGACAAGCTTACAGTTTCAGAAGGACATGCGGATATCATTGGAAGCATTCCATCTTCTCAATTTACAATCCAGGAGGATCAGAACTCAAAATTCATCACAGCACCTTTTGAAATGACTCTCACGGGAAGTGTACATCAACCCAATCAATATGCCTCATCAATTTATGATGGCTATGGAAATCTTGTACCAAGGTATTTAGTTTACGTAGTTTATCAAGATGTCGATTTTGATATCACCATTTTCGGCACCCTTAAATTGACTATACAGGAGGATGGAACTGAAAGTTTGGAGATGAAAGTAACCGATTGTGAAAACAGCAAATTCTTCTCCCCCAGCGAAGGAGCACAACTAACCAATTGCTCTATAGACTTGATTTGGAACAAATTGCCTGATTGAATTTTGCGGCACACTTACAGTGACGATATTTTTTACATGTAATATTACAATTGTTTTGATCGCCATGACGGCAACGTTACCTTTGGAAAAATCCCGAAGATCTACGTTCTCTACGATAATCCACATTATGAAAGGTAGACATCAAGTTGTTTCGCTGCCTCTTCGGGGTCGCTGCCCCATATAGATATTGCCCTGAAAATTGTCTCCAATAAGGATCCCACCAACACCGACTGCTTGTGACCCATTTTGGGCGATCGGCCCATCCCGATCCTGATGGTCCCCTGGTTCTGGCCGCTTTAGGCCCAACTTTCTTCCCGATCTCAAGCCAAGCGCTTCTCTTCGCAGGCTAAAACGGACCTGCCCTTTCCGATTCACGCCTGCCCAGCCGGCCCTGCCCGGCAACCCCCACCCGCGTATGACCCGCCCAAGAAAGCGCGCAGGTATAATGACAGCAGGGAATTTCCCCTCGCTTGACAAAAGGCTCTGAAATGACGAGACGCCGAAAAACCTTGATAATTCTCTTTGCTCTGGTCATCGCAGCCCTGATCCTGCTGGCCCTGGCCCGTTGGAGGGGCGCACTGCCCGCTCTCTCCAAGCGGTCCACGCCGGCCGTGAACCTAAGCGCTGAGACACCGCTGCCCGCCGCGACGGGCACCCTCCCGCCCAACCCCCAAAACCCTGTTCCCCCCTTTGCCGAAGATGACCCAAGCAATGCTCCCTATACCTGCGTCTATACCCCCGCGGTTGATGCCCTCCGGGCGGACCTGAGTGCGGAGCAGTGGCTCCCTTGGATCGAACTGCTCTCAGGAGCCAAACCGGTGGAACTCAACGGGGAAAGCTACACCATCCAAACCCGCTATACTGAGAGCCTCTTCAACGGAGACCCCGCTGCCCGCGCCTTTGAATTTGTGCATGACCAGTTGCTGCTTTGGGGCTACCTGAGCCAGGAGACCCTGTTCGTTGAAGACTATCTGCCCTTTGATGACGAAACAGAGACGCCCTGGAAAAACCTGATCGCCGTCATCCCGGGAACCGACCCGCAACTGGCGCAGCAGGAAATCCTGCTGACCGCTCACCTCGACAGCCTCACCGCTGCGGCGCTGGTGTTGGAAAATTTCATGACCCAGGATGCCAGTTCCGGCTGCGGCGAGATCGACCGCAACCCCAACTATCACACCGAGGGCGACCTCGCCTCCGAGATCAACCCCAGCACCGCTTTTGACATCGCCCAGGCCGCCATCCTCACCACAGCCGCCATCGCCGAACCCGAGGGCCATTAACCATGCCGCGCATCCTCCAATCGCTGATCGCTGCAGCCCTGATCCTGGCCTCTGTGACGGCCCCCGCAGCTGCGGACTTCCAATGCGGCTATGATCCCCTGGTGGCGGACCTGCTGAACCAGGCCGACCAGGCGCGCTGGGTGCAATGGATCGCCGAACTCTCCGGCGCGGCCCCCATCCCAACCGCTGAGGGCGAAGCTTTGATTAGGTCCCGCAGCAGTTATACCCTCTTTGAACCTCAGTTCAAGCCGAGCGCCTTTGACTACCTCCAAGCGGAATTGGAAAGTTTGGGCTTCAGCGAAGGGGCGGATTTCACCATCCATACCTACGATTTCCCCTACAGCGAAAAGCACCCGGAGCGGAACTGGAAGAACCTGATCCTGACCTTCCCGGGCGAAGACCCGGACCGGATGGATGAGCGGGTGCTGCTGGTGGCCCATCTGGACAGCACCTCCGACCAGGAGCAGGGGCTGGCCCCCGGCGCGGACGATAACGGCACCGGCGCGGCCGGCTTGCTGGAAGCCGCCCGCCTGCTGCGCAATGCCCACTTCTCCCGCACCATCAACCTGATCTGGTTCAGCGGGGAGGAACAATCCCGCCGGGGCAGCGAATATTTCGTGGAGGATTACGCCGATTGGCTGCCGAGGATCCAGGCCGTGATCAACCTCGATATGTTCGGCTTCGATTGGGACAACGACCGCTGCTTTGAAGTCCATGCCGGCCGGATGGACGGCTCTCAGGCAATCGGCCATTGTCTGCAAACCGTGATTGAGGCTTACGATCTGGATTTGCAATTCGACCTGATCGACGATGCCAGCGCCTACAGCTATTCGGACCACAACGCCTTCTGGCTGAACGGCATCCCGGCCGTGATGGTGATTGAGAATTTCACCTTCCAGCCGGGCGGGGTCTGCGGCGTGACGGACCGCAACCCCCAGTATCACCTCACGACGGACACGCTGACCTATATCAACCCCGACACGGGCTTTGCAATCCTGAAAGCCAGCCTGGCCGCGCTGGCGCAGATTGCCGGCCCGCTCGAGGGCAGACCGATGAAGCCTGGCAACATTGAATTGGTAGATGGGTTCAGATCGCAGAGAGCAGCGCCAGCCGCTGACCTCTGCCCTTTGCAGCAGTAGGCAGCGGCTCTGTGCAGGTCTTGCGCATAAGTTCCCTGAGCGCAGCAACGTTAACGTTGGCTCTTTAAACACAAAGGGGCTGTCTAAAAAGGCAGCTCCTTTTTGATTAAAACATGCCTAATAAGGCATTTTAGAATAAAGGCAAAAAAAGGGGCTGTCCCAAAAGTAAGGGACAGACCCTTTTCCTACCGAAAACTTACATTGCCGCGGCCGAGGGACCCGCGTATTGCGCGTCGCCAAAAGCCAGAATCAGCATAAAAATAAAATTGAGGAAAAATAACCCCACACCAAACCCAGCCCCTTTACCAAAGGATTTTGCCAGGTCGATCATCAGGATGATAGCAATAACGAAATTGACAAGGGGGATCAGCATCAGCAAGAGCCACCACCAGGGACGCCCAACAATCTCAAGCAGGACATAGACGTTATAGATCGGGATCAGAACCGCCCAACCAGGCTTGCCCGCCTTGACAAAGACCTTCCACATGGCCACCAAGCTGACAACTGCGACGATGAAACTGAAGATACTGGTCAGTAGGGAAACACCGTCCGAACCGAAATTCGGGTCCTGCTGAAACAATAAGGAAAAGAAGCCCAGATTTGAAATCATTTAATTGCCTTTCTTGAATTAGATAAATACACTCTGAATAAGCATATTTTATCTAAATATCCACCCCCTGTCAATGGCAAAGCACCCCTTAAAGGAACATTCTATGGCTCTGCGGTGACCACCTGCTCCGGCAACACTTCCTCATATTTCGACGGGCATTTCAGCAGGATCTCCTCCGCCAGGAAGGTGCCATCGGCCTGCAGGGAACCCGTCAGGATGGCTTGGGCTTCTTCCTTGAGCATATCAGGTGGCGCACCGCTGTAAACCACTTCCAAGCGCGCCGCTTCCGGGTCCGTCGCGGCCTGGTGCAGAACGGCTTCCAGCCCGCCCTGCGCATTAATCTCATCCTCGTCAGTGGGGATATTGGCGATCGTGAAATGCAGGGTGTGCGTGTCCGAATCGTAGCGGATGCTGCCGCCGATCACAGCGCCGGAAACCCGCAGGTTTTCACCCGTGTAATCCCGGTTCGCCTGCTGAAGTTCGCCAACGGTGAGGAAAAACTGCGCAGTTGCCCGGGTGGCGCTGATCACCATGAACCCCACCGCAGCCAGCAGCATCACGCCGACAACGATGAATTTGGTCCGGTTAGTTGAGGGAGAGGGTTGAGAAGGTGAGGAGGTCATCCAAGTCCTTTACGCTTGAGAATTTTCTTGATTTTACCCGCTCTCTGCCCAAAATGGGACAGCGCAGGACACTTTAATCCAAGACAGCAGCGTCCTATGGTATAAGTATAAACATTAACATCTGAGACGCGGAGCGTGTATGTACATTGCCATTGAAGGTGTGATTGGCGTAGGAAAGACCACCCTGGCCCGATTGCTGAAAGACAATTTTAAAGCGGAAATCCTCCTGGAAATCTTTGAAGAAAACCCCTTCCTCAGCGATTTCTACGAGGACCGCGCCCGCTATGCCTTCCAGACCCAGATCTTCTTCCTCCTGAGCCGCTATCACCAGCAACGCAAAGGCGTCCGTGAGGCGCTGAGGACCAATCCCTGGCTGATCTCCGACTACACCTTTGATAAGGATTCGCTCTTTGCCGCAGTCAACCTGGAAGGGGACGAACTGGAAATGTACTACCGGGTCCACGAGGCCCTGGGTGAAAAAATCACCCGGCCGGACCTGATCGTCTACCTGAAAGCAGATACGGCCGTCCTGATGCAGCGCATCGCGATGCGGGACCGGCCTTACGAACGGCAGATGGAAGTGAACTACATCGCGACCCTGAATGAGACTTACGAAAATCATTTTGCCAATTATTCCACCGGCAATGTGCTCACCATCAACACCAACCAGTTGGACTTTGTCCGCAACAAGGAAGATCTGGATTGGGTCGAACAACGCATCCGCCAGACTCTCAAAATGGCTCCTTTCCAGGAAAATTTGCCGATCGATCTATAATTCGAGGAGAGGACCTATGCGTATCACAGCTGATCTGCTTCAAAAATTTGCCCGTGACGCTGTCAAGTCCCGCACCCACAGCGAGCCGGATATTCATGCCGCCTATCTGACTGGTTCCGTCCTGACGGCTGACCCCCTCCTGGGCGGCACAACGGATATTGACCTCGTCCTGGTCCACCGCTACCAGATCAGCACTGAGCGCGAGACCGAAGCGATTACGCCGGAAATCTCCCTGGATATCCAACACAGGCTCAAAGACGCCTTCGAGCCGCACCGGCAATTGCGGCAGGACCCCTGGCTGGGCTACCCCCTGACCCGCAGCGATGCCCTGCTTTACGACACCAATCACTGGCTGGAGTTCATTCAAGCCGGGGTCAGCGCCAATTTTCAAAGCCCGGAAAACGTCCTGGCCCGCTCCAACGCACTTCTGGAAGCTGCCCGGCAGAAATGGCTTAAGCTGCTCAAATCCACGCCCGAATCCCACGCAGTCTGGCTACGGCGCTATCTGGAAACCCTGGCCCTGGCCGCTAACGCTGTCGTGGGGCTGATCGGCCCTCCTCTCGCCACCCGCCGGTTCCTGGTCGGGTTCCGCGAGCAGTCCCTGGCCCTGGGAGCGCCGGGCATCCTGACGAATTTCATCGGCCTTTTGGGCAATTTGGACGCGACCCCGGAACAACTTACCGCCTGGATTGATGCCTATGACTCCGAACTCACCCAGTCCGCCGGGCTGCCGCTGCCCGTGATCCTGGCGCCCTGCCGGCATACCTATTACCTGAACGGCATCCGGGCGCTGGCGGAAAGCGATTCCCCCGAAGGCGCGCTCTGGCCGCTGCTTAAAACCTGGACGGACCTGAACTGCGCCCTAAACTCTCAGCCTTCCTCGGCCTGGAACGACTGCCTGGATGTCCTCCAGTTAAACAAAGAGCACCTCGACCAAAAAGCCGAGGGACTCGATGCGTTACTGGATAATGTGGAGATGACCCTGGAGACCTGGGCCAACACCTACGTTTGATCGCCCGAGGGCGGATCAGACGGTTCAGGTCGTTCAGAATCAGCTTTGATCGGCTCTTTTTCCTCAAACCAGCGCCACTTGTCCGCCGCCCATAACAGCCCTGAGATCAGGGCAAGCACGCCTCCGATGATATAGATCGTGAGGTAGTCGTTCTGGCGCATGGCGTCCACATCGGTGAAGGCGGGCATGAAGATCATGGTGACAAAGACCGCCAGGCTGATCGGGCTGAAGGCGCTCCAAACTCCCTTTTTCCATTCAAAGATATCCTTCCCGTTGGAATCGCCAAGGGGGATCAGGCAGAAAATCACTGACTGCACGCCCAGGAAGAACAGGGTGAGCATCAGCGTCTCCATGATCGGGGAAACCTCCATGAAGAGCACGGAGAGACCCCAGGCCGCCATTGAAACGAGGAAGATCGCGAACAGCCCTCAGATCGAAGTTGACCCTTGGCGGGGGCCGTCAGCTGCGAAAAGATCCTCCAACTGTGGATAACCCCCCGAAAACTGTGGATAACTTATACGAAATGTGGATAACTCGCTCAAATTTTCCAAGAATCCCGCGGCCTGACTTTGGATAGATTCGGGATAATTTTTCGGATTCAAACCCTTCCAAAGCCTTTTCCCCAGGCGGGCGGGTTTTATCCCCTTTCCTTCCCCAGGTCCTTGGGGAGAATTTATGGGCGGTTGAAGCCCGCATTTTGGGGTGCGCCAGGTTTTAACTCCTGAATTAAATGTCTCCGAGCAAAGGAAAGCCGCCTGTTACAGCGTTTATCCACTTTTCCACAGCCCCTACGATTACTACTAATTTAAGATTCTTAAATCAATTAATCTGAATTAATTGGATTAAGAAACCACCCTCTAAATGTGTAACCTTTGATGCATAAGCGCATCGAAAAGAAAATTCACGAGATAAAGAGGAGTTGGCCTTATGGATATGGTAATTGATTTCCCCGGAGGGGCGCGAGTGGATGCGCATTATGGCCCTTATGAGATTATGACCGACGGGCTATTACCCCCAGTTTGATTTTGTGCCTGCTCAGCTGCATCAGCTGCGGTGCGCCTATGAGGGAGTGTCCCCCGAAGCTTTCATGGTCAAAGTTTATCGCTCCCAGCTGCTGCAAGGGCTTTCGGGTCTTGTGCGCTACTGCCCTGAATTTGACCAGGTAACTTAGAAGAGCCTAAAAAAAGAAAGGATAAGCGAGCATGGAGACCTTTGCCGCCATCGTCAAACGCCAAAGCATCCGTAAATTCAAGGCTGATCCCATCCCCCAGGATGTTTTGGAAAAGATCCTGACGGCGGCCACTCTGGCGCCCTCCGGAAAGAACAAACAGCCCTGGAAATTTTATGTGGTGCGGGGCGAGAAGCGCGCTGAAATGATGGTTGAGATGCAAAAGGGGATGGACCGTTTGGGGAGTCAGGGAATCAACACCGGCAGTGCGCGCTACACACTCCGGGTGCTGGAACAGGCGCCGGTAACGATCTTCGTTTTCAACCCGACCAGCCGGCATCCGCTTTTGCCGCGGGACAGGCTGGAA
Source organism: Anaerolineaceae bacterium (assembly GCA_011620555.1). Taxonomy (GTDB): domain Bacteria; phylum Chloroflexota; class Anaerolineae; order Anaerolineales; family Anaerolineaceae; genus Brevifilum. Next base: position 31,258 of record WOYY01000039.1, on the reverse strand, counting down.
GTGTACGCTGATCTGGTGGATGTCCAGTCTGTCGGGGCGGCCATTGAGAACATGCTGCTGGCGGCCACCGACCTCGGGGTGGGGTCGCTCTGGATCTGCGACGTTTATTTTGGCTATGAGGAACTCTGCGCCTGGCTGGGTGAAAAGGGCGAGATGATTGCGGCCGTCTCGCTCAGTTACGCGGACCATCAGCCCCGTCCGGGGCCGAGGAAGCCTGTCGCTGACGTGACGGTTTACGTCGAATAACGAACAAACGGCTTTGTGAGCAGAGGCGCGCAGCCAGCGCCTGCGCTCTTTTAATTCAGGGCCAAAATGGCGGAAGCTTTGGGGAGCGCTGACTTGACAAATTATACCGATCGGTATAGACTCAAAGTATGGACAACAAACAAGAGTTAATGGATCGGGCGCTGGAACTTTTCAGCCAGAGGGGCTATGACGCTGTAGGCGTTCGGGAAGTGGTGGAGGCCGTCGGCGTGACCAAGCCCACCTTGTATCATTATTTCCTGAGCAAACGCGGTCTGCTGGATGCGCTGCTGCGGCGGGAAGGCGGACCGATGCTGGAACGGCTTCTGCGGGCCGCAACTTACCAGGGCGACCTGGTTCTCACGCTCGAAACGATTGCCCAGGCCTATTTCCAGTTCGCTCAGGAGAATAAAACGTTCTACCGAATGCAGATGGCGATGAAATTTGCGCCCCCGGAGAGCGAAGCCAATCAGGCCATCCGGCCATTTTCGCAAGAGCAGTATGAGATTCTCGAACAGGTTTTTACTCAGGCCGCCGAAGATCACGGCAACCTGCGCGGCCGGCATAAACGCTATGCCGCCGGCTTTTTGGGGCAGATCAATGCGATGATCGGCCTCTATCTCAATGACACCCTCGAATTGAACGATGAGCTTGCCTATCTCACCGTCCACCAGTTCCTGCATGGTATTTTCAGTTAGCGCGCGTTGAACCCGGGGAACACAAAAAACTAATCCATAATTCATAGTATATCTACCGGTAATTCAGCTAATTTTAAGGAGCAATTTTGAACATAAATACGCAATGGTGGCGGGATGCCACGTTCTATCATATTTACCCGCTTGGTTTGTGCGATGCACCTTTGCAAAACGATTTCAATACGGTTAACCGGCTGGATGCGCTTTATCCCTGGTTGGATCACATGCAGACGCTGGGTTTGGATTCGCTCTACCTTGGACCCATTTTCCAGTCCACCAGCCACGGTTACGACACGATGGATTACTACCAAATTGACAATCGTCTGGGGACCCAAGAGAACTTTGCCCGTTTTGCTGAGGAATTGCATCGCCGGGGGCTGAAGCTGGTGCTGGATGGGGTCTTCAACCATGTCGGCCGCGATTTCTGGGCTTTCAAGGATGTCCAGACTCACGGCGAAAAATCAGCCTATCGGGATTGGTTCCAAAACCTGCGTTTTGGCAGCCAGTCGCCCTTTGGGGACCCGTTTGAATATGAGGGCTGGCAGGGGCATCACAGTTTGGTCAAGCTCAACCTGGCCCACCCTCACGTCCGCGCGCACCTTTTTGACGCCGTTGCGCTCTGGATGGACCAATTCGGCATTGACGGGCTGCGCCTGGACGCCGCGGATTGCATCGATCTGGACTTTTTGCGGGCCTTGCACGGTTTCACCAAATCCCGCCGGTCGGATTTCTGGCTGATGGGCGAGGTGATCCAAGGGGATTACCGGCAGTGGGTCAACCCCGAAACGCTCGATTCCGTCACAAACTATGAATGTTACAAGGGTCTCTACTCCAGCCTGGCGGAAAACAACTATTTTGAGATCGCCTCTGGACTTAAGCGTCAGTTTGGCCCTCAGGGGCTTTATCAGGACCTGCTTTTCTATAATTTCGTTGATAACCACGATGTGGACCGGGTCGCCAGCAAATTTGAGAACAAAGTCCTGCTTTACCCCTTGTACATCTTGCTCTTCACCATGCCCGGCATTCCCTCGGTCTATTATGGCAGCGAGTTTGGTTTGGATGCCGTCAAGGAACCCTACAGCGATGTTCCTCTTCGTCCGGCTCTGGATTTGAACGCATTGGAAAGCCATCCCCCGCAGCCTGATCTGCCTGGGGTGATCCAGCGGCTGGTTGAGCTGCGCAGGCAATCCCGGGCGATCTTATGGGGCAGCTACCGTGAGGTTTGGGTCCAGCCCAACCAATTGGCCTTCCTGCGCCGGTTTGAAGGCGATTCGGCCCTGACTGTCCTCAACAGCGCAGACCAGCCCGCAGAACTCCACCTGGAGGGGCTGCCCTGGCAGAGCGGCCGGTTGGTCGATGGGCTGAACCCCGGTGAAACCTTCCGGATTGAGGGCGGGCAACTCAGCCTGACCGTTTCTCCGACCTGGGGGCGGATCCTGCACTGGGAAAATTAAGTTAAATGGGCAGACCCTCCGAAAATGCGGGAGCCTGTTTTTGCAGCTCAGAGTGAGGTTTTTTACATATTGGGCGGGAAGCAGCCCCCGCGCTCAATCACCAAGGCGCCCGTCCTGGTGTTGCGGAAGCGGCGAATTGGATTGAGTTTGAGAGTGTAATCTTTCTTTTGGGCCCATTTGCCTAAACGTTGCAGTTCCAGCAGCGCTTCCCTCACTTCCAGGCCGCGCTGGACACCGAAGCGATAGGTGAAAAAGCCGGGATTTTCTTCCAGATAGTCGAGAATCGCCTGCCAGGCTGTCAGCAGTTCCTCGGGCGGCAGATATTTATTGACGGTTCTAATGCTGCGGATCGGCAGGCGCAGGTTGCGGTAAAGCACATCCATCAGGGTGGGGTAAAAAAGGAATTGGGCATAGGCTGCCCCGTGCCGGATCTTCAGTTCCTCGGGAATTTCGATGCTGCCACCTTTCCCCAGCACCTTGATCTGCAGACGGTGTTTTTCCTCCTCATGCCGGTTGAATGGTTGCAGGTCCTCGGGTGGGACCAGATCGTTGATCCTTTCCAGAACGGTTTGGGCTGCCTGCTCAAGGTTGGCTTTGAGGGCCTTTTGATTGGCTTCGACCGTCACCGGCGGCAGAAGGTCGCCGACATTCATCACCAATTTAGGCCGTTTGAGGTGCAGCGCTTTCCCCAAGCCGCCTTTGAGGCCGCCAAAGCCAACCGGCAAAATTGGGGCCTGGGCTTTGTAGCTCAGCCAGGCCACACCGGGCTGCGCCTGCATCTGGGCTGGGTCCCAGATGCCGCCTTCCGGGAAGACCCCCAGAATGCCGCCCTGTTCGAGGATGGATAAGGCTGCGTACAGCCCGTCTCTGTCCAGATTTCCGCGGTTGATCGGGATCAACCCGTAAGACTTGGCGAAGAAAGCATAGTTGGGATCGAAAGGGATATCCCCATTGCCGATAAATTCGACCTGACCGGGCGTGTAAGCGATCATCATAGCCGCTTCCAGTTCGGCGACATGGTTCCCAGCCAAAATCAGAGGTCCTTTTTTGGGCAGTTTGTCGCGCCCGTGAATTTCCACTTCGGCCAGCAGACTTAAAAAAGTCCGGGAAAGGGCGCTCATTGTCTTCCGGAGCAGGGTCTTGCGGGGATATGGGATTGGCTTGGCGGCAGAATCCATCTCAGGCGCTTTCTCAGTTGGCTGTTGAAATTATATTGAGCCGCGGTGGATGTTTAAAAATAGGGGATTTGCGACCCGACTTATTATAATGCATCCCGTCGAGCTGGGTTACAATCCATCGGGCAGTTGGCAAGTATAATTAGGCCGCCCATTTGAGGCGCTAGTTCTGTTGAGGCGCAATGAATTTTTCTAAAATTAATTATCGCAGTTTTTGGGGCAGGCTGTTGCGGCTGCCCCTGCGGCTGATCCCCAAAAAGATGTCCCTGCCGATCCAGCAGGGACGCCTGCGCGGCACAAAATGGATCGTGGGCGCCGGCGAACACGGCTATTGGCTGGGCAGCTATGAAATGAATAAGCGCCAGGCCTTTGAACGGCTGATCCCACCCGGGGCTGTCACTTATGATATCGGCGCCAATGTGGGATATTTCAGCCTTTTGGCCGCCAAACTGGCGGGGCCGACCGGCCGGGTTTACGCCTTTGAGCCGCTGCCGCGGAACATCGAATATCTCAGGAAGCATATCGCGATCAACCAGCTGGAGAACATTGAAGTGATTGAAGCCGCTGTGTCAGATCACGGCGGTGAGGCCCATTTTGACCTGGGCGCCAGCAGCGCAATGGGGCACCTGGCCGAGGCGGGCGGCATCACGGTCAGGATGGTCTGCCTGGATGACCAGCTGGCAGCGGGTGAGCTGCGTCCGCCGGATTATATGAAGGTGGACGTGGAAGGTGCGGAATTCGAGGTCCTCAAGGGGGCCAGGCAATTGCTGGAAAAGTATCATCCGATCCTGTTTTTGGATACCCACCAGCGGGAAGCTCACCTACCCACCATTGAGATGTTAGATCAATTAGGGTATGAATTTGATATTTTGGATGGGAAATCTCTGACTGCGACCAAGGAATTGATTGCCCGGCCCAGCGAGGTCGGGCCTGTTCTGGATGATAACCAATCCGAAACCAGGTTTTAACATTCTCTGAATACAATCTTCACGGCTGTCTTCTATACTGGTATTGAAAGCGGCAGGAAAAACAAATAACCAACCGGTACTACCATTATTCGCATCGCCTTTGCTAGGCGATGCGTTTTTATTTCCGTAACCGGGTCTTGACAGGGAGCTTTTATTTCATTAATCTAGAATTAGTTCCCTTATTGGTGCAGACAAGTTGGCGTAGGAGGTCAAATGCGATGCCCTAATTGTCTATACAATAATCATGAACAAGCGGAGGTCTGTGAACGCTGCGGCGAATCTCTGCGAGGGGAGAACAAGCTGTTCAACACCTGCCCTCATTGTGGTTATATTAATGAAATCGGCGCTGAATTCTGCGATTCCTGCGGCGAAGCCCTCACGAAACACGGGCTGAGGAAATCGGCGCGCCGGAAAAATCTCAGGAAGGTTCAGGAGCGAAAAGTTCGATCGCGCCGCGCCAGCGGCGACCGATTCCCCTGGTTTTCCCTGCTGCTCCTGATCTTTCTGGCGCTGGTGCTATTGGGCCTGCTTCACCAGCCCGGACAGCTGGCCCCAGCGGCGGTTGTTGAACCTGAGACGCTCATCCTCCTGCGGGGAACTGTGGATGGTGAATTCATTGCCGATGCGGCATCCTCTGATTTTTCGGCTTTAGCCATTGATCCTGTTGGTGTGGTGCGGATGGAACTCTATGTCAATGGCCGGCTGACAGGCTCCCAAAACTATGCTTCCTCGCCCCAGGCGCTTTTTACGCCGGCCTTGAGCGCTTTGGCGGTTGGTGAGCATCAGGTGTTTGTCAGAGCGGTCAACAGCGCAGGGCAGACCGCGACCTCTCAAATAATCACAGCAAGGATCGCTGCCAACCAGGGCGGGTCCCTGGAACAGGCGGCGGTTCAGGACTTCGTGCCTGCGCCAGCAAACCTCCGGGCCAACCGTATTGATGAAGGCCGGCGGATCAGCGTCAGTTGGGATGCCCCGGGGCAGGGCGTGGAAGCGGTGCGGGTTTATGTCCGGGTGCCGGGTTCTTCCGGGCTGCTCCATATTGCGGACCTCCGCAGCGAAGCGACCCAGTATGACTTCATTCCAGACCGGGACGGAGTTTGGGAGGTCTACACGGTTTTTGTGGCTGAGAATGGACTGGAAAGCGAACTGAGCTTTGCCAGCCTGACCTTGCCCAGCACGGACGAGACTGCTGAGCGGGCGGACGGTACCGATTTGCCCGGCCCGACGCACGTCCAACTGGCGACCAGGGCTGCTCAGTGCCAGCAGACCGCTGATCAGCTCAGTCCTGCCCGGGATGCCTATCACGCCGCTTGTCTGGCGCAGGTCCGCACCGGGCAGCCTGAATTTTTGATCTGGAACTGGCCGCTGGGGTGGTCCAATGGGGAATGGCACTCAGACGCCGACCTCAGCGGGTTTGAAGTGAAGCTGGTCTTGACCGATGCCTCGGGAAATGGCATGGGTGAGCGGATCACGGCGGTCCCTTTCAGCGAGATCCGCGGCGCAATGCGGGCCAGCCCGGACGTGGGCTGTGGCATCCTGCGCAGCTGGTATGTCCGGGCGGTTGGCCCTGCCGGCAAGTCGGACTGGGCCTATGCCGGTTCGGTTGCGGCGGAAAGCTGCGATCCGAACGCGCCGGCCGCGGATGGCTGCGCCGGCCAGGCGGAGGGCGTCGCGCTGAGCCATTTACCCGAAGGCTTCCTGCCGGAGCTATTTTTCTCCTCTGCCTGTGAATCGCTGGACCGGTGTTATGCGGAAGGCGCTTTCGGACAGCCAAAGGCGGGCTGCGACAATTTGTTTAGGGATAATTTGCTGGCGGCCTGCCATGAGAATGCCGGCGAAGTGGACTTGAAAGTCTGCACGGATCTGGCTGAGGCCTATTACCGCAATGCAAACCTGGCAGGCGCCCGGTACTATGCTGGTGAAAAAACCTTTGATTGTCTGGATGCGGCGAACCGCGCGGGGTGTTTCTGGGGCAACCTGCCGGATGGCGTTTTGAACGTGGTGGATCAGGTCGGTGGCGCAGTTTCCTGGGCCGAGCGGGCGGCCTGGGCGGGCGCTGTGAAGTTTGGCAGGGGCGTGCTCTGGGTGGTCGATTGGGCCATTGGCACAGTTAATACTCTTTTTCCCTGAAATAGGGGACATCTGAAAGAAGACCGCAGGGACGGTATCGGCCATTGCGCTGAAATCGTCCCTGTTAAATTTAACTTTTGAATTTGAGGCGAACTCCGCCATTTCATTGTCAGGAAGGATTCTGCAAAACCGGTTTTTTCCAAGAAGAATTTCCTGACATTCCCAGTTAAAGCGGTCAAAAGTCGCTGTTTCACGTGAAACAAATGGGTTTGGGCCTGTTTAGCAAGCTGGATCGCGGGGAGCATGTTTCACGTGAAACCTATCGCGGATGACTTGACACCTATGCCGGCTTGGATTAATGTAAGGCTGGAGGCGCCGGTGGCATTTTTGATCCACGTATTTAACACAGTTCCTATTGAAGAGATCCATCCCCAGGAAATCCTTGAGGCGATCACCGAGTCGAATTATCATACACTGTGCACTCAGTACGGCCTGGCCCCGGACCTGATTGATGAGACCCGTGCAAGCCTGCGGGTGCTGGCCGCGCCGGAGGCGGCGGCGCCGTTTTTGATGCTGGCCTACCGCCCGGGCACCGCCCGGCCGATTTTGGTCCATTTTCAGGAACAGGGGGAAATTGCGGAGCGCCTGCCCTCCGCACCGGAAAGGGCACGGAAAGCCTTATCTGCCGCCGTGCAGATCGTCAGTATCGAGCTTGACGAAAATCAGTTACAAGATTTGGGGCTGCTGCTCGGCTATGAGCTGGCGCGCTGGGCGGCTGTGCGGGGCAAAGGGGTCGTGCTGGGGCTGGATGGGCGTTGGTATCGTCTGAACGCCTCCAAAGCCTTCCTGCCGATTGAGACTGCTGGCTGAGCCGTTCTCTATTGGAGGCGGCCGTTGCGCCCCCGGGGGGACTCTTCGAGGAAGGCCAGGGCGCGCTCTTCTTCGCCGTTCATCACCAGTTCCAAATGGTGGTTGGCTTTGAAATCGCTGACCTTAATCAGCCGCAGCTGGTCAAAGAGCGCTGGCTCGGCATCAATCCATTCGGCCAGACGGTTGGGCGTATCGTAGAAAAAGGCCCGGTTGAATTGGTCTTCGCCGACATAAGTGGCCAGGGGGAAGATCTGACCTTCCAGCAGGTCCTGGAAGAAGTGGGTGCCGAGGGAAGGTTCCGGGGCAGGACCGATGCCCTGACCGGAGAGTTCCACCAGCGCTTTGCTGTTGAAGATGTCGGCATAGTCCACGTGGACGCCCAGGTCCGGGTTGGAGGTGCCCCAGCGGCCGGGGCCAACGCAGATGAAGGTCTCATTGCTCAGGGCGCTGTTCAGGCGGCCGATCGTGCGCTCCAGTTTGTTGCGGGCGGATTGGCTTGTCAGAGAAAAGTAACTCTCCGGGGGGACAAAGAGGACGTAGTTGATCTCTTCCAGCCAGCCGCCGGTCACCATGATGCTCGAGGAGAAGATGACGTTTTCTGGGGGGGTGTTTTGGGGGAGGCTGACCCTATTGCTCTCCTTCATGTAGCTCAGCGGGCGGCACTGAATGATCGAGATTTTGATATCCGGTTTGCCATTGTCTTCCACGACATCGGCAATGAATTCCACATCGACCGGGGATTCGTATTGCTCTTCCAGAACCTTCAACAAATAGCGCATCCGTTCGGCAAAGGGGGTTCGGCGCAGCAGGTCTTCAAAGGTCAGAATCAGCTGGGAGGGGTTGGCATCCACCAGCCGGGACCGGATGGAGCGGAAATAGCCTTCCTGGTCCACCTGGGCCAGATAGCGCAGGGGCGGATAGTCGCCATTCAGCACTTCATGGATCGGCAGGGTCTTGAGTTTGTTTTCCTTCAGGTCAATCAAGTCCACATATTGCTGGGAATAGCGCCGGATAGATTGGGCGGTGTTGGAGGGCCGCAGGGTGGGATGGCTGAGGGCCACCAGCCGGGGATAGTCGTTGCCGACCCGGTCCACGGCGCGGGTGCCGAGGCCCCAGACCAGGCGGATGAAGCCGTCTTCCTGGCGGATCTGCGGGGACCAGCGGTACTGGTTGTGGCTGAAAGCCACGCCGGAGAGGTCTGGCAGGTAATAATCGCCGAAGCGGTTGCCTTCCACGGTCTGGATCAGCACGGCCATTCGCTCGTCATAGTCCTGCAGGCCGCGGCTGCGCCGGTAGAGCAGGGCGGTCGGGTTCAGCGTGGAGGCGTAGATCCGGGCGATGGCCTCGGTGAGCGCCTGCATGTTTTCCTGGATCGTGCCCTGATTCGGCAGGAAGATGCTCTCGTATTTCCCGGCAAATGCCGTGCCGAAGTTGTCTTCCAGCAGGCTGGAGGAGCGCACGATCAGCGGACGCTGGCCCACGGAGGTGACCAAGGTTTCAAGGCGCTGGAGGATGCTGGGCGGGAAGTCGCCGTTGATGAAATCCTCGATGATCTTGGGGTAATCCCGCCGCATTTCATCTTCCGGTTTATATTTTTGATCGTTCCAATGGTGGAAGTTGTTGATCGAAATGAAAGTGTAGAGCAAGTCCGAGCCGAGGTAGTAAGATGCGGGCGTGCGCAGGTTCTGGCGCAGGTCCTCATTGGGGCTTTCTTTGAGGATCTTATAGGCCAGCAGCATCCCGGCCGCCTTGCCGCCGATCCGCCCATGGCCTATCTTGCGGCGCCGGATCTCCGCCAGATCGGAAATGGTGAACCAGTTGCGGGCGATGTTGATATAGCGCAGCTGGTCGCTGATCATATTGCGGATCAGCACCACCTTGATCTCCCGCAGGCGCGGCTCCAGGTGTTTGCGTTTGGCGGGCGGCAGGTTTTCGATCATCATCCCCTGGTTGAAGAGCATCTCCTGGGGGGCGACCTCGGGATTGAACTCGTAAAGCGCCTCGTGCGTGGTGACGCCGCGCTCGTTGAGCACTTCTTCGATCAGTTCCTCGATTAGTTCAAAGCTCAGATGGTGGCTGAAATAAAAATCGGTCAGCTGGTCGCGCACCAGGGCCTTGCGCCGTTCCCAGACTTCGGCGGGTTCTTCAATCTGAGGTCGCTGCAATCCTTCCCGCTCCTGCGACTGGATAGCCTTGCGGATGACCTCCTGCTCAAAATCCGTGGGGGTTAGGAAGCCGCGGTTAAAAAGCTCCCGCCGCATCAGGTCCCGGATTCGGGAGGAGATGATGGGATATTGCGCCAATGTTAGATAAATGCTCAGCAGCCGGTCGGTTGCGCTGGGGGGTAAGGTCATTGTCAAACTGCCTTGTCTAACTTCTTTTGATCAGGCTAATTCTAATAGATTCTGGCAAAAGTGGGTAATTTTGAGTTGGGACGGTTGGCGGTTAATCAAAAAGCACCTGACGGCCGTCAGGTGCTTTGAGCAGTTGAATTGGGTTCAGCCAATGTGCATCGGCATGATGATATGTTTGAAGTGGTCGTCGCCCTGGGGGCGGATCAGGCCGGGAGTGTTGGCGGCGTTGGTCTCCAGCCAGACGTTGTCGGCTTTCACCACTTCCAGTACTTCCCGCAGGAAGCGGACATTGAAGGCCACCAGCAGCGGGACGCCTTCAACCGAGGCATCCACCAGCACTTCAGAGGAGCCGGTCTGCTCGGATTGGGCGGAGATCTCCAGCGTGCCAGGGCTGGCGTCATTGGTTTCGGGGATGATGTTGAGCCGGGCAACGTTGGTGCCCTCGCGGGCGATGATCTCGGACTGCTTGCAGGCTTTCAGCAGGCCGGCAGTGGAGAGCAGGGTGTGGGTCTTGAAGTTCTGGGGGACGATGGCCCGATAGTCCGGGAAGTTGCCTTCGATCAGCTGGGAGGCCAGTTCCAGGTCGTCCATGTGGAAGATCACCTGGCCGCGGTCGGGCGGGAAGGTCATTACCAGCGTGCCGTCGGTCCTACCGCCGCTGATCCGGGCCAATTCGACCAGCGCCCGGGCGGGGATGATCGCTTCCAAAGCATGCGGGACGGCATTGGGGATATCGTCCTCGCGGATCGAGATCCGGAAACCGTCGGTGGCCGCCAGGGTGATGTGGTCGCCATCCAGCTTGAGCAGGACGCCGGTCAGGACCGGGCGGGCTTCGTCAATGGAAGCGGCAAACGCGACCTGCTGGATCATCTCTTTGAAGTTGGCCACATTGAGCGGGACGCCTTCTTCAATATTGGGTTCGGGAATCGGCGGGAACTCTTCCGCATCAATCCCTTTGATGTTGGTTTCGGAGGAGCCGCATTTGACGTTGAGGGTGTGGGTGCTGTGATCCAAAGTCAGCGTGACCTGCTCATTGGGCAGGTTGCTGACCAGATCGGTGAAGGTGCGGGCGGGGACGGTGATTGCGCCTTCGCCTTCGATTTTGGCGCCCATCCAGCAGGTGATCCCCAGTTCCAGGTTGGTGGCGGAAAGCCGCAAACGCCCGTTATCGGTTTTGATCAGGATATTTGAAAGCACAGGCAGGGTGCTTCGGGGTGAAACAGCCCGTGAAACCATGCTGACACAGTGGGCAAGTTGTTGTTGATTGACGAAAACTTTCATCGGCTGGGCACCTCTCCTGTCATCGGGTAGTGATCTTATTAATCATTCTAAAGTATACAACGAAGGGCGGTTTTTTTCCAGTTGGGCGGTGTTGGAATGGCCGCGTAAGCCCTGCGTAAGCCCTGCGTTGACAGTCTCAGGTCTGTGCAGTATGCTTAAGCCCGTCCGGGTGGGACCGGCGCGGCGGAGCCCTGCGAACCCCGTCAGGTCCGAAAGGAAGCAGCGGTAAGGAGGTATCTCCGGGTGCCGCCGGTAATCCTGCTCGGACATTTTTTACGCCTCAACCCCGTTTGCCCTCTGCCAGATTCCATGATATAAACCAAGCCATGAACGATCACACGCCTCCTGTTTGCAGTTATGAGGGTTCTGATTACCAGCAAAGCTTCTGGGATCAGGGCGGCCGCGCCTATGAGGACGCAGCCGAAGCCATCGCCCTGAATAGACTGCTGCCGCCCTCTGGCAAACTGATGCTGGAGCTGGGCGCGGGGGCGGGCCGCAACACGCCGCGCTACCGGAACTTCGAACGAGTGGTGCTGCTGGACTATTCTCAGACCCAATTGGAACAGGCGCGTGACCGGCTGGGTTATGCCGACCGGTATATTTACGTGGCCGCGGATGTGTACCGCTTACCCTTCATGGCGAGCGTCTTTGACGGCGCCACAATGATCCGGACGCTGCATCACATGGCTGAGCCGGAACAAGCTCTGGCGCAGGTGCATCGGGTGATGGCGCCCGAAGGGATTTTTATCCTCGAATTTGCCAACAAGCGTAACCTCAAGGCGATGCTGCGCTATCTTTTTGGGAAGCAATCCTGGAGCCCCTATACCCGCGAGCCGGTCGAATTCACCGAATTGAATTTTGATTTCCACCCCAAAGCGGTCCGGGACTATCTGGAGCGTGTGGGTTTTGAGACAGAGAAGCGCTTGACCGTTTCCCATTTCCGGATGGGCGCGCTGAAGCGCCTATTCCCGGCCAAATTTTTGGCGACGCTGGACTCCCTGATCCAATGGACCGGCTCTTTTGCCCAGGTCAGCCCGAGTGTGTTCACTCGCAACCGAACGGTCAAGCAGGGCGCGGCCTGGACGGGCGAGGGACTGTTCGCCTGCCCGGCCTGCGGCGCACCCTTGCCCTCCCTGCCAGCCGATCTGACCTGCGGGCAGTGCGGCCGGACCTGGCCTTTTCAGGGCGGGATCTATGATTTCAGGCTAGGCCTCGAAAATAAGGCTGATTAACGTGTGACCGCTCAGTCATATTTCAAGGAAATCATAACAATGTTGTCCGTTGAGGTAAATGAAAATGTGACCACCCAGTCATATAGGTGAAGGATTAAATAAAAATACCCTCGTTCATTCGGCGAGGGTATTTTTGATGGAGCAAAAGCCTATTGATGGGTATCCCAGATGCCCAGGACCAGGTCCGCGTAGTGATAACCCATGTCAATGGGGCCGTATCTGTAAAGCGCCTCCCGGTAGGAGCCGTGTTTCTGCACCAGGCTGGCCAGAAATTGGCTGCCATAAGCGATGTTGAAGGCCGGGTCTTCCAGTTCGGCGATTGTCGGGCGGGAGGCGAAGCAGGGGCCGTTGATGCACATGAACTCCGCCGCGAGGCCGTCTCTGGGCATGACCTGCATCAGGCCCACCGCGCCGCTGCTCGAATAGGCCGTGGGGTCCCCGCCGCTTTCCTGCAGGATCACGGCTGCGATCAGATCCGCAGGCAGGCCGACCTCCTGAGCCGTTTTCTCGATCTGGCTGCACCATTGGCGCACGGCCGCCGGGTAATCAGTCGCAAGACTGCACCCGGTGAGGTCTGAGCTGTTCGGGTCGCCGGTTTCAGGGGGGGTCTGATTGGCAGCTTCGGCTCTGGCCGTTTGGGTAGGGGCCCGGAGGACCTCTGAGGGCATCTGGGCGGCGGCCACCGTGCCGACTCCAATCACGATCAGACAACCGATTAGCACTGCCGGGACCACAATAATTCTTTTCATCGCACACCTGTCAACCGAAAACTAGAAAAATTGTTCTATTTATATAAAACCAGTATAGCACAATCGTTCTAAAATGCAAGGGCTTTTGAAAGGCATGATTTGAAAGTCATGGTCTTGATGTTTAGCTGCTCACTGAATAAAATGAGACGATGCAATCCTTGATTTTTCCCGCGTTGGTTTTTACCGCCACTGCCCTCTGGGGCGGGCTGCATTCCTGGCTGGCATCCTTTTCCGCCAAGCGCCTGGCGCGCAGGGTCTTCGGTCCGGGTATTGACCGGTATTACCGCCTGATCTTCGTTTTGATCGCGGTTGTGACTCTGCTGCTGATCCTCGCGCTGGTGGCGTTCCTGCCTTCCCGTTCCTTATGGGTCATTCCTTCCCCCTGGCTGTACCTGACTCTGGCGATCCAGTTCCTGGCGCTGGTCCTGCTGGTGGCGACCCTGTTGGATACGGATCTGATGGCTTTCGCGGGCGTGCGGCAGGCGCTGCGGCCCAATCAAAAGCATACAGACCAGCTGGTGGTCAGCGGCTTTTATCGTTTCGTCCGGCACCCGCTCTATTTTTTCAGCATCATTCTGTTTTGGCTGTACCCCTTTATGACGGACCTGACCCTGGCATTTATCTTGGCGGCCACGCTCTATTTTATGATCGGGACGATCCCGGAAGAGCGCAAATTGCTGGCAACCTTTGGCGAGGCCTACGAAAAATATCGCCAAGAGGTCCCCTGGATGGTTCCCGGCACTCAATTCAAGAAAAAGTGAAATTTACCCCACCGGCTCCAGGTCAAAGGGCACGCCCGCAGACTCTCCGGCCTGTTTGAGCGCTTCGACCACTTCGACCATCAAGGGGACGCCTTCCCGCTGATATTTTTCCGTCAATTCAAATTCCTTTTCCCCGGGGATATAGATCCGGTCCTGGCCGGGTATCTTGGGCGTGTCTTTCAGGGCGCGGATGTAGTCATCCATGTCCTGTTTGAACGCTTCCACCGGGCGGAAGGTGTCAATCTTGATCGCGGCGAAGAAATGGCCCACATCGGCGTGACGCTCGTTGGAGGGTTTTCCCACGCCCAGGCCATAGGCCGCGCCGGAGAGCACGCCCGCAAGCAGATCCACCAGCAGCGAAAGGCCATAGCCTTTGTAGCCGCGCAGCTCGGCGGGGCCGCCCAGCGGCAGCAGGGAGCCGCCGTGGGTCACTTCGGCGGGGTCTTCGGTCAGGTCGCCAGCGCTGTTGATGCCCCAGCCCAGCGGGATGGACTGCCCGGCCTTCTCGTAGACGCTCACCCGGCCCAGCGGCACGATGCTGGTGGCCATATCCAGCACGTAGGAACGTTCCTGCCCGGCCGGGATGGCGACCGCGATCGGGTTTGTCCCCAAGGCGGAACGCAGGCCGTAGGTCGGCGCGACCAGGGGCTGGCTGTTGGTCAGGCTGATGCCGATCATGTCTTCCGGCAGCGCCATCATCGCAAAATAGCCCGCGATGCCATAGTGGTTGCTGTTGCGGACCGTGGTGATTGCCAGGCCGGCGTCCTCGGCCTTTTCGATGCAGCGGGACATCGCCCGGCAAGCCACGACCTGCCCCAGCCCGTTCGCACCGTCCAACGCCAGGGTGGCGGCATTTTCGCTGAGGACCTCGATCGGCGAAAGGGGGTCAATCTGTTTCAGTTTTAGCCGGTCGCCGTAATAGGAGTGCAGGCGGATCACGCCGTGCGAGTTCACCCCCCGCAGGTCTGCTGCGACCAACACATCCGCCGCGATCCGGGCGTCAATCTCGGGGACGTCCATCGCCTTGAAGAAGCGGATGACGTAATCTTTGAGGGCTTCCACATTGAAGGAAAGGCTTGTGAACATGGGACTCCTTGCCGATGATCCAGGATTTTGAGTTATTATAGCCCACTCATCCCACGCCGAGGCTTTTTTGGGGCCTTAAGCGGAGCAATCGCAAGACCCTCTGGGGGCGCCTGCAGGGTTGGGTCCTTTCTTAGGGGCAGGCGAGGCGCTCGGCTCTTGGCAGAGGCAGGCAGCCCCGCGCCGGCATTCAAATCATTCTAGAATCAAAAAGAGGGATTAATTTTGGAATAGTCACTTACTTTGCGATTGACTCTGGGGCCTAAAGCTGAAAGCCGCCGCCCTTAATCTCTGCGTGCTATAATTATTTCATCTTTTGGAGAAGAAGAATTTATGACACCGAAAATTATCGCTCATCGCGGTGCTAGCGCCGATGCGCCCGAAAATACGCTGGCCGCTTTTCAGCTCGCTTTGGATCAGGGGGCCGATGGGATTGAACTGGATGTGATGCTGTCCAAAGACCGTCAGCTCGTGGTCATCCACGATGACCTGGTGGACCGCACGACCAATGGTACTGGCCGTGTGCAGGACCTGACCCTGGCGGAACTCCGGGCGCTGGATGCCGGCAAGGGTGAAAAAATCCCCACTCTGGACGAGGTCCTGGCCCGTTTTGGCGGGAAGTTCCTGATCAATATTGAACTTAAAAATTACAGCACGATCTTCGATTCTCTGCCGCTGGACGTGGCCGCTCTGATCCAGGATCAAGGCGTGGCGGACTCCATCCTGATTTCGTCTTTCAACCCGATTAACTTCCCGCGCTTCCACCGACGTCTGCCTGATATACCGATCGGTATGCTCACTTTCCCCGGCAAGGCCAGGTTTTTTGCCTATGGCCTGTTCCGCTATGATGCCCTGCACCCCTATTTCAAAGACGTGGATGAGGCCCTGGTTCAGCGGATGCACGCCAGGGGCCGGGAAATCAACGTTTGGACGGTGGACGAAGCGGCCGATATCCGCCATTTGGCCAAGATTGGGGTCGATTCGCTCATCACCAACCGCCCGTTGCGGGCGATGTCGGCTCTGGAGGCGCTCACGTGAGGAATTGGAAATCGCTCTGGCGCATTTTATTCTCGCTGGTCTATCTGCTGACCAGCTTGGGCGGCGCGCCAGTCCAGGCGAAAGCGCTGTCTTCCGCCGAATCGATCCTGCAAAACCTGACGCCCGAAGAAAAGGTAGGGCAGCTTTTCCTGGTGAGTTTTGAGGGGAGCACGCTCGAACCGGATTCCGCCATCTATGACCTGATCGTCAACCAGCATATCGGGGGCGTGGTGCTGATGGCCGAGAACAACAACTTCAGTTCGACCGACACCCTCTCCCAGGTGCAGTCGCTGATCACCGATCTGCAAAGCCTTGAATGGGCAGGCGCCAACCCGGAACCGGACCCGGAAGGGCCGCAGGTCGCAGCGGCCGATGCTTACGTGCCGCTCCTGGTGGGCATTTCGCAACTCGGGAATGGCGCGCCGGGCGACCAGCTGCTGGACCCCTTGGTCTATTCCCCTTCGCAAATGGCGATTGGGGCCAGCTGGGATGTGGGTCTGGCGGCTCAGGTGGGTGAGAACCTGGGGAGTGAATTGAGCGCTTTGGGTTTCAACCTCTTTCTGGGGCCGAACCTGGACGTGCTGGAGGCGCCCAATGGAGAGGCCGCGGGTTACCTGGGGGTGAACACCTTTGGCGGCGATCCCTACTGGGTGGGGCAGATGGGTAAGGCTTATATCAGCGGCTTGCACACCGGCAGCGACAACCGCATGCTGGTGGTCGCGCAGAATTTCCCCGGCACGGGCAACTCCGACCGTTCGCCGGAGGAAGAAGTTGCCACCGTTCGCAAGTCGCTGGAGCAGCTGACGCAGATCGAACTGGCGCCGTTTTTCTCCGTGACCAGCCCGGCCAAAGGGGACCCGACCCGGGTTGATGGCGTGATGGTCTCGCACATCCGCTATCAGGGTTTCCAGGGCAATATCCGGGCGACCACCAAGCCGATCAGTTTTGACTCGAATGCTTTGCAGGCGATCATGGCCCAGCCGGCCCTTGAGAACTGGCGTGCGGAGGGCGGGGTGATCATCAGCGACAACCTCGGGAGCGGCGCGGTCCGCCGGTTCTTCAACCCCACGGGTGAAAATTTTGATGCGATCCAGGTGGCCCGCAACGCCTTTTTGGCGGGCAATGACATGCTCTATGTCAACAACCTGGTCGGCACCGGCGATGTGGATTCCTATGCCACGCTGATTTCGATCCTGGATTTCTTTGTGAGTAAATATCGGGAGGATTCGGCCTTTGCTCAAAGAGTAGATGCCTCTGTCCTGCGAATCCTTGAAATAAAGCTGGGCCTCTATGGTGAGTTCACTCAGGATGCGGTCTTCCAACAATCGGAAGGTCCGACCCTGACAGAGAGCCAGAGCACCAATTTCGCCGTCGCGCAGAAAGCCGTGAATCTGATCAGCCCGAACCTCGCTGAACTGGATGTGGTCCTGCCTTCACCGCCCTTGGCGTATGAGGATATTGTGATCTTCAGCGATGTCCGCACGGCCTACCAGTGTGAAGGCTGCGCGCCGCTGAACCTGTTGGATACCGGCTCGCTGGCCAACTCATTGTTGAGCCTTTATGGTTCCCAGGCGGGGGGCCAGCTTAACCAGAGCCGCATCATGTCCTACACTTTTTCACAGCTCGCGGATATGGTCAATAATATCGATTCGGCCACCAATCAGTATGTCTCATCGGCCTTGCGCAACGCGGAGTGGGTGGTGTTCAATGTCCTGGATGACGACCCGGACTACCCTGCTTCCGGGATTCTGCAGAAGATCTTGGAGGACAGGCCTGACCTGACGACAAATAAGAAGGTGATCGTCTTTGCCCTGGATTCGCCCATTTATTTGGATGCGACCAATATCTCCAAGGTGACGGCTTATTATGCGCTCTATAGCAAGCTGCCTTCCTTCGTGGATGTGGCGGCCCGGGTGCTGATGCAGGAGATCACGCCCCAGGGCGCTTTGCCGGTTTCGTTGAACGCGGTGGGCTACGACCTGATCTCCATGACGGCCCCGGACCCCAGCCAGATCATCCATCTGGAGCTGATTGTTCCGGAGCCTCCCCCCGGCGGAGAAGGGATTGAAGTCACGCCGACGCCGTCTGAGGCAATCGAGCAAACGCCCACGCCAAGCTTTGCTGTGGGGGATACGATCACGATCCGCACGAATGCCATTCAGGACCACAACGGGCACACCGTCCCGGATGGGACCGTGGTCCGGTTCACCTTCACCACCATCGGCGAGCAGGAAATCACGCAGCAATATGAGACGACGACCGCGAATGGGATTGCCTATTTCAACTACCGGATCGAGGCGGCAGGCGGGCTGGAGGTCAGCGCCGCCAGCGAGCCGGCTACCCAGTCGGATACCCTGACGATCAACATCGCGCTGGATGGCAGCTCATCGGTCTTTTCGGTTTCTCCAACGCCCCAGCATACCGCCACGCCGACCGAGGCGCCGCAGGCCACGTCGACCGAATCGGCAGCCGAGGAAGCGGCCGAAGAGGTCCGCTCTTCCGGCTATCCAACTTTGGGCGAATGGGCTTTGGGCGTTATGGTGATGGGGCTGGGGGGTGCGCTGGCTTTCTTTGGCGGCCGGGCCTGGTGGAAGACCTCCCGCTGGGCGCTGCGCTCCCTGCTCACAACCCTGATCGGCGGGCTGCTCTCCTACTCCTATCTCAACCTGGGGACTCTGGGCACCCGGCGCTGGGTGCTGGAATCCGGCACCACTTTTGTGGTGGAAGTTGTGGTCGTGGGGATGATGCTGGGGTGGATTGCCGCGCTGATCTGGTGGATGCGGACGGATGGACGTTTTCCCAGGCGCTGATCAAAAAAGCCGCTGGCCGGCGCGGCGGGCATTCCAGACTTAATTTGAAAATTGAATCGGGATCAGAAATTGCGCAGCAGGGTCAGCAATAGGCTGACGATCATCAGCCCGCTGGCGACATAGATCAGCGCGCGCTCGGGCATCTGGATCGCTTTGGAGGAGAACCGGGTGCTGCGGAAAGGCTGCGTGATGGGGGCGTCTTCAATGAAGAGCGCTTTGAGGAAAGTGTCAATATCACCGGGGCGGTCTTCAGGATGCAGGCGCAAGGCCCAATGGACGGCGCGCTCCGTCCGCGGGCTGACATCAGGGTTGATCTGCCGGATGGGGGTCAGCGCGTCGGGGTCCAGGAAGCGGTCGCGCACGTTGACAGGCGGCTCGTTGGTCAGCAGGTGATAGAGCGTTCCCCCAAAGGCATAGATATCGCTGCGGGCATCGGTGTGCCCGGAATCGCCGCCGTATTGCTCCAGCGGGGTATAGAGCGCGGTGCCCTGGCCTTGTAGGATGGTGATGGTCACTTCACCCGGCGCCAGGGTCTTGACTAGGCCGAAATCCACCAGTTTGACCAGTCCCGAGGGGGTGAGCTTGAGATTGCTGGGTTTGATGTCCCGGTGTACGATGGGCGGGTCCTGCGTGTGGAGGTATTTCAGGGCATCCGCCAACTGGCTGGCCCAGTCCAAAACCTCAGCTTCGGGCAGGAAAGTGCCGTTCTGACGGGCTTCCATCATCAACTGGCGCAAATCCTTGCCTGGGACGAAATCCATCACCAGGTAGTCGTGATCGCTGATGGAGAAGAAATCTGAAACTTTGGGGAGATTGGGGTGGTCCAGCCGGGCCAGGACGGTGGCTTCCTGCTGGAACTGGTTGCGGGCTTCAGCGAGCATTTCCTCCGGCAGGGCGCGGTCATATTCCACCTCTTTAATCGCGCAGAGGCGGCCTTCCAGGCGCAGGTCATCGGCAAGGTAGATGCAGCCCATGCCACCCTGTCCAATGATCTTGTTGACCTGGTACCGTTTCCGGAGTACCGTACCAGCCTTCAATGGGACTGGCATTGTGTCTAACCTCAAAGAACAACTTTCCGGCCCAACGAATGGGCCTTTGGCAGTTTACCCGGTCTATATTTCGGCGTAAGACCGTGATTCTGACACCGGGAAAGCCTCTGATGACATAGCTAGCGACTTTGAGTGAGACCGTTCCCGGCAGTCAGAATACTTAATCATTTTACCAGAGAAGAGGTTGCGATGTTCACTGGTTTTTGGGTGTCAATTGTCCCTGAATCCTCCTGGGGCCAATGGATTATCGTTGCGGGACGTGGTAAACTTGATGGGCATTGGAGATTTACCGAATGACGAATAAAATGATGCGAGTAATTTATCCTTTCACAGCTATTGTCGGCCAACAGCGTATGCGCCGGGCGCTGATCCTCAGCGCGATCGACACCCGGATCGGTGGCGTGCTGATCCGCGGTGAACGCGGCACAGCCAAATCCACCGCGGCTCGGGCCTTGGCGGCCCTCCTGCCCCCCGTCCAGGTCGTGAAGGATTGCCGCTTTGGCTGTGACCCGAATAGCCCGATCACCTGGTGCACCGAATGCCGTGAGCGTTTTGACCATGGCGAAGCGGTCCCGGTGGAGACCCTGCGGACGCCTTTCGTGAACCTGCCCGTTTCCGCCACCGAAGACCGCGTGGTCGGCACGCTGGATATTGAAAAAGCGATCCAGAAAGGTGAGCGCAGTTTTGAGCCGGGCGTGCTGGCTTCGGCCAACCGGGGCTTGCTCTATATTGATGAAGTCAATTTGTTAGACGACCACGTTGTGGACGTCTTGCTGGATTCGGCCGCGATGGGGATGAATATTGTCGAGCGCGAGGGGATTTCCTTTGCTCACCCCGCCCGTTTCATTTTGGTGGGGACAATGAACCCCGAAGAAGGCGACCTCCGCCCGCAGCTGCTGGACCGCTTTGCCCTCTCCGTGGATATCCTGGGCATTTTGGATCCCCGCCAGCGGGTCCAGATCATGGAACGCAATATCGCCTTTGAATCGGACCCCGAGGCCTTCCGCGAGGAATTCCTGCCCAAGGAGCAGGAACTCTCTGCCCAGATCGCCCAGGCTCGCAAACTGGTGGATAAGGTGAGTTACACCCCCCGCGATCTGCTGATGATTACCAATCTGACCGCCCGAATGCAGGTGGATGGGCACCGGGCGGACCTGGTGATCCTGAAAGCTGCCCGGGCGCATGCCGCTTTTGAAGGCCGCGAGGCGATCACCCCCCGGGATATTGCCCTGGCCGCTGAACTGGCCCTGCCGCACAGGGTCAATGCCGGCCCCTTCCGCCATTCGGAAATGGGCCTCACTCAGCTGGAAGAGCAGATTGAACAGCTCAAAGGCGCCGCCTCGGAAGGCGGGGCGGCAGAGGATGAATCCCAGCAGGAGCAGAGCGATTCCAAAACCGGTCAAAAAAAAAGTCCGTCTCCCCCCGAATCGAACTTAGCACCGAACCCGTTGGACCCGAGTCCCTAGAGCCAGCCAAGCAGGATATTTTCCAAGACGCCACCGCCAATTGGTGGGAAGGCGGCCAGAAGGTCAAACCTGGCGAGACCTTTGAGCCGCGCCGTTTGGATACCCCCCTTGATAACATGATGCGCCGTCACGGCGGCCGCCGGTCCCAGACCCAGACCGACCGCAAACGCGGCCGCTATATTCAATCCCGCCCGGCCAATGGCAAAGCGGACGACCTGGCTTTTGACGCCACGATTCGCGCCGCCGCGCCCTTCCAGAAGGCCCGCGAGGAGATGCGGAAGAATGTGGCTTTTTCCGTCCGGCGGGAGGACTATCAGAAGAAGGTCCGGGTGCGCCGGGCCTCGAACCTGATCCTCTTCCTGGTGGATGCCTCCTGGTCGATGGCCGTGGCCGAGAGGATGTCCGCGACCAAGGGTGCGATCCTCTCTTTGCTGACGGACGCCTACCAGCGGCGGGACCGGGTGGGCTTGATCGTGTTCCAGAAGGACCGGGCGACCCTCGTGCTGCCGCCGACCAACTCCGTGCTGCTGGCGCAGCGCGCTCTGGCCGACATCCCAGTGGGTGGGAAGACGCCCCTCAGCGCCGGGCTTTCAATGGCTTATGAGGTGCTCAAGCGTGAAAAGATGCTGCACCCGGACGTGCTGCCGCTGTTGATCGTCCTGACGGATGGCGCCGGGAACGTGGCCATCGGGAGAGGTTCGCCTCTGGAGGAAAGCCAGCTGATCGCCGAGCAGATCGCCGCGGAAGACGTGCGCTCGGTGGTGATCAATATGGAGCACGAGGCTTTTGATCAGGGATTGGCAGCAACCCTGGCCGACCACCTGGAAGCGCCCTGTTATACGCTGGCGGAGCTGCGCAGCGAGACCTTGTACCGGGCGGTACAGAACGAAATTTACTACGGCCCGGGCAGCGGCGCGATGAAGGCCGGGGAAAAAGGGAAGTAAAGTATTGCTGATAACCTATTAAAAATCAAAACCTTCCCAGAATCATCTCTGGGAAGGTTATTTTTTTAACATATCCGCGCTCAATCCGCCTGGAGGACTTCAACTTCCGGGAAGAACTGCCGCAGAGTGCCGGCGACCCAGCCTTCGAGGGTGGCGGGGGAAAGCGGGCAATCTTCACAGGCGCCGCCCAGACGCACGTAGATCTGATTGCCGTCGATCCGGTCCAGTTCAACCGAGCCGCCGTGATATTGTTCAATATAGGCGTTGAGCTGGGCGATCAGGGCGATGATCTGTTCTTCAACCGCTTGGGTCGGATCAGTCATAGCAACACTCCTGGATGAGGTCGGTTTTAAACATCATAACATAAAGCGGAAGGAAGTGCAAAAATCTACAATTATGGTAAAGATCGGTTTTAGATGTATTAGAAGTCTCCCAAATTGTGTCAATGATTATGTAAAAGTTGAAATAGTTTGATTAATAAAGAAAGAGCTGCTTGATATAATTTGGCAGCTCTTTTTAGATAAGGTTTAAACTATTTTAGATTTAATCTCTAATTACCTAAGTAAGTCCAATTTCCACATTCAGAATCTAACATAACTTGAAAACCACTGCTCGGGACATACATTGTGCCTCCAGCCATCCCAAAATGATTACTTATGATGCTACCAGTTGCAGAAGTGATTTCCCAATAACAGCTATCACTTTCACCCAATGAACGCCATACGCCGGGTGCTATTTCAGAACCGACCAGGTAAAATCCAGGGCGTTTATCTGTTTTTGTAGGATTTGGAGTGCTAGTCAATGTAGCTGTTTTAGTTGGAGTCTCTGTTATGGTTGCTGTGTAGAGTGGTGTGCTGGTATTGGTTGGAGTTACTATGACGATTCTTGGCGTGTAAGTTGGGGGCGGTGTTAGGGTCGGATAAGCTGTTTGTGTATTGTAAGGTGTGTTTGACGGGACCTGGGTGAAGCTAGAGATCGTCTGCTCAACTCGGGCGACAATTGTGGGCTCTGCTCTTTTATCCATATACGAGCAGCTGGATAATAAAAGCAACGTAAAAAGTGAAACTAAGAATATTTTCTTGAACATATACCCTCCTCTAAAATTGTTGGTATAAATCAGGATTCCCCATCGAATCTGAACGATCTGAAACATCCATAATTGATCAACTTATAAATATTATCACCGATTCAGTAAAGAGGACATATTCAAGCTCAATATATGGAATTGTCTGATTTCTAATGATTCTGTGGGGTGATCGTTGGGCAAGGGCAGGCCAGCCGTCAAGTACGCCCTGGGCGATTTCGGTATACTGGGGCATAGAATGTTTCAAGAAAGCAGAACCCTACTCTCCTCCTGAAGAGAACCGGGCCGGCGTACCTGGTTCTCCCTTTTTAACGATCCACATCCTTTGCACAGGTTTTGGGGGCCTTTTTCCCCAATTCTCAACACTTATCCACAGTTCTTACGAAGTTATCCCCAGGTTTTCAAGATTCGAGGATTCGGACGACCCAATCGCGGGCCAAATCCTCCTCCTGGCCCTCCGGCGTGAAGGGCCAGATTACCACGGCGAAATGGTCAACGAAATATCGGTCAGAGGCGATCGCCGGGATCGTGCCGTCAAATTCACTCAGCGAAGCCTCAAAGGCCTCCCGTGAGGACAGGTCCAGATGGTTCAGCGGGGTTCGTCCAGCAGGACGCCGGCCAGCGCCAGCTGCACCTTCTGCCCGCCGCTCAGGGCCATCAAGCCGTTGGCGCGCCAATGGATAGTATATAATTATAGCAGGTGTGAATTCAAAAAAAATTTTCAGCCGTCAGTCAGGTGGTTGGTTTGAGCGAGTGTAAAAATGGATATGGTTGACAACGATAAAGAATACCCGCTTCTTTTGGGGCAAGCCGGCCCTTTGGAAGGGCAGCGCTGGAAGATCAAAAAAGAGCTGCTCCTGGGCCGCGATTCAGAGTGTGACATTGTGATCCCTCTGCGTCAGGTTTCTCGGCACCATGCCCGGGTGATGCCCAGCGCAGATGGCGTTTTGGTCGAAGACCTGGGCAGCAAGAACGGCACCTATCTCAACGGCGCCCTGCTCAAAGGGCAGGAGCCGCTGGTTGATGGCGATGAGCTGCAGATTTCCCTGGCCCAGCATTTCATTTTCCTGAGTTCCGATGCCACCATGCCTCTGGAAGGCCTTCCCCTTGAGATGATCAAACGGCGGCTCCGGGTCGATCTGGGAGCGCGCCGTATTTGGGTTCTCGATCAGGAAGTTGACCCGCCTTTGTCCGCTTCGCAATTCAGCCTGCTTCAGACGCTCTATGAACAGCCGGGCGAGGTTGTTTCCCGGGCAAAAGTGATCAGTGCGGTCTGGAGCCAGGCGGCGGAGGGGGTCTCCGAACAGGCGTTGGATGCCCTGGTTCGCAGGCTGCGGGATCGGCTGGCGGAGATCGACCCCGATTGGGAGTATATTGTTACCGTCCGCGGTCACGGCCTCCGGCTGGATAACCCGCCCATCTGATGGGGTTTTAAGCCGCCGCAGACTCGCTTTCCAAATTCCGTTTCATCGTAAAGCGCAGGGCCAGACGATAGATCTGCTGAAGTTTTTCAGCGGCGGCTTCGCGCCCTTGCTGCTGTCCGGTCTGGTTCATCAGGTTGACCAGGAAGGACATGAAGTCATCTGTGATCTCGTCGGCATTATCCGCCAGGAGTTGGTTGATGGCGGCCTCATCGTTGGCCTGGATCAGAGCTTCGATCAGTTCAATATTGGCGCCCGGCGCGCTCACTTTTTGAATCGCGTTGGTGACGGCCTGAAGTTTCTTCAGCTGGGCGTCATCGTTTGAGCTGCGGGCGGCCTGGATGCGCTTGCGCAGGACGTCCAGGAATATGTCGGTGATGCCCGACAGAGCCTGCAGGGTGGCTTCCTCGATATTGTCCTGTTTGAGGATTTCGTCCAACAGCTCGCTGGAGATCTTTTCCTGCTCTTTGATGGCTTCATCCACGTCGTGGGTCATTTCCAACAGAGTGTCGCGCAGCTCGGTGAGGTGGGCCTGCTCTTCTTTTTTTGCATTTTGGATGCGATCCGTCAGCAGTTCAAAGAAGGCATAATCCAGCCCGCCGCGGGCCATCCCCACCAGAGTGGCGAGTTTGACTTCGTTATCAGCGGCTTCCACGATCAAATCCAGCAGTTTTTCGCGGGTCAGGCCGCTTTTGCTGGCTTCTTCCAGAGACTGGATTGCAGCCTGCTGATCCTGGGCCTGTTGGAGGAGTTCCTGGCCATAGTCGGTGTTCTCGAGCAGCTCTTGCTGGAGGGAGGCCAGGATGGTGGCGCTTTCTTCTTCGCCGGAGGCGGCCGCGCTTTGGATCAGCCGCTGAAGAATCATCAACAGTTGTTCGTCCACGAGGGCTTCTTCCTGCTTGATGACTTCCGGCCGCGATTCGGGAGAGGTCCCGGCCAGCCTTTGGAGGAGGTTCAGCCGTTTTTGCTGTTCTTCGAGCATTTCGGGGGTGATCCCATCCCCTTCGAGGACCCGCTCCACCAGCCGCTGCTTGGTAAACATGGTCTCAGGCTTCAGCAAGTAGGCTTTGCGCTGTTCCATCGGCAAGGATTCCATCACCTTGTTGATCAGGGGGCCGATCATCTTTTCCTGCTCGTTGACAGGGACGTTCAGAGATGGCGGGAAAAAGGTCAGTAAGAGTTCTTTGGAGGGGTCGTGATAAACGATTGGTTGGGGTACTTCGCCGTGATACCCGCAGTTCGGGCACTCAATATAGTTATAAGCGCCGGCCAGCAGGATCTGCTTGGCCTGGGGGTTTTGCCCGACATCAAAAAGCCGGGTGATCTCAGCCGCCACGGGCTGCCGGCATTGCGGGCACTGTACGGTTGTTTTTGCCATAAGATTAGTTCACTTTCTGATCCAGAATGTCCAAAGATTGCATTATACCATTTTGGAACCTGCCAAATCCGGCAGATCCGACCTTTCTATGTTACCTGGCGTTTCTAAGATATCCATTAGAGCTTATCCCTGCTGTTTAATCTTGCACCAGACGGACATGGTATGATTGATAAAAACCATTAGAGTTAATAACAAGACGTGAAGACAAACAAACTTACCCTGTTAACCCTATTTTCGCTAATTTTCTTGGCCAGCTTCATCCCGGTTGGCGAGGTGAATGCCGCTCAACAGATCGCCTTTGACGCGGTGCAGGTGGGGCTTTGGCCGGAAAGAAACGGGCCTTCGGTTTTTGTCACTTTGAACCTCGAACTGGCTCCCTCCGTGACCCTTCCCCAGGTCCTTACCCTGCAAATCCCCCCAAATGCCGCTATTGAGTCCATCCTGAATATTGATGACCGCGGGTCGGTTGGATGGGCTGCCTGGGAAGAGACCAGCGATGGCCTCTGGAAAAAGGTCCAGTTCACCGCGACCTCTCCCAAGATCCTGATGGAATACACGGACCCGCTGCTGGTCCATTCTGAGCAGATCCGCACTTTCAACTACCTTTGGTTATCGGATTTCCCGGTGAATGATCTGACGGTTTCCATCCGGCAGCCTTATGGCGGTGGCGACCTGGTCACCCATCCCGAGGCCGCTGAAAGCTTGGAGGACACCGCGCCCTGCTGCACCTATACCATTGAGGCAGGACCTGTGACCGCAGGGATCTCGTATGAGGTCAACTTTCACTATGTCAAAGATCTTCAAAATGCCGAATATCCGGCCTTGCAGGTCTCCCCGGTTGAAGCTGTGGATGAGAAAACCGAGGGCCGGACGATCCTGCCGTCCACGGTTGTGGTTTGGCTGCTGGCCATTGCCCTGCTGCTGATTGTGCTGGTCGGCATTTATTACTGGTTGTTCCAAAAGAATTATGTTAGAGAGCAGGGGGCTGACGATACCCGTTGGAGAATGCGGCGCACTGAACCGAAGGCGATCTTCTGTCATGAGTGCGGCAGCCGGTCGCAGCCGGGGGATATCTATTGCCGAAATTGTGGAACGGAATTGCGCCAGACGAATCGTTCTCCGCAGGAAGATGGTGATTGAGGGGGCAAGCTTTTTTTCTTTGTCACGTGCGCTGCGCGGCACATAATTTACAAGATGAGGTGCGCCCTTGAATGAGCGCACCTCATGTTATTCACTCACTCAATGCTGGTTTACGGCATCAGCTGAGTCCAGCTTGCACCGCCATCCACCGTCCGGTAGAGATGCAGCGGGGACATCGTGCCGGGGTCTGGGGTGCTGAGCGCCCAGCCATACTGCCCATCCACGAAATCAACCTTTAGGATCGAGTCAGTTGCCGGGATGCCGGAGGGGGATAGCGCAGACCAGGTCACGCCGCCGTCGGTGCTGTGATAGAGGCCCAGGTCGGATGCGATCCAGCCAGAGGCCGGCGTGTCGAAGTCCACGTCCCACCCATTCTGGACCAGGCCTTGATAAATCCAGGTCTGCCCGCTATCATCGCTGCGATAGATCAGCAGGTAGGACTCGCTCGATTCGGTCAGCATCCGCACGGGCAGATAGCCCACCGTGCCGCTCACAAAGAAGGGCCGCTGGGCTTCTTCAAAGGTGTTGCTGAAGCCAGCCGGCAGGGCAATATCCGTTTCCTGAGACCAGCTGACGCCGCCATCGGAAGTCGTATAGAGGTAGAAATAATCCGTCATCGGGATGTCGCCGCCGATCCAGCCGTGGTTCATATCCAGGAAGGTCAGCCCGGACTTGTGCCCGCCGCCGGGCAGCGAAGCTGTTTCGCCGGGTACGTGGCTGAAGACCTGTGTCCAGTTGGCACCGCCATCGGTCGTTTGATAGATAGCAACATACTGCGACCCGGCGCCCGCGTCCAGGCTCACCAGCGCATAGCCGCCATTCGGGTCCACGAAAGTGTATTGGGCATTGTCAAAGGGTGTGGGAGTGGCGGTCCAGGTCTGGCCGCCATCGGTGGTGTGATAGAGCGTGCCGCTGCCGCTGCCAAAGCTGCCGGGCGTCATCCAGGCGGTATCGGCATCCAGGAAGAAGGGCGTAAGCCCCAAAGACGTGACGCCTGCCGGCAGGGGGCTGAGGGCAGCCGGGGTGGCGTTCAGCCAGGTCTGGCCGCCATCCACCGTCACCAGAACCTCGTTCCCATCCTGGGTCACAGCCCAGCCGCGGTCGGGTGTGAAAAAGGCGAAAGAATAAATGATGGGGTCTGTGACAATCGGCAGCGCGGGGGTCGGTTCTTCGGTCGCTGTTTCGGTTGGGGCCTCGGTCGGCGGCTCTGTGATGATGTCCGTCGGTGCGCTTGTCTCACTTGGGGTAGTGGTGTTCCAAGGCGCCTGGCAGGCCGCTGCGGCCAGAGCCAGGGCGAGAATACTCAATAGGACTGCAATTTTATTTTTCACATGATCCTCCAATCAAGAGCCTTAATCCGCCCGGAAGTTAACATCCAGACGACGTTCGAGGGTGAAAGGTTCCAGAGCGTAAGGGGAAAAAGACGGTTACTTTTATATTTTGACTTGCCTTTTTCAGCATAGCACACGGAAGCTTGCAAAGTCAACGCGGGAGGGGCTTTCTTAATGATTAACTTAAGGTGAAAAATAGGATGTTTGGTTAATTCTTTAACATTCGTTATAATTAATTCAACGGAGACCTGGCGTTTTCCTGATACTTTCGAAAGGAGCGGAAATGTCCGCGATTAAATCAGTCGTCAAACGGGATGGGTCGGTTGTTGAATTCACCCCCCAGCGGATCACCAATGCCATCTATCGCGCAGCGGTGGCCGTCGGCGGGCGGGATAAGGCAACGGCGGAGAAATTGTCCGCTGAGGTCGTTCGCATTCTCGAAGCGCAAACCCCGCCCGGGGTGGTCCCCACGGTTGAGCAGATCCAGGACATTGTTGAGAAAGTCCTGATTGAGAACGGCCATGCCCGGGTGGCCAAAGCCTACATCCTCTATCGAGCCGAACGCGCCCAGCTGCGGGAGAAACGCGCCGACCGGCGGGCGCAGCCTTCCAGCAATATACCCTGGTCCAAGCTCTGGCGGGTGCTGGATTGGGCAACCGACCACAACCTGCACACCGTCCAACATCTGAATGAGCGGATCAGGAAAGGCGAGATCGCCCAGATCGTGGGCGAATCCGAGGCCTTCTATAACGAGGATGTGGAAAACGCCGCCAACCTCGCCGCCGAGCGCAAGGAGGACTTGCGGATGGTGATCATCGCCGGGCCGTCTTCCTCCGGCAAGACCACCACCACGATCAAGATGGGGGAGCGGCTGGCCCGCCACAATCTGCGCCTGGTCACCCTGAACGTGGACAATTACTTCTTTGACCTGGAAATGCACCCCAAGGATGAATTCGGGGATTACGATTTTGAGACGCCGCAGGCTTTGGATTTGGAGCTGATCAACGAGCATCTGAACCGCTTGTTTGACGGTGAGGAAGTGCGGATCCCGTTCTATGACTTCAAGACCGGCACCCGCCAGCCCGAACAGACGCCGATGAAACTGGAACCGAACGATGTGATCCTGATTGACAGCCTCCACGGGCTGTACCCGGATATGACCAAGGACATCGCTCCGGAGAAGATCTTCCGGCTCTATATTGAACCCTTGCTGCAGCTCAAGGACCCGGACGGGCACTATGTCCGCTGGACGGATATCCGCCTGATGCGGCGGATGCTGCGGGATGCCTCCCACCGGGCCTATGACCCGACCAAGACCCTGCTGCACTGGCACTATGTGCGCTCCAGTGAGCTGCGCAATATCATTCCCTATGTGAACACCACGGACTACATCGTCAATAGCGCCATGCCCTACGAGCTGCCGATGTATAAGGCCAAGCTGTTCTTCGAGTTCGCCCGCTGGACGGAGGACTATGCGGATGACCCGCTGCGCAAGGATGCTCACGAGCGGGCCAGCCGGGTCTACCAGCTGATGCAGGAATTGGACGCCATCGAAGATGACTCGGTGGTGCCGGAGAATTCCGTGATCCGAGAGTTTATCGGCGGGAGTATTTACGAGTATTAATTAACTATTTTAAGTTCCCCAGAGGGCAACGGTTCCCCACGGCTGCACCTCTGGGCAGGCAAATCCGCTTACCGGACACCCCCCCCGCAACAAAGAGGGTTTTTGATTACTTAGTTTTTACTAGGGAGTTGGGCAAGTGACTATCCAAGCTATCCAATTTATTTTTTCTTGATAAGGCGATTCCAAAGAGGCAAACAACCCAATGACGGCAGCGTAACACCGGCAGAATGCTGCCGGTCGGCGTCTTGCTCTCCCGGGGGTAGAATTTTTCTCCTAAAAAATGTTTGGAATCAATGTTATAATCTAATGGCTAACATTGAACCATATTGCTGATAAGGCAATGGAAATGGGATTATGAAAGAAACTCAAGCAAACGAAGGTGATAGTTACTCAGACGACCCTAGTGGGAGAACTGATAAACTGACCTAGTTTCTCTCCATGCTTCTATAGATTCATATCAATAGGCGCTTGGAAGATACGGGCGTCTATTTCTTTTCTCCTCATAATGAGTTGTCTATACAAACAGACGTAAATGAGGTGAGACATGATCTATGTAAGTCAACTACTCGGTCAAAAAGTGTGGGACGCGTTCGGTCGTGAAGTTGGGCGTTTGGGCGATATTTTAGTCGATTCTACAGATAAGAATCTTCCCCCAGTTGTTGCGATTTCCCTAAAAGACTCTACGAATAATCTAAAATTTGTCTCCGCTATTAACATAGCTAGCTTGTGGCCGAGTGTCACCTTGAAATCGGCTCAAGAAAAGATCCTGGCTTATCAACCAAATGGACATGAACTTCATCTGAATGATCGTGTTATGGATCAACAGATTGTGGATATAGAAGGCAAGCGTTTGGTGCGTGTCAATGATATTCAATTGGCCCGTTCTGCCGACCGGTTTTTATTAACTGGCGTTGACGTGAGTGGACAGGGGCTCTTACGACGGTTGGGCATCGAGAAAATTGGAGAATCAATTAGTAAAGTGGTTGGAAAACCGATAGAAACAAAAGTCATACCTTGGCGAGTTATTGCCTCCATTGA